>NZ_JBSXOM010000028.1:0-301240 GCF_056859455.1 Qipengyuania sp. L-5Y | reverse complement strand
ACGACGTCCGCAAGCGGGCATAGCCTTCGGCCACGCTGCCCCAACCGCACAATTATCTGGAGTAAAATCATGACGAACCGACGCAATCCCGCGCCTCCGGCTGCGACGCTCGACATAAACTGCGACTGCAAAGAATATGTCTAATGTTGAGCTCAGCATTAGACATATTCACGAGGGGACAGATCGATATCGAGAGCTTCGCGTTCTTCCACGGTAAGGTCGGCAAGGCGCCGGTCGAGCATGGCCTCGGCGGTCGAGACCAGCTGCACGACAACCGAATGCTCTTCGCCAAGCGCTACTTCCATCGCGGGGATCAGGCTCGGCAATTTCATCGAAAGCAGGAGCTGGGCAAAGAAGCGCTGCTTGGTGCCTTCGAAGATCGATAGCGCCGCAGCCTTGGCATTGCGGTTGAGCGTGTCGCCGCTGTCCTCGTCGACCACGCGGGTTGCTTCGAGCGCAGCTTCGAGGTTGCGGTGAATGATCGCCCAGGCATCAGCATAGGCATCATAAATTTTTATCTGCGCTTCGGTCAGGCTGTGTTCGAGGATCTCGTACTCGACCCCGGCGAAAGACAGCGCGCGGGCAAGATAAAGGCCCTGGGCCTTGAGGTCGCGGGCGACGAGTTCCATCGCCGCGACGCCGCCAGCGCGGATCTCGGTCATGAACGCCTCGTGGGTCGGAAAGGCGGTCTCGGGTCCCCAGAGACCAAGCCGGGATGTGTAGCCAAGGTTGGCGATGTCCGAGGCACCTGTGGCAGACGCATAGAGCACGCGGGCGCGCGGCAGATGGTTCTGCAGCCTGAGGCCCGCCATCCCCTGTTCGGAGCCCTTGACCTTGCCGCGGGTTGAAGAGCCCCCGAGCGCATTAGCCATCGCATGGGCTTCGTCGAAAGCGATCACGCCGTCGAAATCCTCGCCCGCCCAGGCAAGGATCTGGTCGAGCCGCGTATCCTCGGCGCGGCCCGAGCGCAGCGTCGGATAGGTGACGAAGAGAATACCTTCGGACATCGTTACGGGCTGGCCGAGTTTCCAGCGCGAGAGCGGCTGGAGATCGAGCGACAGCCCGCCAAGCGCTTCCCAGTCGCGGCGTGCATCTTCGAGCAGCGCCTCGTTCTTGGTGATCCAGACATGTCGGCGCTCGCCTGCGAGCCAGCGATCCATGATGACCGCGGCGATCTGCCGTCCTTTGCCCGCTCCGGTTCCGTCGCCAAGGAAAAAGCCTTGGCGGTAGGAGTGTCCGTCCTCGGAGAGTTCCAGCGAGGTGCCTTCCTGGCTAACCTTGAACCGGCCCGGAAGATCGCGCGCAAATGCCTGGGTAGCATAGACCAGTGTCTCGCATTGCGCTTCGGACAGCAGGCCATCGGCCTGCCAACATGCGGGAATGCGCGGGCAAACATCGGGCTGCGGTGCCGCGACCGAACCCATGGCGACCGATTCCACGAGCGGGGTGGGATGGACCGGAGCATCTTCGAAGGCGATGCGGCTGGGCCGGTAAGGCAGGTAGATGCCTGCCTGTTCGGGCACAGGCGCGGGGTCGGCGAGGACCGAATAGGCAAGGTCGATCGCATTCGCCGTGGCTGCTGGTGTCGCGGCGAACGGCGCCACCGGCCGAACCGGCGCGCTTTGGGCCGAGGTCTTGCCAACGAGGCGCACTGGCTTGCCGAGCGGCAGGCGATGGATGTTGGCGGAGGTCTGTACGCGTGGCGGAAGCGCAGTGATAAGCTCGTGGAGCGAGATGAGGTCGGCAGTATCTCCGGTGATCGCAGGCGAGGACGCAGTCGGCGTCTTGTCGAACACAACCAGGCGAACAGCGATCCCCGTCCCTGTCCGGCGGAACATCTACTGCAGGCGAACATCGAGGAGCAGCGATGCTTCGTCCTGTTCCTTGGCGAAGGCGGAGGCGTCGAAGCCTTCAGGCATAATGGCGACGATCCTCGCCCGATTAGCAGCGGCCCGGATTGCACCGCGTAGGTGACGCATAGCGGTCTCACCGTCCTTGCCGCGTTCCAGGCTGTGAGCGAACGGCGGGTTCATCAGCACGGCAGACGGAACAGGGCCGCGAAGCAAGTCGGCGATCAGTTCCCCGTCATGCGCAGTGATGGTGGCAGAAGGGAAGATGTAGCCCAGCGTGCCTCGTCGTGTCGGATCGATCTCGTTGAGGAGCAGCGAAGCGTTCTGGACGCTGCTCCAGAGCGCTATCGCGCCATTGCCGGCGGACGGTTCGAGGAGCGTGTCTTGCGCGCAGACAGCTGCGGCCTTCGCCATCAGACAGGCCAGCATTGGCGGGGTCGAGAACTGCTGCAATTCGACCTGTGCTTCGCTGCGCACATGCCGCGGCGGCAAGGCAGCTTCGAGCCAGTCGAAGCGCGCTTCTGCTTCATGAACGTTGCTCGCCAGATCGATGCGCGAAGCTTCACGAAGCCAGAGCAGTGCGCCGATCTCGACCGCGTTGTTGTAGACGTCGATGGTCCAGGCGCTTCCCCAATCCATGACGCCGGTTTCCTCGGCGAACAGGTCGGAAATGTCGGCACGGGTTAGATGGCGTCCCGAGGCAAGAAGCGCGGCAATCCTGGCGCCAACAGTGTAAGCCGATGGCACTGTCGGCAACTGCTCGCCGGCGGGAAACAGGTCTGATTGAAACATGGCAATTCGTCCTCCTGATGAAGGCATCGGGACACGCCCTCTGCCGGATCATGAATTCGAGAAGCCCTCTCTCCTCTTACTGTGCCGCTTTGCGGCGTAGCCATGCTGTGAGTTCATCGTTCCAGTCGGTGTCGCGTGAGGATGGTTTGCGAATGTGGATCGTCCGTCCATCGCGGGCATAGGCGGCCAGGGCACGCGACGCGGCCAGCTCGCCGCCAGCATCGTGATCGACGAAGAGGTGAAGCTCGGTCACGCTCTCGGGCACGCTGACGAGGCCGAAGCGCTCATTGCCCAGGGTCGCCCAGACGGGAATGCCGGTGAGAGCATAGGCCGACATCGCGCTCTCGATGCCCTCGGCGAGGCCGAGCTTGCCGGAAGCCGGAGCGAAGAGGCGGACAGCAGCTTCGCCGAGCGCGCCGAGCGCGCGCTTCGGGTTTTCGAAGTCGGCCTTGGCATTGCCCGAAAGGAATGTGCGATGGATGGCGATCGGCCCCTCGTCGAGACTGACCGCCGCAATCATGGCGGGCAAAAAGCGGGTGCTTCCCTTTGGACCAAGCGGCGTTCGTGGATGGAAGCGCAGCGCCGGAGATGCCGCGAGGATGCCGCGGCTTTCAAGATATGCCTTTGCCGGACTGGCACGCAGTGGCTGTGCATCGCGCCAGATCCTCAGCGCTACCGTCGAGGGTTTGCGGGTGCTGGTCGATTCGGGTTCGTTCGTGGTCGCAGAACCTGAAAAAAGCGCCGGTGGCTCGAAACCTTCACGCGCCAGAGCAGCCAGCACGCTCTGCTGATCGCATCCCGCGAAACAGTGGAAGAGGATGGCCTTCTGGCCGAGCGACACACCGAGTGACGGCGTGCGATCATCATGCGCAGGGCAACAGGCCATGCCCTTGTTGCCGGACCATTTGCCGCCCCGGTTTTCACAGATGCGGCGGGCGGTTGCTTCCAATGAGCTTATCTTGGTGGAATATCGGTGGGACATGGCACATCGCGATCCTTTCGGCTCGCTCACAAAGGCCCTCCTCCCCTCCAGCCCTTCTGTGTTGTAAGAACAGGTCGGAGGGGATTCACGTCTGCACTGCGAGCCCGTCGATTTGAGCGTCGCATCGCCATTGCCGCTCAGCCGCGAGGTATACCTATCTGCCGCGGCGGCTTCTCACTTGCGCCATTGATTCTTATTGCTGCCCCACGACCTGGTCAGTTTAGATCATGCGACACGTTACCTAATCGAAAATTCCGGTCCGATCTTTCCTTTTGCAAATCGCGTCGTGCCTTCGGAAGGTAGTCCCGCCAAGTCCTTCGATGAGTGATATGGCTGATTTTGCCGGGCTTGCTCATTCCCGCCATCGCTGCAATCGCCATTCTGTCATGGCCGGCCTTACCTGCCTCACAAGCGAATAATGTCTTCGCGCGTTCGATTTCCTCGTCTGAATAATGCATTCGATGCTCCATCGGGTTGGACCTGCGAGAGCGTTCGAACGAAATTCGGCGAACCCTTTGCAGGGTCCGCCGGTTAACCTCCAACTGGAGGACGGGACCTCGGAATTCTTCCGAGGCTGTCGGCTTGTGCCGACATGCGTGACGTTTGCGATATAGTCGCCGAGACAATTCGTGCAACTGCACAGCGACTTTTGAAGTACAATGGTCAAGCCACGGCCTAGCGACCGCTCACCAGCGCCTCTCCACTCAGCCATGGCCATTGTAAGCCTCGTGCAGGAGGCGTTGAAGCATCTTCCTTCGGTAAATCTGCTTCAAGCGAAAGAGCAAAAAAACATGACATATCATTTCTATTTGCGGAATTTCGCATGATATGTCATATATCGGGCCATGCCCCGTTCGTCTCGAGCTGCTAGCGGACTACCGCCCCAGAGCCAACGTGCGATTACACGGCTAGGCAAGGATATCGCCCTTGCTCGCCGCCGGAGAAAACTTCCTCAGCGTTTAATGGCCGAGCGCATGATCGTCTCGGTTCAAACGCTGCAACGCCTCGAAGCGGGGGATCCTACCGTGGGCCTCGCGGTTCTGGCGAGCGCCCTGCATGTCCTTGGGATGACACAGCGCCTTGCCGAGCTGGTAACCCCAGACAGTGACCGGGCTGGCATCAGCGAGGATTTGTCCCGCCTGCCCCAAAAGACCCACGCTGTCAGCGACGATGATCTGGATTTCTAGCAAGCCGTGACGACCATCCGCACCTATGTCTTCGTGCATCTAGAGGAGGGGCCTGTTCCGGCAGGCCTTCTCACGATGACCGACGAACCGCGCAACCAGTTTGCTACCTTCGCTTACGGGCGGCGTTATCTGGAACGCACTGACCGTATTCCGGTCGATCCTGTAGCTCTACCGTTGCACGAAGCTGGAACTTCTCGAACGTTCAGGACGGAAGAAGGCTTTGCCGTGTTCGGTGGCATTCGGGATGCTGCTCCCGATGGCTGGGGCCAATACCTGATGTACAAGGCGATGGGCGATCGCTTGCCGAGCGAAATCGATCTCATTCTGGCCTCGGGCGAACATCGTGTAGGGGCGCTCGCCTTCGGGCCAACACCCGCCCGGCCGGAGAGAATTACGCCATGGGGGGGTGGCCCTGCTCCGGGCGAAGAGTTCACGCTCGCAGAGCTAGCGGAAGCCGCCGAACGCGCGCAGCATGTCGACGAACTCGACGAGAACTTAAGAGCCTTGCTGGCAGCCGGATCATCTCTGGGCGGCGCCCGGCCGAAGGCTGCTACAAAAATCGGCGACCAACCCTGGATCGCGAAATTCCAGAAGCGCGGAGACAGCTTTCCCGAATGCAGGGTCGAACTAGCGACAATGCGGCTTGCCAGCGAGTGTGGTCTCGACGTTCCGCCACTCGACTTCCGCTGTGTCCTTGATCGCGACATCTATCTGATCGAGCGGTTCGATCGGATTCCTCACGGCAACTGGCTGGAACGCAGGCCCTTTGCTTCGGGGCTCACAATGCTCGGGGCGCATGAGAGCGAGGTCAGCAGCTTCAGCTATGCGGATCTCGCAGGAGCGATCCGGCAATTCGGAACCGAAGTGCGCCAGGATCTACATGAGCTATTTCGTCGAATGCTGCTCAATATCCTCGTCACGAATGATGATGATCACCTACGTAATCATGGCTTCCTGTTCGATGGTGAGGGTTGGCGGCTATCGCCGCTTTACGATGTAGTGCCGAAACCGCAGCTGGGACTGGAGCGACGGCTCGTCCTCGGCGTGGGGCCGGAAGGCCGCAATGCAACGATCGAGAATGCTCTCGCCGGTGCCGCGGTCTTCGACCTCAGCCATGATGACGCGAAAGCAATCGCCGAAAACATGAGCAGAACCGTAGCGACACGGTGGGAACAGCTGTTCACGGAGGCTGGGATAAGCGCGGCTGACCGCAAGCGTTTCGCAACCTGCTTCCGGTTGGCAGCGCCTGCATCATGATCGCAATCGCAGAAATCCGTTCATGGCGGCGCGTGCTTACCAAATTTGGCATGGTGATTACCCGGTGATTGCTAGCCGAAAAAACAGGGATCAAAAAATGCTGATTAGTGATTATATATCAGTGTATTATGATAGTATGATCACTAAGGTCTGGTACTTCAGGTTCAGGCGTAAATAACAGAAGGGGCCGCCCGTTCGTCCCGAGCGGCCCCACTGTCTGCTCTGCGAGCATGGCGTCAGAAGCGCAGGCCGACCCCGGCCACGACCTGATCGGTCGAGACATCGCCGATTTCGGTGCCGGCGATACCCTTGTAGTTGGACCGGCGATATTCGAGCCGTCCCTCCAGAGGTCCGGGCAACTGCACCTGGAGGCCGCCGCCGAACCGCAGACCGTCCGTATTGTCATCGAGGTCGGACAGAGATCCGCTCTGTGTGAACGAGCGGGTATCGAGAGAGGTATAGCCGATCTTGCCGTAGGCCGCGATGCCCGGCGTTACTGCGAAACCGGCACGCGCACCGATATAGTACTGGCCGTCTGCATCCAGGCCTTCGCGTGCTGCGCCGAAGCTGCCGGGAAACTCCGTGGTTCCACCGCTCTTGGACAATTCACCCTCGACACCCACGAATGCGCTGCCGAGCGACAGATCGTAACCGGCGGTAATGCCATAAACTGCGGAATCCGCGTCGGCGGAAACGCTGCCATCGTCCGACTCAACATCCAGCCCTTCATAACCGGCGAGAGCGCCGACGTAAAAGCCGCCCGGTGCAACATTCTGGCCCTGCGCCATCGCCGGCGTGGCGACCATACCGGTTGCAATTGCGAGCCCTGCGAGTGTCTTTTTCATCATTATTCCTTTCGCGTGCGGTTTTCTGCACGGCGGGCCCCTGCCCACCCCCCGCTTGCGCATGGATGAACCGGCGGATGATGCGAGGTGTCCGGACGACGGATGACGATAGTGATCGACCAATGCCCATGCATGATCCACGGAACGCGTTGCCGCTTTCGGCGCTTTGAATGCAGCAGAGCAAGGGAATTCCCATGGCAGATAAATCAATCTTCATCCTCGGCGCTTCACGCGGCATCGGACTGGGACTGGTAAAGACATTCCTCGACCGAGGCTGGAACGTGGTTGCAAGCGAACGATCCGAGAGCGCCGATCTCCACGCGCTGGAATGCGATGCACTACGCATTGTGACTGCCGATGTGACCGAGCCTGACAGTTATGTCGATCTCGGCTTCGAAGATGGTCAGCTCGATGCCCTGATCATCAATGCCGGAATTACCGGAGCGAGCCATCAGGATGCGTCGAAGGCGACCGCTGATGAAGTGTCGCACGTGATGATGACCAATGCCTTCGGCCCGGCGCGCGCGGCGAAATCTCTCCTGCCTGCCATAAAAGATGGCGGCACGCTGGGCGTGATGTCCTCGTTGATGGGTTCGATCAGCGACAGTTCGGGCGGCTATGAACTCTATCGCACCAGCAAGACGGCCCTGAACATGCTCGCCAAAGGCATTTCAGAACAGGATGCCAGCCCGCGCGAAATCGAGGTTCTGGCGCTTCATCCAGGCTGGGTGCAGACCGACATGGGTGGGTCGAACGCCGCGCTGACCATCGAAGAAAGCGTGAACGGCCTTGCAGACGTTATCGAAACATCCGGCGAGGGCGGGTTCAGGTTCGTAGATTACAGCGGCAAGGAGCTGGCGTTCTAGCCGAGGCACTCCCGCAAGGTTGTAATCAGAGCGGTCGCATCCTCGCTCGTGTTGTAAACGTGCGGCGTAACGCGGAGTGAGGACCCGCGTAGCGATACATGCACCTGGGCAGCGGCCAGCCTGTCGGTAAGCCCGTCCGGCACTTTGTCCGGGAATTCCAGCGCAAGGAAATGGGGGGCGCGAATACCGATGGGCGCAGAAGAGAGGCCGAGTTCGGCGGCAGCGCCAGCAATCGATTGCGTCGCCGCGCCTAGTGTTTCGGCGATCCTTGCGACACCGAATTCGAGCAGGAAATCGAGTGCGGCGCTTGCCCCCATGAGCAGGGGCGGGTTCGATTTTTCGCCAACGTCAAAACGCCGCGCGCCAGGCTGGAAATCATCACGGTAATCAACCAGCCTAGAGAAATCTTCCGATCCTGCGCGATTGATCCAGTTATGTTCGATCGGATTTCCGCCATGATGTTTGGGCGCCACATACATCATGCCGATACCGTAAGGCCCCATCAGCCATTTGTAGCAGGCAGCGACGGCGAAGTCCGGCTGCACTGCGGCAAAATCTATCGGCATGGCGCCCAGCGACTGGGTCAGGTCCAGCACCAGAGCCGCGCCCATCTCGCGACACTTGGCGCCAACTGCGACCAGATCGACCACGCGGCCATCGGCCCAGTGGTTGTTCGGCAAGGCTACGATGGCGGTATCGGGGCCGATCGCGTCCATCACGGCTTCGGTCCAGCAGTCCTTCCGGGGTCTCCGAACCGCCACAATTTCCCCGCCGCGTTCCTGTGCCAGTTCGCGCCAGCCATAGACATTGGACGGGAACTGGTCGGCCAGAGTCACGATCTTCTGCCCGCGAGCCACGGGTAGATTCCTGGCCGCAACTGCAAGCGCGTAGCTGACGGACGGGACGATCGCGATACTGTCCGCCTCCACGCCGGCAAGCCGGGCCGCGCGACTGCGAAAATCTTCTGCCACCGAGAAGAAATCGGCCGGACAGAAATTCCACGGCTGTTCCTTCAACCGCGAACCTTGGACCATCGCATCGCTGACGCTGCGCGATAACGGCGCCATGTAGGCACAGTTCAAATAGTGCACGCCTTCGGGGATGGCGAACCGGTCGCGCTGCGATGCGATCATACGATCAGCCCAGCACTCCCGCGCTGGCAAGCACTGCCAGCGTCAGCACGTCGGGGGCGATAGCTGTCATCGGTGCGATCTGAACCGGCTTCTCCATACCGATCATCATCGGGCCGACGGTCGTTTCTCCGCCCAGTTCACGAAGCAGCTTGGCGGAGAGGTTGGCCGATTGGAGGCCCGGCATGATCAGTACATTGGCAGGCCCCGACAGGCGACTGAACGGATAGAGCGACATGACCTTCGGGTTGAGAGCGGCATCCGGCGCCATTTCACCTTCATATTCGAACGCGACCGACTCGTCCGCGTCGAGCAGGGCAACGGCTTCGCGGATATTGTTGAGCCACTGCCCCGAGGGATTGCCGAAAGTCGAATACGACATGAACGCAACCCGCGGCTCATGGCCCATACGTCGCGCCACGGCTGCCGTTTCGCGCGCGATGTGCGCAAGTTGTTCGGCGGTCGGACGTTCATTTATTGTCGTGTCGGCAAGGAAGGTGGTGTGGTTCTTGCCGATCATCATGTGGATGCCGAACGGCACCGCGCCAGGCTTTTCATCCAGCACCCGGCCGATTTCACGCGCGGTCTGGCTGAAGGTACGCGTCAGGCCCGTGATCATCGCATCGCCATGTCCCAATGCCACCAGCAATGCGGCGAAGACGTTGCGCTCCTGATTGACCATGCGCGCCACGTCGCGTTCGGTGTAGCCGCGCCGCTGCAACCGCTTGTAGAGATATTCGACCATGCCCGGCACCTTGTCCGACACGGCGGAATTCTCGATGACCCAGTCGTCCGGGTCGTCGACGGCCAGTTCGACCAGCTTTTCGCGCACCTTCTCGGTCCGACCGACCAGAATCGGTTCGCCATATCCGAATTCGCGGTACTGGATGGCGGCGCGCAGCGCGACATCCTCTTCCGCTTCGGCAAAAACCATCCGCTTCGGGTTGGCCTTGGCCTGTTCGTAAATATTGGTGAGTGCGGCAGTAGTCGGGTTCAGGCGTACCTTGAGCGCAAAGCGATAAGCGTCGAAGTCCTCGATCGGGGCCTGCGCGACACCGCTCTCCATCGCGGCCTTGGCAACCGCGCTGGATACGACTTCCATCAGCCGCGGGTCGAACGGCGCTGGGATGATATATTCCTCACCGAACTGGTGACTGACGCCATATGCCGCGGCGACCTCGTCCGGAACGCGCTCACGCGCAAGTTCGGCGATGGCACGGGCCGCAGCGATCTTCATCTCTTCGTTGATCGCAGTGGCCTGAACATCCAGCGCACCGCGGAAAATGAAGGGGAAGCCAAGCACATTGTTGACCTGATTGGGGTAGTCGCTGCGTCCGGTAGCGATGATCGCGTCTGGACGCACAGCCTTTGCATCTTCCGGCATGATTTCCGGAATGGGATTGGCCATCGCGAAGATGATCGGCCTGTCGGCCATCTTCTCCACCCATTCCGGCTTCAGCGCACCTGCACCGGACAGGCCAAGGAATATGTCGGCACCTTCCAGCGCTTCTTCGAGATTGGTTGCCGATGTCTCCACCGCATGGGCGCTCTTCCACTGATCGACATTGTCACGTCCCGGAGTGATCGGCCCGGCACGATCACAGACGATGACGTTTTCATGCCGGACCCCCATGGCCTTGATCAAAGCGGTACAGGCGAGCGCGCTGGCCCCTGCCCCGTTGACGACCATCTTGCAGTCCTTCATTTCCCGCCCGGTCAGGTGGCAGGCGTTGATCAGGCCCGCGGCAGCGATGATCGCGGTGCCGTGCTGGTCGTCATGCATGACAGGGATATTCATGCGTTCACGCAACGCCTGCTCGATAATAAAGCATTCGGGCGCGGCGATGTCTTCGAGATTGATGCCGCCGAAGGTCGGTTCCATCAGGGCGACCGCCTCGATGAATTTGTCGGGATCTTCGGTATCGAGTTCGATGTCGATCGAATCCACGTCGGCAAAGCGTTTGAACAGCACCGCCTTGCCTTCCATCACCGGCTTCGAGGCCAACGCACCGAGATTGCCGAGGCCCAGGATCGCCGTGCCGTTCGAAATAACGGCAACAAGGTTCGAACGGGCCGTATAGCGAGCCGCATCCTTGGGATTGGCCGCAATCGCTTCCACCGGAGCCGCCACACCGGGCGAATAAGCGAGGCTGAGATCACGTTGGCTTGCCATGGGCTTGCTTGCGACGATCTCGATCTTACCCGGACGAATTGTCTCGTGGTAGAACAGAGCTTCGCGTGTGGTGAATGCGGATTTTTCGTCGGCCATCGGCGTTCCCTTGTCTTGCGCGGTGCTGCCCCTAACCGCTTGCGCCAAGAAGTCATAGGGGAAAGCCCGCATCGCTGACTCCCGAATCGCGGCCACCCTCGCTAGGCCCGCCGCATGGCCGACACGCCCACCCCGATGATGCAGCAATACCTGGCCCTCAAGCAGGAAGCCGGAGACGCGCTCCTGTTCTACCGGATGGGCGATTTTTTCGAACTCTTCTTCGACGATGCACGGGTGGCATCGAGAGTGCTGGACATCGCATTGACCACGCGCGGCGAACACGGCGGCCAGCCGGTTCCGATGTGCGGCGTTCCGGTCCATTCCGCGGAAGGTTATCTTGCCCGCCTGATCAAGGGCGGCTGCCGTGTCGCCATTGCCGAGCAGACGGAGACGCCCGACGAAGCGAGGGAACGGGCGAAGCGCGAAGGATCGCCCGTGTCGAAGGCTCTGGTCGCGCGCGATATCGTGCGTTTGGTCACCGCCGGTACATTGACCGAAGAAGCGCTGTTGGAACCGCGGCGTGCCAATCTTCTGGTGGCGATCGCTCCGGTTCGTGATGGGGTAGGTCTTGCTTCCTGCGACATCTCTACCGGGCGGATGGAGCTGGAGGAATGTACGGCAGACGCGCTCGACGCGGCGCTGGCGCGGCTCGGCGCCAGCGAGGTCGTGGCTCCCGACGATTGGGACGAGGCATTCCCGGACATCATCGCCCGCCCCCGCGCGGACTTTCGCAGCGAAGCAGGTGAAGCCCGGCTCAAGGACATTCACAGCATCGCCACGCTCGATGGACTGGGCAGTTTTACCCGACCGATGCTGGCAGCAGCAGCGGGGCTGATTGCCTATCTCGATCATGCCGGGCGCGGGACGCTGCCGTTCCTGCTTCCACCAGTCGCTCGGGGGAGCGGTGCGCATCTGGCAATGGATGCCGCAACCCGCACGAGTCTCGAAATTCTGGAGGCGCAGGGCGGAGGCCGTGCCGGCAGCCTGATCGCCTGCGTCGATCGCTGTGCGACCGGGGCTGGAGCCCGGCAGCTGGCGGAAGATCTTTCGGCGCCGCTGGCTGACCGCACCGCGATCGAACAGCGGCTGTCCGGTGTCCATTATTTTCACGCAGATCCCCTGCTGCGCGCCGACCTTCGCGCCATATTGCGGCAGGCGCCCGATATCGGTCGCGCACTCGGGCGGCTCGTCGCCGGGCGCGGCAGTCCGCGTGATCTCGGGCAGATCCGCGACGGACTTTCCGAAGCGCGGCGTATAAGAGACATTCTGGCATCCGGCGTCGACCTGCCGCCCCTGCTCGGCCGGATGATCGACGCACTGGGCGGCCACGCTGCCTTGGTCGATCACTTGGCGCGGGCGCTGGTGCCCTCGCCCCCGACGGAACGCGGCCAGGGCGGCTTCATCGCCAGCGGCTACGATCATTCTCTCGATGCATTGCGCGAAACCAGCGGCAATGCTCGCAAGGCCATCGCCGCCCTCGAAGCGAAATATCGCGAGGAAACGGACACGGCATCGCTCAAGGTCAAGCATAACAAGGTGCTTGGCTATTTCATCGAAGTCCCCGCAAAACACGGTGACAAGTTGATGGCGGCGGACAGCGGATTTACCCATCGCCAGACCATGGCCGGTGCGGTCCGCTTCAATTCGCTCGGCCTCCACGAAGAAGCGACCCGCATCGCCGAAGCAGGCGCCCATGCGCTCGCGGCAGAAGATGGCCATTTCGAAGAACTGGTTGGCGAAGTGGTCGCCGCTCGCGAAGCGATCGCGGCTACCGCAGCGGCTCTGGCACGCATCGATGTCTGCTCCGCCTTGGCCGAACGCGCGGTCGAAGGCGATTGGGCACGGCCCGAAATGCTTGACGAGCCCTGCCTCGAAATCAACGGCGGACGGCATCCAGTGGTCGAACAGGCGCTGGCCAAGACGGGCGACCGCTTTGTGGTCAACGACTGCACGCTGGGTCCGGACGACAGATTGTGGCTGATAGGCGGTCCGAACATGGGCGGTAAATCCACTTTCCTGCGCCAGAATGCGATCATCATGCTGCTGGCGCAGGCGGGTAGTTTCGTGCCAGCGACATCGGCCCGGATCGGATTGGCCGACAGGCTGTTCAGCCGCGTCGGAGCGAGCGACAATCTTGCGCGGGGCCGGTCGACCTTCATGGTCGAAATGGTGGAAACGGCGGCTATCCTCAGTCAGGCGACGGAGAAGAGCTTCGTAATCCTCGACGAAGTGGGGCGCGGGACAAGCACTTACGACGGGATGGCCCTAGCCTGGGCGGTGGTAGAGGCGGTGCATGAGAACCTGCAGTGCCGCTGCCTGTTTGCGACACATTACCACGAGCTCAGCCGTCTTGCCGATACCTGCGATGCGCTGAGCCTGCATCATGTTCGCGCACGGGAATGGAAGGGCGACCTCGTCCTGCTTCACGAATTGGCCAAGGGGGCAGCCGACCGCAGCTATGGCCTTTCGGTGGCCAAGCTGGCCGGGGTCCCGCCACCGGTCATCAAGCGCGCGAAGGCCGTGCTGGACAAGCTGGAAAAGGGGCGTGAAAAGACTGGTGGTCTTGCTGCGGGGCTCGGTGAATTACCTCTGTTTGCCGCCAGCGCGCAGGCAGAAGAAAAGGACCGCGACGCGCTGCGCGATGCGCTGCATGCGCTCGATATCGATACGCTCTCGCCGCGCGACGCGCTGGATAAACTGTACGAATTGAAAGCGGCAGCCGGGGAAACCAAGACTTAACGGGTCTGGGCTATACCAGCCATCATGGCAGGACATGTAATCGCCGGTCAGGGCAAGAAGCTCATCGTTATCGGGCTGTTTCTGGTGCTCGTGCTCATCCTTGTGGGCGGTGAAGACGATCCGGGTGTAATCGGCGGCCTGGCCGACGCAGACACCCCTGTCGTTGCCGAAACCGAACTAGCAGTCGCGCAGACCAACAGCCCGCTACCCCCAGCGCGGCGCGAAGATCCGGCATTGTCGTCCTGGTATTCGCAATCGGCCGATAGTGGTGCGGCCATCCCGCAGCCTGTGGTCCCAACGCCTGTAGACGATAGCCACCTGATCAATGATGCCAAACCCATGGTGTCGGTTGGCCCTCCAACTGCTCCTTCGGGGCCGACAATGAACAGCTCTGACACCGCGGTGATCGAATAGGTAAGGAACCGTGCAGACGCCCGCCCATTAATTCCGCATGGCGCAGGACGATCCACCCGAGGACCCCGACAAATCGACTGAGTGGGCGGAATTGCGCACCGACCTTGCCGAAGATCGCAACATCATGGCTATGGAACGGACGTTTGCAGGATGGATGCGGACCGCCTTCGCAGCAATCGGGATCGGGCTGGGATTCAAGGCCGTCTTTGGTGCCTTCGACCCACCGTGGCTCGCCAAGGCAATAGCGACCGTATTCATTCTGGCGGGGGGCTGGCTCGCTATTACCGCACAAAAGCGCGCCTGCCGTACGCTTGAGCGGCTCGACACGCACAAGTTCGAGGCGATCTCCACCCCGAACTTCCGCGTGCTTGCCTATTCGGTTGCTGCCGGATCCATTCTGCTGACCGCAGGACTATGGATCCTGAACAACGGCACTATAACGGGCTAACTGCCGTCTGAAGGAAGGTCGGGATCGACCTTGGCAGACTTGCCGTATTTATCCTCATTATCATCGTGATTGTCCTCGCCGCGAAAGGCGCCCATGTCGATCCGGCCCGAACTTTCCATGTCGCGCATGTGATCGACGGTATCCTGCGTCGAATCGTTCATCAGGCCGCTTTTGTTGTCGCTCTTGCGGCTTTCGGTCGGGGAACCGGTTTCCCGGGTCGTCCCTTGCGCTTCTTCGGCGACTTCCTGCGCCTGATTGCGGTGATCGTCCTGTTCGTCATTATGGGTTTCCGGGGCGAGGCTGGCCTGGCGGGCTTCCTGGCTTTCGCCCACGGGCGTGTTTGTCTTGGTAGTATCGGTCATGATCGGAAAGTCTCCTTTGTCCGATCAACCGGTGGGCGGGCCCGCAGGTTCCATAAACACAGAATGCGCAGCGCCGCCCTGCCCTTGCGGCCTCGACCCTAGCGCGTCGGCACGGGCTCCTCGCCCGAATAATCGTAGAAGCCGCGCCCGGTCTTGCGGCCGAGCCACCCGGCTTCGACATATTTCACCAACAGCGGGGCGGGCCGATACTTGGCGTCGCGGGTGGTCTTGTAGAGCACCATGATAATGTCGAGGCAGGTGTCCAGCCCGACGAAATCAGCAAGCTGCAGCGGCCCCATCGGATGGTTGAGACCGAGGCGACAGCCCTTGTCGATATCCTCGATGTCGGCGGTCGACTGGCCGAGCACGAAAATCGCCTCGTTGATCATCGGCAGCAGGATGCGGTTCACGACGAAGCCGGGTTCGTCCTGCGACAGGACTACTTCTTTGCCCAGGCTTTGTGCAAAGGCAGTGGTGCGGTCGGTCGTCGTCTGGTCGGTGGCGAGGCCCGGAATGACCTCTATCAGCTTCATCACCGGAACCGGGTTGAAGAAATGCAGCCCGATGAAACGCGCCGGATCGGGTGCGTAATTGGCCATGCGGGTGATCGGAATCGAACTGGTGTTCGAGGCCATGATAGCATCAGGCGAAAGGAATTCCCCGGCCTTCTCGAAGATCGCCTGCTTGATCGTTTCCTTTTCGGTGGCCGCCTCGATGATGAGATCGGCATCCTTCATGCGCGAATAATCGGCGATCGGCGTGATGCGTTTCATCGCCGCTTCGGCATCGGCGATTTCGATCTTGCCCTTGCCGACCAGCTTGCCGAACGCCTTGTCGATCCCGGCATGCGCCTTTTCGGCAACGTCGAGGCTGACATCCGCCAGCAGGACATCCATGCCGTGCGCAGCCACGGTCTGCGCAATGCCGGAGCCCATCTGGCCCGCACCGATGATAGCGACCGTCTTGTCCATCGAAACTTCCCTTCGCATGTGCAGCAAAACGCGTGCACTAGCGAAGGGGCGCGGCGCTGGCTAGCGCCGGCTTAGCGGTTGGCGCCGGGAATCCACTTCACGTCGCCGCGCCCGTCGTCGTTCGCCACGCGGGCAAGGACGAAGAGATAGTCCGACAGCCGGTTGATGTAGGCCAGCGCCTGCGGATTGGTGGGTGCATGCGACGCCATCGCGGTCATCGCGCGTTCCGCATGCCGAACCGCGGCGCGGGCCACATGCAGGCGCGCGGCGGCCTCGGTCCCGCCCGGAAGCACGAAGCTGGTCAGCGGTTCGAGCCGGGTGTTCGCGGCGTCGATCGCCCGTTCCAGCCACACGACCTGCGCCTCCACGACCCGCAGGGCCATTTCCGACGGGGAAAAATCGCCTTCGTCTTTAGCCGGCGTGGCGAGATCGGCACCGAGATCGAACAGATCGTTCTGGATCCGGTAGAGCGGCTCGGCAAACTCGCCGTCCGCCAGCACCACGGCAGCAAGGCCCAGCGCGCTGTTGGCTTCGTCCACCGCGCCGATCGCGGCCATGCGCGCGTCGTGCTTGGGCAAGCGCGATCCGTCGACGAGACCGGTGGTCCCGTCATCGCCGGTGCGGGTGTAGATTTTGTTGAGCTTGACCACGCTTCTGGGTCAGCTGGCGATCGCTAGGATGACCGCCACGACCACGATCGCCAATGCCTGATACTTGATGCGCGCGAACATCATCTTGTTCTGCAGCAACTGCATTTCGGTAGCATCGGTCTGCTCGCCGCTTTCGAGATCGATCTTCGTGCTTTTCAGAAAAGCCACGACGCCGCGCACGAGGCTGGCGACCACGAGAACCATGAGAATAACGAGCAGGATGGTGAGGAAGGTTGTCATAACTACATCTATCTAGGAGTTCGCCAGCGTAATGCCAGCGGGGAATTCGCCGGAACGCAGCGCGTCGGCCAGCGCCTGCCCGTTCTCCCCACTTCTGCGCCGGTCCGCCAAGGACGGCGATCCGCGGCGCTTGGCGAGCTTCTGTCCGCTTTCGTCGGTCAGCAGACCGTGGTGATACCACAGGGGCACCGGCAGGCCGAGCAGCGCTTGCAGAAGGCGATGAATATGCGTTGCGTCGAACAGATCCGCACCCCGCGTCACCAACGTGACCCCGTCTGCCGCATCGTCCAAGGTCGCTGCCAGGTGATAGCTGGCGGGTGCATCCTTTCGCACGATGACGACGTCCCCACCCTCGCGGGGGTCTGCGACCTGCCGCCCGGCCAGCGCATCTTCCCAGAGAAGCTGCCCGCTTTCCGACATCGCCCGGTCGATGTCGAGCCGTAGCGCCGCAGGCTTGCCAGGATCGACCACGCTCCCCTTGCACGTTCCGGGGTAAATGGCGCCCTGCGATCCCAGACGCGGTTTCAACGCCTCTATGTCGGCGCGCGTGCAGGTGCAGGGATAAAGCAAACCGCGGTCGAGCAGGTTGCGTGCCGCCGCGTCGTATGTCGTCAGCCGGGTCGACTGCGCGGGCACTTCTTCCCATTCCAGTCCCAGCCACTCGAGATCGCGACGAAATTCGTCAGTCAGTTCAGGGCGCGAGCGCGGCCCGTCGATATCTTCGATCCGCAGCAGGAAGCGCCCGCGTTCCTCACGCGCCAGATCATGGGCCACGATAGCCGAGAACGCATGGCCGAGATGGAGCGGCCCGTTAGGGCTGGGAGCAAAGCGAGTGACGGTCATAGTGGCGAAAAAGATGCTCTTTCACTGGGCAAGCTTGTGGATAGCATGTGTGTAACAGGCTTGACGCTTTTCCTTGCAAGTGCATTTTCACTGCTATCGGGGAGGAACGCACTGGTGTTCAAGGCCGAACTGCTGGAACGGGCCGCAAGGTTCCGAAGTACCGCCGAGGATCCGACTCGCAATCTGCAGTCGTGTCCCAGCCTGGTTCTCAATGCCGACTACACGCCGCTGTCTTATTATCCGCTGAGCCTGTGGCCATGGCAGACCGCGATCAAGGCCATCTTCCTCGACCGGGTCGACGTGATCGCGACCTACGAGCGCGAGGTTCATTCCCCCTCGCTCGACATGAAGATCCCGAGCGTGATAGCGCTCAAGCAATATGTGAAGCCGAGCGAGTTTCCCGCCTTCACCCGGTTCAACCTGTTCCTGCGCGACCGGTTCAGCTGCCAGTTCTGCGGCGACATGCACAATCTCACCTTCGATCACGTCGTGCCTCGCCGGCTGGGTGGCAAGACCACGTGGGAAAACATCGCCACCGCCTGCGCGCCCTGCAACATGAAGAAGGGCGGACGTACGCCCAAGCAGGCCGGCATGCAGCTCTACAGCCAGCCGATCCGGCCGACCCACTGGCAGTTGCAGCAGCACGGCAAGATGTTTCCGCCCAACTACCTTCACGAAACCTGGCGCGATTGGCTCTACTGGGACATCGAACTGGAGGCCTGACCCCGCCAACGAAAAAGGGGGCGCCAATCCGACAACGGCGCCGCCCTTCCTTCAACCGCCGTTTGTCTGAGTGTGAACCTTACTGTACTTCGTCTTCGGCCTTGCCGCCCATTTCGCCCATGTCATCTACCACATTGTGGCCACATTTTATGCCTGGATTAAATTTCGTATTTTTTTCCAATAATCTATGTGAGACATTCGTATGATGCGATTGCCCCCGCGACGCTTTCCCGCCGCGGCAAACTTGGCACGGTAGGACGGACTACTGGCTGCAAGACCCGTCCAGCAGGAAAGCCCGATAGGCGAGAACGATGACAACTCTTATCTGGATAGTCCCCGCAATGATCCTCGTGTTCCTGCTCGCTCTGGTATTCCGCCGGGCGTTGCTCACCGTTCTGCGCGTTCCTCATGGATTTGTGCTGATCGTAGCGGTTGTCGCTGCGACAGGGGTCACCATGGCGATGAACGCTGCGTTGTTGCCGGCTGCGCTGGCCGCCGAGACAAGCGCTGCAATCCTGATCGCTGGCCTGATGGTCGGCTTTCTTCTTACGGCGCGGGAAATTCGGAAGTCGAAGGGCGATTGATCCGCGTCTCGTCCGTTGGGCAAACCGGCTGCTAAGGCAAGTTCCGAAGGATGAGGTAGATCCCCCAGAGAAAGAACACCAAGTCTTCCATCGGCAATTTTGCTTTGGAGGTGGCGGGTACACCCGGCGGCAATCCACCACCGTTTTTCCGGACCATTCCTTCCCGGTGTATCTTCCCGATCGCTACATCTGCGCCCCATAGGTTGTTCTGGCCGTAGAGCATCGGCACTTCGTGCAGCAGGTCCTTCTGCAATCCTTGTGCAGCCCGAGAGCGGTTCTTTATCGACAGCGCATGCCGATGATGGCCCTGCTCGCGCTCGTATTCCGCTTTGCCCATTTGCCGACGCAGGGCAGGATCGGTTGGCCGCATCCCGCAATCGATGCAGGGTTCGAACGGCTGGTAAATCGGCGCACCGCAATTGAGGCATTTCTGGCCCATGCGCCGCGACTAAAGTGCGCCGACTAAAAAGGATTTACCAGGCCCGAAGGTCGCCGATCAGGTAGCCGCGGCCAATAGTCTTGCCCTAGTGTGACGATTCCGGGAAAGGTGCCAGCTTGGCGATGTCGGCAGGTTCGTGCTGGATCACCAGGGTCGCTCCGATCTGTGCGGCGATTTCGCGCAATCGGTCCATCGAGGCGAGCGTTTCTGTCCGGCTCGTGTTGAAGCTGGGCACACCTTTGCGGCTCCAGTTTTCGCGGAAGTGGACGGCATCGCCCGACAGCAAGATCGGTCCGCGGTCTTTAAGCCGAACCAGAAGCGACCGGTGCCCCGGCGTGTGACCGGGTGCCTTGAGCATGATCACCGAGCCGTCGCCGAACACATCGTGGTCGTAGGTCAGTGTCTGGACAGTGCCGTCACCCCCGATCCACGGCGCGAAGCTGGCGGACAGGTCCTCGCGCTTGTTGATCACATCCCAATCCGAACGGTCGACCAGCAATGTCGCGCCCGCAAAATCGGCCGCCTGCCCGGTGTGATCGTAGTGGTAGTGGCTGATCCCGACGAAGGTGACCTGTTCGGGCTCGATGCCCAGTTGTGCGAGCTGCCCGACGATGCTTGCCTCGAGGCTCATCCGGTCGGTGCCGCTCTGTTCCTGCTTGCCTTCCAGCGTTCTGGGCAATCCGGTATCCCACAGCAAGTACCGGTCGCCGTTCCTGATGAGGTAACAGCTGTCGGTGAAGGTCATGCTGCGGCCTGGATATGCAAAAGTATCGGAGTATTCGTCCAGATTACCGATCTCGATCGTCCCGCAATCCAGCCTCCACAATTCCAGGGCCGGCCGATCCGCGGCATCAGCACGATCCGGCACCAACAGACCGGCCAGCAATGGCGCAAAAGTGATCAGGGCACTTGCTATAAGACCTTTGCCGTTCCGCTTCGCCATCTCGAACCTCTCCGTTTGCCAAGGACCCCATGCCATTCAGGCACCGGATGCTCCATCTCCAGCATTCGTAATTTTCTAACGTATCCCTGCCAGAAGAAACGCTCAGCGAGGAGCATAGCAGGATGCTGGGACTGTTCAAAAAGAAGATGGCACCGGATGGGCCCGTCGATTTCACGACGGAAATGCAGATCGAAGCGTCGCCGTTTAAGGTTTACAGTCATCTGGATTGGTCGAGCGAGGATCATACCTATCGGGCCCTGGGCGAACATGTCGAGACGATCGACAGCGCCCGTGGCTTCTACAGGATGCATGTCGCCGCGATGCCCGGACATCAGTTCGACTTCGCCGTAACCGAGGCCGAACCCGGCAAGCGTTATGGCTATGTTTCCGAAACCCGTCCGATCATAGGTCGTCTGGTCGACATGCACTCACGTTACGAACTGGTGGCGCTGAACGATGGGACTTCCTGTCTCGTGAAATCGCATGGAACTGCACGATTTGTCGACGGACTTACGCAGCACCAGCTCGACGAAGAGATGTCGCGTATGTCCCTTGCCTGCCACAACAGCCTGGCCAAGCTAAAAATACACGCCGAATACGGCATCGAGGCTGTCCGAAACGCGACCATGGCGAGCGTCCAACGCGTGCGGGTCGAATCGTGATCAGGTGACCGCCGCTCGTTCCTGGAATTCGCCGCGCTGCCATTCGCCGGTTCCCAGCACCTCGGCCAGATGCCGCGCGGCTTCGGCCATGTCCTCGAACCGCAGATAGGCGGGCGCAAAACCGAAGCGCAGGATGTCGGGGTCGCGGAAGTCGCCGATGACACCGCGGGCAATCAGCGCCTGGCAAATGGCGTAGGCATCCTGCTGGCGGAAGGACAGCTGGCTGCCGCGCCGTGCCGGATCGGTCGGGCTGACGAGATCGATCGCAACGTTCCCTTCGGACAGGCACTGGCGGAAGAACTCGGACAGCGCCTGCGACTTGGCATAAAGGCGATCGATGCCGATTTCGGCGATGAGGTCGACCCCCACCTCCAGCGCGGCCAGGCCGAGGATCGGGGGCGTACCGCACAGCAGTTTCTCGATGCCAGGCGCTGCCTCGTAATCGTCGCTGAAGGCGAAGGGCGCGGCGTGCCCCATCCATCCGGTCAGGGGCTGGCGTGCCGCCTCCAGGTGCTTTTCCGCCACGAAGGCGTAAGCCGGGGCGCCCGGGCCGCCGTTGAAGTATTTGTAGCCGCAACCGACCGCGAAATCCGCCGCGCACCCGTCGAGATCGACCGGCAGCGCGCCACCCGAATGCGACAGGTCCCACACCACCAGCGCGCCGGCATCATGCGCGGCGCGGGTCAGTTCGGCCATGTCGAACGTTTCGCCCGTCTTGTAATGCGTATGGGTGAGCATCAGCAGGGCAACGCTGTCGTCCAGCGCCTCGATCAGTTGGCCGCGCTCCGCCAGGCGGCGCTCGGCCAGGCCCTGCCGTTCCATCCCGTCGATCATGTAAAGATCGGTGGGGAAATTGCCGGGTTCACTCAGCACCACCTTGCGCCCCGGCTGCATCGCCAGCGCGGCGGAGATCAGCTTGAACAGGTTCACGCTGGTGGAATCGCAGGCAATCACCTGGTGCGGGCGGGCGCCGATCAGCGGTGCGATCTTCGCCCCCACACGCGCCGGCAGATCGATCCAGCCGGCGGTGTTCCAGCTGCGGATGAGGTCGCGGCCCCATTCTTCGCGCACGACCTCTTCCAGCCGTGCGGGCGTCGCTTTCGGCAGGCAGCCGAGCGAGTTGCCGTCGAGATAGATGACGCCATCCGGCAGCATGAACCGGTCGCGAAATTCGCGCAGCGGATCGCCGGCGTCGAGGAAACGGGCGCGTTCCAGCATCATGCTAGTTCCCTCAGGATCGCGCGGCACAGGCCTGCATCGCCGCCGCCCACCTTGAGCGGCAGAGCGACAAGTTCGTAGCGCCCTTCGTCCACATCATCGAGCACCAGCCCTTCGAGGATGCGCATGTCATGTTTCAGCACCGCGTGATGCGCATCCATCGTTTTGCTCTCCTGCGGATCGACGCTGGGCGCATCGGTACCG
Source organism: Qipengyuania sp. L-5Y (assembly GCF_056859455.1). Taxonomy (NCBI): domain Bacteria; kingdom Pseudomonadati; phylum Pseudomonadota; class Alphaproteobacteria; order Sphingomonadales; family Erythrobacteraceae; genus Qipengyuania; species Qipengyuania sp. L-5Y. Next base: position 278,622 of record NZ_JBSXOM010000028.1, on the reverse strand, counting down.
ATCAGCTTGACCCCCTGCAGCGCCAGCCATTCGACCGTCTCGGCTGCGATCGGCAGCCAGTCGCTGCGCCATTCGTCGTGCGGGAAACTGTCCCAGGTGCGGAACAGCACGCGATCGGCGCTGTCGATATGCGGCAGGTCGGCGATGTCGATCGCGCCGTTCACGCCGCGCGCGTCGACCACCAGGCAGGTGCCGATATAGGGGTCGATTTCCATGCTGGCGGCATCCAGCGCGCCTTGCGCATAATGCAGCGGTGCATCGGCATGGGTGCCCGAATGCGTGCTCATCGTCATCCGGCCGACATTGACGGGCGAGCCTTCGTCCATCCGCCATGTCCGCTCGAACCCGAACCTTGTATCGCCCGGCCAGACGGGCAGGTCCGGGCGCAGGGTCTGCGAGATGTCCCAGATGCGGCGGGTGCTTTTCCAGCTGCTCATATCGCAGTCCGCACGCTCAGGAGTTCGGGGAAGAAGGCCGCTTTCAACACGTTGGCGAGATAGGGCACGCCGGGCGTTCCGCCGGTGCCCTTCTTGAAGCCGATGATCCGCTCCACCGTCTTGAGATGGCCGAAGCGCCAGCGCTGGAAATGATATTCCAGATCGACCAGCTTTTCAGCCAGTTCGTAGAGGTCCCAGTATTCCTTCGGGTCGCGGTAGATCTGCGCCCAGGCGGCCTCGACCGCGGGCGAATGTTCCCACGGGCTGCCGTGATCGCGCGCGAGGATTTCGTCGGGAATATCGAACCCGCGCCGCGCCAGCAGCGCGATGACTTCGGCGTAGATCGACTTGCGGTCGAGTTCCTCGCGCAGTTCGCGCGCTACCTCGGGCGTCGCCTCGTGCATGGTGACCATGTCGGGATTGCGGCCGCCGAGCAGGAATTCCATCATACGGTACTGCGCGCTCTGGAACCCGCTCGACCCGCCGAGATGCGGGCGGATGGTGGAATAATCGTGCGGGGTCATGGTGCTGAGCACGTCCCAGCTCTGGATCAGTTGCCCCTGGGCGCGCGCCACCCGGGCGAGCATCTTGAACGACGGACGCAGCCGGTCTTCCTGGATGCACATCCGCGCTTCGAACAGTTCGTGCAGGCACAGCTTGAGCCACAGCTCGCTCGCCTGGTGGACGATGATGAACAGCATCTCGTCATGCGCATCGGACGCAGGGTGCTGCGCCGACAGGATGCGGTCGAGATCGAGATAGCCGGAATAGGTGACGTCGGATGCCATGCGCGCAGCCCTAGCGCGCAATCGCCGCCAGCGAAACTACTGGTCGATCACCATGGTGTGCGGGTGATGCTTGTCGAGATGCTTGCGCACGATGCGCAGGTTCTTCGTGTTCGATCGATAGACCACGTCGAAGGCATCGCCGACGAGAGGTACCGCACCGATAGCGCCGTCGATCGCTATGTTGCCTGCCATGCGCCACAGTTTCCATTTCGGCAGACCGAGGTTCTTGGCTTCCCACACGATATAGGCGCCCATGGCAGCCGCCACGAGATCGCCGATGATCGGCACGAGACCGATGATCGCATCGAGCCCGATGGGAAACTTGGTCCCGGGAATGACCAGGCTGCGTTCGAGGAGATGCTCCATCGCCTCGATCCGTTTGCGGATCGACACGGGGTCGCTGCCGATCGGCAATTCAAACCCCATGGGGCGCGGCGGATCCTGATTGTCCATCAAACCCTAAATGGGAGCGCGGGACAGCGGGAACAAGGGATGCACGTTCCACGGGTTCTCGCTGAACCCCTCCAACCCGGCGCGAACCATCGACCAGCGGATCGGCGCGCCAATCGGAATGTAAAGATTGGCCGCGAGAAGCGTATTTTCCGCTTCCAGCAGATAGGATGCTTCTTCCGCAGGATCGCGCGCATCGAGCGCGAGGGAGACGAGATAATCCGCGTCTTCGCTGCATTGCGTTTTGTCGATCGTGCAATTGAACTGGTTGAGGAACCAGCGCGGAGAGGGATAGCGCGCCACCCTGTCGCGCAATGCCAGATCGGCATTGCCCACGGTCTCGCTGCGCGTAGTCGACACGCCGATAGCGGCGAAATCCTCTGCCAAACCATCGAACAGAAGGTCCGAGCCTGGCCCCGGTGGCAGATAGATGCGCACCCTCGGCTCCTGCCCGCTGGCAGCCCGCCATTGAGCTATCCGCTGACGGGCTTCGCTCCGGCGTTCTTCGATCGACTGGATGACCCAGCGTTCCACCGGCAGGCCGCCCGAGCTGGACAGTTCGACCGGAACGATCCGGGTCGAAGGGAACCAGCCGCCGATATTGAACGGCTGCATCAGTCCCTGCCGGTCCAGCGCCATCGCAAGCGCTTCGCGGTTGGCCGTGACACCGAGGAAACCGGCGGGCTTCAGAACATCGAGACCGAACAGGCCGATCGCCGCGTCGAGACGCACATTGCCGCGCGACAGCGGCCCCGTGCTGGCCAGCGGGAGATTAGCCAGCCGCCCACCGAGCACGGCATCGAAATCGCCCTGAGAGAATCCTTCGGTCGCCTGTTCGGCATCGACTGCACGAATGCGCACTTCGCCCACCGTATCTTCCCATCCCGGCTGTTCAGGCAAGCCGCGCAACTGCGGCGGCAGCGGTGCCAGCATCACTCCATCATCACCCACACCGCGCGCCATGAGGGCGGCGCTCTGATCGCCGATGTCGATCCCAAGTTCAGGCTGAGCCAGCAGACGCAGAAAGTCGGGCATCGGACTGGTTAGACGGATTTCGACGACCCGCCCGGTCATTGCGCGAATATCCCGCACCTTCGCCAGATCGAGGCCAAGGGATGTGCCGCGCAATTGGCGCAACCGTTGCTGAAGCGCGTTGCGCACTGCCTGCGCGGTCAGCGGTGTCCCATCGCGCAGGTCGAATTCGTTGATCCGGAAAATATAGCTGGCACCGTCATCGGTGACGATCCAGCGTTCGGCCACGCCGGGAACCACCTCGCCGCGGGGATCGATCCGGACCAGGCCCATCGAAATCGCGGCGCGAACATGTTGTCCGGCAGGGTCGAGCCTGACCCCGTCGGCATCCAGTTCGCCAGAGTCTGCAATAAAGGCGACTTCGACCACGCCATCGTCAGTTCCCGAGCCACACGCAGTCAACAGGACGAAGAAAAAAGCGAGAAAGGAAAGGCGCATGGCTGACGGTTAGCAGCGCATGTGCGCGGCGTCAGCAAGCCATTTGTCAGATACTTCGAACCGGGTGGTCGCTGCTGTAAAGGGGAGCCGAAGTCACCGAGCGGGCATAGCGCCGGGGGGCCGCGTCTGCGGCGGTCGGTCCGCGAACTTCCTTCGGATCGATTGTGCAGTCGAAAGCGATCCCTATCCGCGCGCCCTGCACCCAGGCAACGCTGCCCTTCACGCTCCCTACCGCGCGTAGCTCCACTGAAACGCGATCGCCGCGGGACATCTTCAGCCCGCCTGCATCCGCCATCATCCCGCCGGCGGAAAGGTTGCGCACCTTCACCCGCACGGCGTCCGGCTGGCCTTCCAGCGTCAATTCCGCAAATAGAAACAGGCTGTCGCGCGCAACATCGCGTGTATCGAGCGAGGACATGGCGTGCTTGGTACCCTTTGTGTTCGTCTTCGCGAGAGCGGACAGAAACCGGTCCGCCAGGCGAATGACGCTAAGGCCCAGACGTTAAGAATTTGGAAAGCGGGCGGTCAGTCGTCGCGCGAAATCTTCTCTTTTCGCTCGTGCGCTTCCTGCGCTTCCACTGTCATTGTGGCGACCGGGCGGGCGATGAGGCGTTTCAGCCCGATCGGATCCCCGGAAACTTCGCACCAGCCATATTCCCCCTGATCGATACGGCGCAGAGCGGCGTCGATCTTGGAGATCAGTTTACGCTGGCGATCGCGCGTGCGCAGTTCGATTCCCCAATCGGTTTCGGACGACGCGCGGTCGTTGAGATCGGGTTCGCGCATGGGCCCGTCCTGAAGAGACTGAAGCGTCTGGCCGGCAGCGTCGTGGATCGATTTCTTCCAGTCGAGCAGAAGCATGCGGAAGTATTCCTGCTGCCGCTCGTTCATATATTCTTCGCTGTCGTCGGGAACGTAATCAGCACCGACCGCAGCGCGTGCTCTGGCCAGTTTCTCATTGTCGCTTGCCATAGAGGCCATTGAGGACCCTCTCATCCTGCAAATTCGATCGTGCCGGTCACCACCGTCCCGCGGACCCGAATTTTTTCCGGCACCCCGATGACCCGATGGGCGCGCCTATAGGCAAGCCTCCCGAGGCGCACAAGCGGCAATCCGACGAGCCGTTGATTTGCCCGCAATGGTCCCGGAAGGCGCTGAAATCGTTTGGTCGGCGATAAATCGCGCTACGCGTTAACCCTTTCTTGACCATAATCTTGGCATTCCCGACTCGTCCGGCAGGGGGTGCCGGTCCTTTATGGGGGAATGACCATGCAGCTTTCAGGTATCGAAGGTGGCTACGGCAAGATCATCCAGAGCGAGCAGGCCGATGCACTCATCGCTTCCTGCCTCGGCAGGTACGAACAGGGCAGCCTCGACGCGTTATACGATCTGGGCGTAGCTTTTTCGACCGGCAGCCATGGAACGGTCTGCGACATGATCGAAGCGCATAAATGGTTCAATATCGCTGCCTCGAAGGGGCATGAAGAAGCCAGTTGGTGTCGGGCCGATGTGGCGGACGAAATGACTGCGCGGGAAATCGCCGAAGCGCAGCGACGGGCCCGTGAGTGGCTGGCCGAAGGACAGCGCCACGCCGCCTGACGATCACGCCTGCCTGAAGGGCGTCCGCGTAGCCAGGTAATTGCGATCTGACGCGACGCCGGCGCGCTCGCGTTCGAGAAAATCCTCGATAGCCTCGCGAAATCCGGGATCGGCGATCCAATGTGCGGAGACGGTTTCAACCGGTTCATATCCGCGGGCCAGCTTGTGCCCGCCCTGCGCACCGGCTTCGACCCGAGACAGGCCGAGTTCGATCGCCGCATCGATCGCCTGATAGTAACACAGCTCGAAATGCAGGAAGCGAATGTCGCGCGTGCAGCCCCAATAGCGGCCGTAGAGCGCGTCCCCGCCGATGAAATTCAATGCGCCCGCGACAGGCTCTTCATCCTGAAATGCCAGAACCAAGACTATCTTTTCGCCCATTCGCTGGCCGAACAGGTCGAACGCATCGCGCGTGAGATAGGGTGTTCCCCATTTGCGTGCGCCGGTATCCTGATAAAATTGCCAGAAAGCGTCCCAGTGTTCGGGTCGGATATTGTCGCCGCTTAACCGACGGATTTCGACTTCTGCCTGCGCCGCAGCGCGTTCCTTGCGCAAATCCTTGCGTTTGCGCGAGGCAAGGGTTTCGAGAAACTCGTCGAAACTGGCAAATCCGTGATTGTGCCAGTGGAACTGGATATCGGCGCGCAGCATCCATCCCGCAGCTTCGAACAAGGGCTGCTGCGCAGGTTCGATGAAAGTCGCATGCGCGCCGGAAAAACGGTTCTGGAGGCATAACTGCTCGGCAGCCGCCAGCAGTGGAGCCGCAAAGGCATCGTCCGACAGCAACAGCCGCGGACCGGTTGCAGGAGTGAACGGCGCTGCGATCTGAAGCTTCGGGTAGTAATTGCCGCCAGCCCGCTCGTACGCATCGGCCCAGTTATGGTCGAAAACATATTCGCCCTGGCTATGGCCCTTGAGATAGGCAGGCATGGCCGCGACCAGCGGGCCGTCATCTTCGCTGATCACGAGCGGCGCGGGCTGCCAGCCGGTCCCCGCTCCGACACTTCCCGAATCTTCGAGCGCGGTCAGGAATTCGTAGGATACGAAGGGGTTGTCCGTTCCTGCCAGCGCATTCCACTGGTCACGATCGAAGGCGCCGACCGACCCGCCGACCCGTGCGGCGAGGCCGCCATCGCTCATGGTACACCTGGCCCTTCGGCGATTGGAGCATCGGCGTGTATCTGCGCGCGTGCCAGCAGTTCTGTAGAGTCGACCGTCCAGGTGAGAATAGGCATTCCGGCTTTGCGAAGGCCGGAAATCATCGGATTTGGCAGGGCCTTAACGTGATAACCGACGAAATCGGGCCTCGCGAGCCACAGCGCGAAATGGCGCTGCCAGGCCCTTTGGGTCATCCCTTTCTCGTCCTCTCTGATGACAAGGCCGTGTAAGGTTTGCGGCGAATTCCTGCGAAACCACCGCGATACCCGCGGATCGAAGCTCATCACCGCATGAGCGCCGCGGTAGTCCTTCAGCGCATCGCGAACGGCAATGCAGCTCTCTTCGACATCGTAGCGGCGCCGCGACTTGATTTCGATCAGGAGCGGAACCTTGCCGTCCACCAGGGCAAGAAGGTCGGCCAGCTGTGCCAGCTTGTGTTCGCTGTCGAGAAAGGCGATCTGCGCCAGCTCGTCCGCCGAATAAGAAGCTGTGGGTCCGGTTACCCCGGTCAGCCTGTCCAGCTCCCAGTCGTGTACCAGCATAGCGGCATTGTCGCGGCTGCGCTGGATATCGCATTCGATACCCATGCCGCGCTCTACCGCGCCTGCGTATGCAGCGAGCGAGTTTTCCGGAACCCCATTCCCATGCAATCCGCGATGGGCATAGGTCCACTCGCTCAGCCAGCCGACCCGCCCGGGGACGGGTGGCGGGGCGAAGAAGCGATCAAGCCTTGAGAGCAACGATCGCATCGACCTCGACCGCTGCATCCAGCGGCAGGACAGGAACGCCGACCGCGCTGCGGGCATGCTTGCCAGCATCGCCAAAGACTTCGGCCATCAGGTCGCTACAACCGTTCACTACCTTTGGCTGGTCCGAGAAGGATGGCACACTCGCGACGAAGCCGCCAAGCTTGACCACGCGTTCGACACGTTCGAGCAGGCCTGCCGCCTTAAGCTGGGCAAGAATCATCATACCGCAGGCTCGTGCCGCTTCCTGCCCCTTCTCGAGGCTGACACCGTCGCCGAGCTTGCCGGTTACGAGATTGCCATCGACGAACGGAAGCTGCCCCGACACATACGCGGTATTCCCGCTGACGACGAGCGGCTGATAGCTGGCCACGGGTGCCGCCGCCGCGGGCAGTTCTATGCCAAGTTCGGCGAGTTTTGCTTCGATCGTCATGCAGTTTCCCTTTCGATTTCGTTCATCAGCCACGGTAGCGCGTCATCCCAGCTGTCGATCCGCGCATCGGCATGACCGGAGGTATGCGCGCAGTCGATATGAGGGGCGAGCAGCGGTTCGCCGCAAAGATGCAACGTGGCAATGGGTGTGCCCGACGCGGCCAGAGTTTCCCGGGCCGAGCGATGATGTTGCGCCAGATCGTCAATAAAGATCGCCTTCGACGGCTGATATTCCTTCAGGATCGCTTCCAACGCCGGGCCCTTGGGCCCCTGATTGGTGAACACGCGGGCGTCGAGGCCGTGTCCGAGCAATTGCTCGGTGCGCATGGCCTGTCGCTTGTCCACGAGATTGGTGAGGATCACGACGTCGGCGTGATCGCGCAATGATGCGATCCCCTCGAGAGCACCGGGGATGGGCGTCTGGCGGTGCATTTCGGTATCGAAAAAACCACCCAGCTTCTTCCAGATTTCTTCTGGGGCGAGGATCTCGCCACTGTCCTGCCAACGCAGGGCTTGAGAAAAATCATTCCCTTCCATGCGGAATTCGACGCCCTGCGTTTCGGCCAGCCAGTCGCGGAAGGGCGAGACCATGTAGAGCAGGACTTCATCGCAATCGGAGATGATGAGCGGACGATTCATGCAGACAACTTTCCGGCAGCCGCCACGAGCGCTTCGGGCGTGGTGTTGAGCGCATCGGCGGCGAGGACGAGATCGGGTTCGTGATTGGCGAGGAATTCGAGCACTGCTGCCTGAACGCCGCGATCGCCCAGCCCGTTCCGCAACCGATCCGGCGTAAGCCCGGTCAGCGACAGCAGCCGTTCGGCGCGCCGGTCATCTGCCAGAGCCCAGCCGAGCGCTTCGAGCGCGAGCACTTCGGGGGCCCGTTCCTCGCCTTTACCTGTCGATCCGTCGCGAATAATTGTCAGCGCTCCCGCTTTTGCATAAGGCCCTCGCGCATTCGCGAAGGAGCCGCCAAGTGGCAAAGAGAATCCTCGTTGTCGAGGACAACGATCTCAATCGTAAGCTGTTCTGTGACGTGCTGAAGGCAAACGGATACGAAGTCGTGCCCGTGGCCGACGGACAGAACGTGCTGGGCACGGCCAAGCGCTTCCAGCCGCATCTCGTGATCATGGACATCCAGTTGCCCAATGTCAGCGGCATCGACCTGATCGCCGAACTCAAGGGGGAAGGAGACCTGGCGAAGGTGCCGGTGCTGGCCGTTACCGCCTATGCCGGCAAGGGTGACGAAGAACGGATTCGCGATGCCGGCGCGGCCGATTATCTCGCCAAACCGGTGTCGATCGGCCCCTTCATGGCCGCCGTGCGCGCCCTGCTTCCCGAATAGCTGCGCTTGACAAGCGGCCCAACAAACCGCTTTGCCGGGCGTTTGACACAGGCCCGCATCATGCGAGCCACACCACGATACAGGACTGGACCCCGAAATGGACCGTAGCGCCGTCGACACCAAGATCCGCGAACTGGCCGAGCCCTTCAACAAGAAGGGTGTGACGATCACCGAAGACACCACCTTCGCCAACGACCTCGAATTCGATAGCCTTACGGTCATGGACTTCGTCGCCGAGATCGAAGACGAATTCGACATCATCATTTCGATGAACCAGCAGGCCGAAATCGAGAATTACGGTCAGTTGGTCGATGCCGTCACCAAGCTGCAGGCCGACTGATGAGCGAAGGCATCATCCAGTCGGACCAGCCGCAGGACATCGAAGGAGAAGGCAAGGATCTGTTCTCCAAATTCGATGACATCATCGCCCTGCGCGAAGGATTGCTGTCGAGCGGCCAGGAAGATCCGTTCAATCTGGTGATGGAGAAGGTCCTGTCGCCGACCCGTGCGATCTGCAACGGGCGCGACACGATCCTGCTCGGCACATACAATTACATGGGCATGACCTTCGATCCGGACGTGGTCGAGGCAGGCCGGCAGGCATTGTCCGATTTCGGAGCTGGGACCACCGGTAGCCGCGTGCTGAACGGCACATATCAGGGCCACAAGGAAGTCGAGCAGGCGCTCATGGACTTCTATGCCATGGACCATGCCATGGTCTTTTCGACCGGCTACCAGGCCAATCTCGGGATTATTTCGACCATTGCCGGCAAAGGCGATTACATCGTCCTCGACATCGACAGCCATGCCAGCATCTGGGACGGCTGCGCTCTGGGCAATGCCGAAGTCGTGCCGTTCAAGCACAATGATATCGAAGCGATGGAAAAGCGCCTGAAGCGCATTCCCGAAGGCGCCGGCAAGCTGGTGGTGCTGGAAGGCGTCTATTCGATGCTGGGCGATATCGCTCCGCTGAAGGAAATGGTCTCCGTCGCCAAGAAATACGGCGCCATGGTGCTGGTCGACGAAGCGCATTCGATGGGCTTTATCGGCGAGAACGGTCGCGGCGTGGTGGAACAGGCGGGCGTGATCGACGATGTCGATTTCATTATCGGCACCTTTTCCAAAAGCGTGGGTACGGTCGGCGGCTTCTGCGTCTCCAACCATCCCAAATTCGAAATCATGCGGCTGGTCTGCCGCCCCTATGTGTTCACTGCCAGCCTGCCGCCCAGCGTGGTGGCAACAGCCTGCACGTCCATTCGCAAGCTTATGCAGGGATCGAACAAGCGCGCGCATCTGTGGGAAAATTCCAAGATGCTGCACAAGGGGCTGAAGGACCTCGGCTTCCAGCTTGGCACCGAGGAACCGCAGAGCGCCATCATCGCCGTGATCATGCCCGATCTGGAAAAGGGCGCGGCCATGTGGGAAGCGCTGATCAAGGGCGGCCTCTATGTCAATCTGGCGCGCCCCCCGGCAACGCCTGCCAATATGACCCTGCTGCGCTGCTCGCTTTGCGCGGAGCATAGCGAGGAAGAGGTCGGCGAAATCCTGTCGATATTCGAAACCGCGGGCAAGGACGTCGGGATCATCTGATCGTGCGATAGCGTGTCGCACGGCTGTCTTGATGGCGTAACATGGGATCGCGAACGAACGGCGATCCCGTGACCGCCGCCAAGAGAGACTTCATGCGTTCTGCCCTCGCCGCCCTGACCTCCGCTCTGCTACTGTCTGCCTTAGCGCTCGTGCCTCAGGCCGCAGCCGCGCAAGGCGGTGGTCCGGCGAAGACTCACGAGATTTCCTTCGTGGCGCTTGGCGATACCGGGTACATTCCCGCTTACGATACGCCAGACGACGATGATCCGCGTTTCCGCACGCTGGGGGAGTATCTGGGCAATGAAGCGGCCGACTGGCTGGAGCACAATCGCGACCTGTCCGGTTTTCGCGCCACTCCCTGGCAATTCGAACCCGCCATCGGCGGCTTCGTCCCTGCCAGCGGGATGTACCCGGTCGCCATGGCTGCAGCGGAGGTGTGCAAGCGCGAAGATTGCGATTTCGGCGCGCTGATGGGCGATAATATCTATCCCGACGGGGCGACGCTGGGCGCGGACGGGATCTCGGACGAGCGCCGCTTCCGTGAGATGCTGGATCAGCCCTTCGGCACCTTCGGTGAGGGCAAGGCGGGCTTCACGCTTTACGCCATGATGGGCAATCACGATTGGCACATCTCGCGCGAGGCGACCGAGGCGCAGCTCGAATATCTGAAAGCCCACCCAGCGTTTACCATGCCCGACCTGTTTTACCGTGCGGTGCCGCAGGGTATGGAAGGAAAGCTCGAAATCTTCGTCGTCGATACCGAAATGCTGCTTGCCGGTACGCAGGTCCACAAGGACGATCTGGATGCCGAAGGTAACGAGATCCGGAACACGCCGCTGGAGGAATGGCCCGATTACGTCCGTGCGTCGAACGCGCGTGAGCGCGGCATGATCGAGTGGCTGACTGCAGCGCTGCAATCCTCCACTGCCAAGTGGAAGATCGTGATGGGCCACCACGCGCTGTGGTCTAGCGGAGGCAGCAAGTATGAAAAGGCCCGCGCACTGCGCAAGCTGATGCTCGATCCGATCTGCCGTTACGCCGACGCCTATATCGCCGGAGACGACCATCTGATCGAAGCCTATACCGACGATTGTTCGACTATATCGGGCGCGCCCGCCGAGCCTGTGCCGATGTTCGTTTCCGGCGCGGGATCGAAATACCGGCAGCAGCATGTCCCGTTTGCGGAAAAGCAGATCGCGGCCAATCCGCAGATGACCAATCTGTTCTCACGGGGCTCGACCTGGGGGTTCCTGCATGTCGGGATTGGCGCAGATACTCTCGACGCGACGCTCTATTCGACGCCGGCCGACCAGTCCGGTCGCCCGGTCGAAGAAGCGCGCTTCACCTTTCCCCACCGCAGTAAATAGCACCTTTGGACGGCTCGGTCGGCAGATGAACGGTGGCTGACCAATAATTCAGAGCGAGTTCAATGGCCTATCCCTAGACCTGCTTCCAACGAACAGGAGAACCCGGGATGGGACTTACGAAACGAACAGCATTTGCCCTTGCCGCCACAACCACTCTGCTGGGCGCGTGCAGCACCGGCTATGGCGGCGGATATGGCATGGCGAGCGCCGGATATTACGGCGACTCCTATTACGACGACGGATATTACGGCTGGTACGATAACTTCTATTATCCCGGCACCGGATATTACGTTTACGACCGCCAGCGCCGTGCGCACCGCTGGAACGACCGACAGCGTCAGTACTGGCAGGCCCGTCGCGCCGCGATCCGCGACCAGCGCAATATCCGCGCCAACTGGAACAGGTGGGAACGCCGGGCGGAACGTCGCCGCGATGCTCGTCAGCATCAGCGCGCTGAACGACGCCGCGATTATCGCCAGCGCCAGCGCGCCGAAAGGCGCCGCGAGGTGCGGCAGGAACGCCGAGCGGCTCAACGCCGCGAAGTACGCCGCGACCGCCGTGAAGACGCCCGCCGCGAAGCCCGCAGGGATCGTCGTCAGGATGCGCGCCGCGATGCCCGCAGGGACCGGCGCCAGGATGCCCGGCGTGACGTTCGCCGCGACCGGCGGCAGGATGCGCGGCGCGAAATTCGCCGCGACCGCCGACAGGATGCGCGTCGCGACCAGCGACGGGACAGGCGGGGCGAACGGCGCCGTACTCGGCCCAACTGATCGACGCCTTCGATGATCACAGGAACATTTGCTCCTTTCGGGACGTCTCAATCCCGAAAGGAGTTTTTTTATGGCAATCGTAAAATCAGGCAGCGCGCGTTACGAGGGATTGGGCAAGGACGGCAAAGGCCACGTCAGCACTCAGTCGGGCGCGCTCGACAATCAACCCTATGGCTTTCAGACCCGGTTCGAGGACAAGGCCGGGACCAATCCCGAAGAACTGATCGCCGCGGCGCATGCCAGCTGCTTCACCATGGCCCTGAGCTTCAAGCTGGCCGAAGCGGGACATACGGACGGATCCATTGAAACCCACGCCAAGGTATCGCTCGAGAAAGACGATGGCGGTTTCACCGTGACCAAGTCCGCCCTGTCGACCAAGGCCAAAGTGCCGGGCCTCGACAAGGCCAAGTTCGAGGAACTGGCCGCCGATGCCAAGGCGACCTGCCCGATCTCGAAAATGCTCGACACGGAAATCACGCTGGAAACCAGTTTCGAAGGCTGATCCCGCGCTTAGCAGGAATGCCTACACGGCGCTCCGGACCGTCGCTTCGGCGACCGGTTCGGGCGCCGTTTCTTCGCGCGGGATCCGCCCGAAGATCGGCCAGGCCAGCTGTTCGCCCAGCGACGTTGCCGGCAGATTCTCCACCCCGTAGCTGGTGGGGTACGTTCGCGTAATCCGGGCGGTGCCAAACAGGACATCCCAGAAGAACAGCAGATTGCCGTAATTGCCCTTGTAGTGGACGGCGGGATCGCTGGCGTGGCGGCCGTGATGGGCATGGTGCGTGGCGGGCGTGGAAATGGTCCGTTCGACCAGCCACATGACGGGCGACAGCCACGCGATGCGATAAAGCGGTCGGTCCCAGGCAAGATCCGAATGGGCCCCGGTGATCACCGCAAGCTTGACCACGATATAGCCCGCATAGACCCAGCCCAGACCGAGATAGATCAGGACACCAGACAGCCAGATGCCCGGCATCATCGCGTAGTAGAAGAGGTTATTCCTGTAGACGAGCCGCACGCTCATGTAGCGTGCGTTGTGGTGCGGGCGGTGCAGATTGTAGAGCCACGGGAAGGTGTGCGCTGCGCGGTGCCACCAGTATTGCATCAGATCGTCGAATATCAGGAACAGCGCGATGGCGGCAAAGACGTTCAGCCCGGCCAGCGCCCCTGCATATTGCGGCGCAACCAGCTTTGCGAGGGCGGCGGAAGCGAAGAGGATCGCCGGCTGGGTCAGGCCGAGCAGCGCGACGATGCTGACCGCTTCGACGATCCCGTCGTCGCGGGTCTGTTCGGGCTTTGCGAACAGGTTCGAGCGCCACAGTTCGAGCAGCGCGAAGCCGAGATAGATGGCCAAGATGGCAAGGGTCGATGCGGACATGGGCTCTCTCCCGAGTTTTTTCGCTTTCTTGTCGAATCCGCTTCTAGCGTTTACCCGGATGCAAGAATGTCCAGATCTTTACATTTGGATGCGACTCGCCGGTCGCTGGTCACGCCGATGCTGTTTTCGGCGCTCGACCGCGGGTTGCAGGCGCATCTCGTGCGCATATCGCGTCTGCGCGAATTTGCCGACGGGCAGATCATCCAGCAGCGCGGCGATGCCGCCGATGGCTTCTGGCTGATCGACGAGGGCGCGGTGCGCGTGGGGCAGTTCATGCCCGATGGGGAATTTCGCGCCGTGGCGCTTCTGGGGCCGGGCGATTCCTATGGCGAGCTGGCGGTGTTCGCCGACAAGCCGCGGATCGTCGACGCCGTATCGCGGGGAGAGCCGGTTGCGCCTGATCGGGGCTTGGCCCTTTCTCGATGCGTTGGGGAATTATCCCGCGTCGAGCCGGGCCTTGCTGGGCGCGCTGTCGCAGCAATTGCAGGATACGCTGTCGATCCTGGCGGGGCTGCGCCGCGGGACCAATCCGCAGCGGCTGGCGGGCATGCTCGCCACGATGGCGGGCGAAGCGGCCGGGCCGGCCAGCGTCACGATCACGCAGCAGGAACTGGCGGACCTTCTGGGCGTGACCCGCGCGACTGCCAACGCCGCGCTCCGCGATTTGCAGAATCGCCGGTTGATCGAACGCGGTTACGGCACCATCCGCATTCCGGACCGGGATGCGCTGGCCGCGCATGCCATGCGCTAGTCCCCTGCCCCCGGCACAAGTTCGAAGAGGCGGTCCACCGGCTGGCCGAGGGCGGCGGCGAATTTAAGTGCCACAATCACGGACGGCGAGAAGATGCCGTTCTCGACCGTGTTCACGGTCTTGCGGCTGACGCCCATTTCCTCCGCCAGCTGGGCCTGCGTCCAGCCACGCTCTTCCCGGAACTGGCGCACGTGGTTCTCAAGCGTCTCCGGCATTGGTCACCATTTCCGCCACGCCGTAGGAGACGAAGGCGCAGCCCAGCCCCATGCTGACGATGATGTTCGCCGCGCGCTGGGCGTGGAGTGGTTCGAAGGGCGACACTGCCCAGACCAGGAAGCCGGTGATCATCGCGGCGACGAAGCCGACGGTGATGCCGCGCTGGCGATTGGCCTGCGTGACCTCGTCATTGGCGAGGGTGCGGGCGCGTTTCGGGAGGAACCAGCCGCCGCCGGTAAGCAGCAGGCCGAGCATGATCAGCGCGAAGGCGAGCCAGACAAAAATCTGCACCAGGGAATCGCTGCCCCAGTCCCACGAGAAGAAAATTCCCTGCTGCATCAGCAGTACCAGCAGCCCCAGGAAGGGGGCCATGATGGCGCGGGTCTGCGCGAAATTTTCGGCGGTTTCGTAATCGTCGGCCATGCGGAATTCCTCGATTCGCTTGTAACTCATGGGTTACATGTAACCTGTGGGTTACTTAGCTGTCAAGGCAGGCTTAGCGGGCCGGCTTCACCTCGGTCGCACTGGCGCAGACGCCGCCGTCTTGCTTGCTGCCGCCGAGCTGGGTGAGGACGAGGACGCCGCCGACCACCAGGAGCACGAAGACGGTCGTCACTATGCCGAGATACTTGTCGATCATACGTTTGATCGGCGCGCCGAACACGCGGAACAGTATGCCGACGGTCATGAAGATCAGCGCGCGGGCGAACAGGCTGGAGAGCACGAAGGTGACGAGGTTCATCCCGACGAAGCCGGCGGTTATGGTCAGCAGCTTGAACGGCACGGGCGTGGCGCCCGCGATCAGGATCGCTTCGAAATCATATTCGCGCAAATGGCAGGCCGCGACGGGAAAGGCATCGGTGAGGCCGAGAGCGCCGATGAGCCAGACGCCCACGCTGTCGTAAAGGCCCCAGCCGATCGCATAGCCGAGCAGCGCGCCTGCGACCGAAGCCAGCGTGCAGACGAGCGCGAACTTCACCGCCTTTTTCGGTTCGGCGAGGCACATCAGGCCCAGCAGCGGATGGGGCGGGATCGGGAAGAAGGAGGATTCGACAAAGGCGAACAGCGCCAGCCACCACACCGCATGCGGATGCGAGGCCTTGTCCATCGTCCAGTTGTAGAGCCCGCGCAGCATCGCTTCCCCATCCCGTCCTTGCGAGCGGCGCAGCCGCCCCCTCCACGATGGAGGAGGCCAAGCTCTAAGCGAGCCACCCCCTGTTGGCAATCATCTGCGTAGGAACCTATTTGGTACTTTTTGATTGACATCGTAACGCTGTTTGGGTACATATACAGAACATCGCGATAGTGTGATTCGAACGGGCGGGGCCAGGTTTTGAACCAACCGGGCCACCGCCCTTTGTCGTGCCCGCTATCGCCGCAGATGGAGGGACAGATGAGCAAGGCGATGGACAGTATGGAAGGCCCGGCGTGGGCGGCCCGTTTCCTCGAGGCGCTGAAGGACGGCAATGGCGTGCGCGCCGCGGCCCGCGAAGCCGGTGTGACGGGGTCCACCCCCTATGACAGGAGGCGCAAGAACCAGGCATTCCGCGAGGCATGGGATGCGATCCACCCGGTCGATGGGCGGAAGGCAAAAGCGCGCACGGCCCGCCCGATCGCCCCGCGCGATGCACAGCGGATCGAGCAATTCCTGCACGAACTGGCGGAAACATCGAATGTGGCGGCCGCCGCGGCGGTGGCGGGTCTTCCCGTGAACCGCATCTATCGCCTGCGCCGCACCGACCCGGATTTTGCCCGCCAGTGGTACGCCGCGCTGGCGGAAGGATACGACAATCTGGAAATGGAACTGCTGCATCACCTGCGCAGCGGGGACAGCGCCGGCGACGGCACGCCGCCGCGCAAATTCGACACCGCCATTGCCCTGCGCTGCCTGACTGCGCACCGCGAGAGCGTGGCACGGGAAAAGGGCCGCCGCACGCTGGCCGACGAGGTCGCCACCATCGCATCGATCAATGCCAAGATCGACGATATGCGCGCCCGCAGCAAGGCGGGCGATGCCGCGGTGCGCAAGGCACGCCGGGAAGCGGCAAAGGCCCGCAGCAATGGCTAACCGGCGCAGCCTGTCCCGCGGAGGGTGGCTGCGGCGCCCGGGCGATGAGGCCGATGGCGAACGCGAGGAGCTGGCGCGCCGGCTGAAGCCGCACGAGCTGGCCGCGCTGGGCAGCTATTACTGGGAAGGCTGGGCCCGCGATGCGCAACTGCCGCCGAGCGAGGCCTGGCGTACCTGGCTGATCTGCGCCGGACGCGGTTTCGGCAAGACGCGGGCGGGCGCCGAATGGGTGCGCGACGTGGCCCGGCACGACGGTTCGGCACGCATCGCGCTGGTGGGCGCAAATCTGGCGGAAATCCGCAATGTCATGGTGGAAGGCGACAGCGGCGTACTGGCGGCATCGCCGGGTGCGCTGGCCCCGGAGTTCGAGCCGAGCCTGCGCCGGCTGACGTGGGAAAACGGCGCGATCGCCTGGCTCTATTCCGCCGGGGAGCCGGAAACGCTGCGCGGGCCGCAGCATAGCCATGCCTGGTGCGATGAAATAGCCAAATGGGATAATTCAAGCGAGCGGGCCATGTCTGCCTGGAACAATCTGCAACTGACGATGCGGCTGGGGGACGGCCCGCGCGTGGTCGCCACCACCACCCCGCGCCAGACCGCGTTGATGCGCCGGATCATGGCGGATGCGAAGGCAGGCAAGGTCGCCGTGGCGCGCGGCGGCACGCTGGACAATCGGGAAGTGCTGCCCGCCGATTACCTCGCCGCGATGGTCGAACAGTTCGAACAGAGCAATTTCGGGCGGCAGGAACTGGAGGGCGAAATGATCGCCGCAGTCGAAGGCGCGCTGTGGAGCCGCGCGCTGATCGAACGATACCGGCACAGGGACGCGGTACCGCAGGCCAGGCGCGTCATCGTGGCGGTCGACCCGCCGGCCAGTTCTTCCGGCGATGCCTGCGGGATCGTGGTGGCGATGCTGGGCGTGGACGGCACCGCCTATGTCAGGGCGGACTGTTCCGTGACGAATGCGACGCCCGAACGCTGGGCCCGCGCCGTAGCCGATGCGGCCCATGCCTGGCAGGCCGACCGCGTGGTGGCCGAAGCCAACCAGGGGGGACAGATGGTCGCCAGCGTGCTGCGCGCGGCCGATATCGCACTGCCGGTCAAGCTGGTCCACGCCAGCCGCGGCAAGACGGCGCGCGCCGAGCCGATCGCCGCGCTGTATGAAGCGGGACGCGTGCGCCACACCGGCCTGTTCGCCGCGCTGGAAGACGAGATGTGCGGACTGGTGGCGGGCGGCGGTTACGAAGGGCCGGGACGTTCGCCGGACCGGGCCGATGCGCTGGTATGGGCGCTGACGGAACTGATGCTGGTGAAGCGCCCCGCGCCGCGGGTGCGGTGGATTTAGGGTGGGTGGTGTTTACCGGATAGCTCTGCGGCCTTTTAGGAAAGCACCGCCCCGGAACAGGTCCGGGGTGACTGGTTTGCAAAATCGGTCCTCCTTCCGTCACCCCGGACCTGTTCCGGGGTGGTGCTTATTTGTGGGGCAGCGGCGGGAAACCGTGTTCTTCCGCAAGATCGATCCAGTCGGGGTTGTTCTGTTCGATGACGTTGAACTTCCACTGGCGGGGCCAGCGTTTGATCGTCTTTTCGCGAGCGATGGCATTCTCGATATCGTCATGCGCTTCGAACCAAACGAGGCGTTTGATGTCGCGCTCGCTCGTGTAACCGCCGAAGGTGTCGGCGCGGTGCTGGTGAACCCGCGAAAGGAGATCTGACGTTACGCCGGTATAGAGCCGCCCGCGGTAATGGCTGGCAAGGATGTAGACCGTCGGTTCGAACGTTCGCATCGTGGATTAGTGAAAGAAGCACCGCCCCGGAACAAGTCCGGGGTGACGAGGCCGGAACAAGTCCGGGGTGACGTGGCCGGAACTAGTCCGGGGTGACGGAGCCGGGACGCGTCTGCGTTGCCCCGCCCTTACCCGCGGCCGCGGAGGGTGCGCAGGAGGGCTTTGAGGCCGGCGCCGAGGCGGCTTTCGTCCCTGGTGCGGTCTTCCTGGCGCTTGAGCTGGCGAGCCATGTGTTCGTGGCGGACCGCGCTTTCGCGCAGGCGGCGGGCGACGTCGGGATCGGTATGTTCGGCGGCGAGGCGGCGGGCCTGCCGGGCGAGCTGGAGATAGTAGATTGCATCGCGCGGAGCGCCGGCGGCGCGGTCTTCCCCGCATTTGTCGGCGCGCACGAAAGCCAGGCCCGGACCGGGCTGGTGTGTGCCATCGAATCGAGATCGGTGCGCCATAGCCGTACCTTGTGACCCATTGCGGGGCCGCCCTCCATCGCGGACCCGTCACCGTACCAATTCCGCACAATTGTGGGCTGCG
The DNA here is from genome assembly GCF_056859455.1 of Qipengyuania sp. L-5Y. Lineage (NCBI taxonomy): Bacteria > Pseudomonadati > Pseudomonadota > Alphaproteobacteria > Sphingomonadales > Erythrobacteraceae > Qipengyuania > Qipengyuania sp. L-5Y. The sequence continues at coordinate 259,742 of NZ_JBSXOM010000028.1, read as the reverse complement.
CCCGTGCTGCGCGGCCCCCGCATCCGGAGAACTACCATGAGCTTTCTCACCAGTCTCGTCTCCGCCTTCAAGGGCGGGGGCGGCGCCCGCGTGCCTGTATCGCGCGGGTTCGTTTCGCCCTGGTCGCACTGGGGCGCGACCGCTTTCGATGGCGGGCCGCCGGGACGCGGCCCCTTCGATTATGCCCGCGAAGTCGGCGAGGCCTATCTTGCCAACCCTGTGGCGCAGCGCGCCGTGCGGATCGTGGCGGAAGGGGTCGGCAGCGCGCCGATCGCCTGCGCGGACGAACAGCTGGCGGCGCTGATCCGCTGTTCCTGCGGGGCGCAGCCGCTGCTGGAGGTGCTGGCGGCGCAAGTGAGCCTGCATGGCAATGCCTATGTCCAGATCGTGAAGGACGGCAGCGGCGTGCCGGTGGACCTGTTTCCCCTGCGGCCCGAGCGCGTGCAGGTGGTGGCGGGCGAGGACGGGTGGCCGGCGGCCTATCGCTATATCCTGGCCGATCGCACGATCACCCTGCCGCTGGAGGATGAGGACGGGTGGCCCTGTGTCATCCATCTCAAGGGCTTTCACCCCACCGACGATCATTACGGCGCGGGATGCCTGGCCGCCGCCGCGCCCGCCGTGGCGATCCACAATGCGGCGAGCGAGTGGAACCGCGCGCTGCTGGCCAATGCGGCGCGGCCGAGCGGAGCGCTGGTGTACGACGGCGGCGATACGGGCGGGCTGACGGGCGAGCAGTTCGACCGGCTGAAGGCCGAGCTGCTCGCCGCCTATCAGGGCCACGGCAATGCGGGTCGACCGATGCTGCTGGAAGGCGGGCTGGACTGGAAGGCGATGAGCCTGAGCCCTGCCGACATGGATTTCGCCACGCTGAAGGCAGCGGCGGCGCGCGACATTGCGCTGGCGTTCGGAGTGCCGCCCATGCTGCTCGGCCTGCCGGGCGACAATACCTATGCCAATTACCGCGAGGCCAACCGGGCGCTGTGGCGGCTGACCCTGTTGCCGCTGACGGGCAAGATCCTGGCCGGTCTGCATAGCGGGCTGGCGGACTGGTTTGGCGAAGCGCCGAGTGTCGATCTGGACCGTGTGCCCGCGCTGGCTGAGGATCGCGAGCGGCTGTGGACGCAGGTCAGCGGGGCGAGTTTTTTAACCGATCTGGAAAAACGCGAGCTGTTGGGGCTGGCGAAAATGGAGAGTGACCGATGACGCGGGAAGACATGCTGGCGCGGCTGATCGCGCAGGCGGGCCATGAAGGGGGCGAGCTGATCACGCTGCGCGCCATCGTGGAGGAAGCGAGCGAACTGGGCGCGAACCGCGTGCTCGACCGGCTGGGCCTGGGCGATCCGTCGGCGCAGGAGGACATCGACGAATTGCGCGAATTGCTGGGCGCCTGGCGCGATGCCAAGGCCAGCGCGTGGAAGGCCGCCGTGGACTGGCTGGTCAAGGGCGTGCTGGCGCTGCTGCTGGTCGGCATCGCCGTGCGGCTGGGCGTGGGGGACATGCTGTCGTGACCCCGGAACAGGTCCGGGGTGACATTCCGGAACAGGTCCGGGGTGACAGGGCGGCACCGGTTCTGCGCATTGCCGGTTATGCGGCGCTGTTCGACCGGCCCGACGGCGCGCGCGACACGATCCGGCCCGGGGCCTTCACGCGCACGCTGGCCGAACGCGAAGGGCGCTTTCCCCTATACTGGCAGCACCGGCCCGAGCGCCGCATCGGCTGGGTCGAGATGGCGGGCGAGGATGGGCGCGGGCTGCGGATCATCGCCAGCATTGACAATCCGGACGGGCGCGCTGCCGTGCTGCTGCGTCGGCGCGCGGTGAGCGGCCTGAGCTTCGGCTACCGTGCGCGGGCCTATCGCCACACACCGCAAGGCCGCGAACTGGCCGAGATCGATCTGTTCGAGGTGAGCGTGGTGACGCATCCGCTGCAACACGGGGCGCGCGTGCATTTTTTATCTGCGCCCTCAAACGCCGGGCGCGAGCCGTCCGGCTCGCTTGGCTTCGCGGCATAAGCCGCGGCGGCCAGTCGGCCTTGCCTCGCCGGGGCTCGGAACTTTCTCCATTTTGCCACCTCGCGATTGATCCGGGCCGGAGGAGGTCCGGCAAGCACGGAAGTGCACCTTTGGTGCGCTGCCAAAGGCCACCCGCACGTGCGGCCGCAGCGGGTGCAGCTTGTCGCACGTCCAGCGAGGACGAACCCGGATGCGGGTTCGAAACACCAAGAATTCACCCTGAGAAAAGGAACATCTGATGGACGTAACTACGCCTGACCAACCCACCCCTACCGCCACGCCCCTCGACCCCGCCGAAGCGAGTTTCGACATCGTTGCACGGCAGGAGAGCACCGAAGCCGCGGTGGCAGATCTGCGATCCGACCTCGACCGGGTGAAGGCGCGGATCGGGCGGGCGGCCCGCCCTGCCCTTGGCACCGGCGACGAAGCGGCACCCGAAGTGAAGGGCTTTGTCGATGGCTATCTGCGCCGCGGTGCGACGCAGGAAATCAAGTCGATCACGGCGGGCGTGCCGGGCGATGGCGGCTATGCCGTGCCGCGCCAGATCGATGCGGCGATCGCCCGCCAGCTGACCGAGATCAGCCCGATCCGCGCCATCGCGCAGGTCGTGCAGACCGGCAGCGCGGATTATCGCAAGCTGGTGACGCTGGGCGGGACCGCGAGCGGCTGGGTGAGCGAGAGCGCCGGGCGGCCCGAAACCGCCACGCCCAATTTCAGCGAGATCGCGCCGCCGACGGGCGAGCTCTATGCCAATCCGGCGGCGAGCCAGGCGATGCTGGACGATGCGGGCTTCGACCTCGAAAGCTGGCTGGCGAGCGAGATCGGGCAGGAATTCGCGCGGGCGGAAGGCGCCGCCTTCGTCAACGGCAGCGGCGTGAACCAGCCACGCGGGTTCCTGGCGGCGCCCATGGCGGAGGAATTCGACGAGGATCGCCCCTTCGGCACGCTGCAGTATATCGCCAGCGGGGATGCGGGCGGCTTCGGCGCGGAGCCGGATGCGATGCTGATCGACCTCGTCCACACGCTGAAGGCCGGGCACCGGCAGGGGGCGAGCTTCGTGATGAATTCGGCCACGCTGGCAGAAGTGCGCAAGCTGAAGACGGCGAACGGCGCGTTCCTGTGGCAGCCGGGCATGGTGGACGGCCAGCCCGACCGCCTGCTGGGCTATCCCGTGGTCGAGGCGGAGGACATGCCCGACATCGCGGCGGGCACCTGCCCCATCGCCTTCGGCAATTTCCGCCACGGCTATCTGATCGCCGAACGCAGCGCGACACAGGTGCTGCGCGACCCCTTCACCAACAAGCCCTTCGTCCACTTCTACGCCACCAAGCGCGTGGGCGGGCAGGTGCTGGATAGCAATGCGATCAAGCTGCTGAAGATCGCCGTGTGATCGCCCTTGCCCGCGCCGTGTCCCCTGCGGCGCGGGCACCCTTTCCTGACAATCGGGACGTGTTTTTTCATGACACCAGACCTATCCGGCCAGCCTCTGGCCGACCTCAAGCAGTGGCTGGCGATCGGCGCTGCGGGCGAGGATGCGCTGCTGCTGCGCCTGCTCGATACGGCGTGGCAGATATGTGCGCGCTTTACCGGCCACGGCGCGGCCGAGTGGAGCACGCTGGACGAGGCGCTGCGCCACGGAATCGTGCGCTTTGCCGCGCATCAATATCGCGAGCGGGACGGAGGCACGGCGCCCCTGCCCGCAGCCATCGCGGCGCTGTGGCGCCCGTACCGGCCGGTGCGGCTGTGACCTTCGCCGAGCTGGCCGAGCGGCTGACCCGCCGCGCCGCGGCACATGCACGGCGGCGGGGGCATGACTGGTGGCACCGCGCCGACCTGCTGTGGCCCCTCTTCACCAAGGGAGAACGGTAGATGGAAACCGCCCTGCGCAGCGCGATCGCCGGCTGGCTGGCGAGCGATCCGGTCCTGTCCGAGCACGTGAACGCCATCGCCGAGGAAGCCCCGGCGGCGGCCAGTCCGCCTGCCATCGCCATTGCCGCCAGCGCCAGCACCGACTGGTCGACCAAGACCGCCACGGGGCGCGAGGTGCGCGTGGCGCTGGAGCTGGTCGGGCGCGGGGACGATCCCGCCGAAACCGCAGCGCTTGCCGGCCGCATCGAACAGCGCATCGCCACGCTGGCCCCGCAGCAGGCGGGTTTCCGCGTGGTGGTGACCCGCTTCCTGCGAAGCCGCGTGGAGCGCCGACGGCGCAATGGCCGCGCGGTGCTGCTGGAATTCGCCTTCAAACTCATCGCAACGGAGTAATCGACATGACAGCCCAGAAAGGGGCGGCTTTCCTGCTGAAAATCGGCAGTGGCGGCGCGCCCGTTACATACGAGGCCGTCGCAGGCCTCAGGACCACGCAAATGAGCGTGAACGGCGACACGGTGGTGGTCACCCACAAGGAAAGCGGCGGCTGGCGCGAGCTGCTGTCGGGCGCGGGGACGCGGTCGGTTTCTGTATCCGCCAGCGGGATTTTCCTGGGATCGGATGCCGAGCACGCGATCCGCAATCACGCACTGGCCGGAACCATCGACCAGTACGAGCTGAGTTTCGAGGACGGCGCGAAGATGCGCGGCCGCTTCCTGGTGCAGCGGCTGGACTATGCCGGCGATTTCAACGGCGAGCGGACCTATTCGGTGCAGCTCGAAAGCTCCGGACCGGTGGTGCCGTCATGAGCAATGCGGCGAGAGGCGAAGCGGCGCTGACGATCAACGGGAGGGCCTGTCTGCTGCGGCCGAGTTTCGATGCGCTGGTACAGGCGGAGGAGGAACTGGGTCCGCTGTTCGATCTGGTGGAGCGTGCAGGCGAAGGCAAGCTGCGCCTGACCGATATGGCTGCGCTGTTCTGGCATTGCCTGGCCGAACGCGGGGATCTGGCGCGGGAAGTCGTGGGCGAAGCGGTCGTCGCACAAGGCCTGGCCGCATCCACGAAACCGCTGCGGATATTGCTGGGCGAAATCCTGAAGGGACGGGTGTGACGTCGCCCACCCGCGATCCCACCCACAAGCGGGGGCGAAGTTGGTGAGCACGCCCTTCACCAAGGGGGCGCTTCGGCTGGCGGGGCTGGCGGCTACGCATCTGGGGTGGAGGCCCGGTACGTTCTGGCATGCCACACCATCAGAGCTTGCCGCCTGCCTTTCCGCGCCCGCGCCTGCCGGAAGCCCGCCCACACGCGCCGAGATTGCCGCGCTGATTGAAAGGGATGCCCATGGATGACGAGATCGAGGAAATGATCGTGGCGGTTCGCGCGGATACGCAGGCCTTCGGAGCGGACATGCGCGCCATGCGAAGCACATTCGATGCGACCCTGCTGGACGGCTTCGACCGAGCGGGAACGGTGCTGGAACGAGGGTTGCTGTCCGCGATCCGCAAAGGCAGCGTCGGCTTCGACGATCTGCAACGCGTAGCGGCGCGTGCGCTCGACCAGATTGCCGCGCAGGCGCTGCGGCTGGGGCTGGACGAAGTGTTCGGCGGCGGCGGTAGCGGCGGCGGATTTGCCGGCTTGATCGGTACTGCGGCCGGGGCGCTGTTCGGCCTGCCCGGCCGTGCGACCGGCGGGACCGTTTCGCCGCAACGACCCTATCTGGTCGGCGAGCGGGGGCCCGAACTGTTCGTGCCCGCAAGCGCCGGTCGGGTGGAAGCGAATGCGGGCACCGGCACGAGCCGCGACGTAAAGGTTTCGATCGCCATCGCCGCACCGCGCGGCACCACTGCGCCGGTAGCGATGCAGCGCAGCGCGCGGCAGGTCGCAAGCGCGGTTCGCCGGGCCCTGGGCACTTAGCCTTCGGCAACGGACACCCTCCCCCAAACGAGACGCACTGCCCCGGACCATGCCCGGGATGACGGCACGCTATTCACAGGAGTTTCGCAATGAGTTTCTGGCTTGCCCGCAAACGCAGCGGGCAACAATCCGATCATATCCAGCGGTTCGATCCGCGGTTCTGGACGGTCAATTTCCCACGACCGATGATGGCGAGTGTCGTCACCACCGCAGCCGACGCGCTGCGGGTGGAGTGCAGCTTCCACCATGAGGGCGAACTGGCCGGACTTATCTGGGAGAGTGAGGATACGCTCGACCACCCGCTGCTGGCCTATGAAACGCGGTCCGATTACGCGCATTGCGTGCTGCGTTTTCGCTGGCGCAGCGGCGGGGTGCTGGCACTGGACGTGCCGCATGGTCCGACGCTGACGATCGAGGGCCGCGATGCAGAAGGCAGGAAACGGGCCTGGTATGTGCGCCTGTGGAACTATGCCAGCGGTTCGCCGACCGATGCGCAAATCGAGCTGCGGTTTTCCGAGCTGGAATCGGGTTTTTCCCTGCCTGGCGAGGCGATCCATCCGCATGATATCGAGCGCATGTTCATCAGCCTGGCCCCGCAGGGCTATGTCGAGGGCAGCGGGGCCGTGTTGCCGGCACGCGTGGATGGCTGGGCCGAAATGTCCGCCATACGGTGCGAAGGCGCGGGCGCCATGCTGGCCATGGGCGACGTGCTGATCCCCGCGCATGGCGAACAGATCGCCACCGCCTATGACGACAGTTTCAACCAGACCCCCGCACGACTGCTACGCAGCGCCGAAGGCCTCGGCTACCGCGGACGGATCGTCCATTATGTAGGGATGAGCCATTATTTCCGGCTCGAGCCGCTGGGCGGCGGGCATTACGTGAGCCTTGCCGGCGGGGTGCTGAACGAACCCTGCGCGGCCTGGCACCGATCCTTTGCCGAACACGCGAAGATCCGCGATTTCGACGTGATCTGGTCGCTATCCTACGAATTGTTCGACGCGCATTGCTGGAACGACTGGAAGCAGCGGGCGCATGACGGATCGCCCGCGCTGACCGGGTGGGAACCGCCATCGGCCCTGTTGTCGCCCGCGCATGACGGCGCGATGAGCTATCTGCGGCAGGTCGCAAACGCCTTCGTTGCGATTGCGCAGGCCGCGGGCCTTCCCGTGCTGTTCCAGATCGGCGAGCCGTGGTGGTGGGTCCAGCCTGACAGCGGCGCGCCCTGCCTGTACGATAATGCGACGCGGGCCGCGCTGGGCGGATCGCCTGCGATAATCGCGGATATGCGTTCGCCCATCGACGAAGCGCAGCGCAATGTGCTGGACGCGGCGGGCGCATTGCTGGCCCAGTCGACCGCCGCGCTGGCGCAATCGGTGCACGATGCGGCAGGCGGCGCGGCGGAGATCCTGCTGCTGGCCTTTACGCCGACCGTGCTGAACCCGAGCATGCCGGAACTTTACCGCGCGAACCTGCCGACGGGCTGGGCATGGCCCGCCTTCGACCGGCTGCAGCTGGAAGATTACGACTGGCTGACGGACGGGGCCGATGCCGAACGACGGCGAGGCATCGCCTTCGTTACCCAGCGGCTCGGCTATCCGGTCGCCCGGCAGGATTACATGGCCGGTTTCGTGCTGCTGGCAGAGGATGCTGAAACCTACTGGCCACGGATCGACGCCGCGCTGGACGAGGCGCGCGAGCGCGGCGTTACCCAGCGATTCGTCTGGGCGATGCCGCAGATATCGCGCGACGGTTACACCCGCCTGCCACCACCCGGAGAAGACACAATGATCCCGTTCGACGATGTCGCCTATCCGCTTACGCTGGGCCGCGACGCGGCGGCGTGCCCTGAATTTTCGACCTCTGTAGCGGTGACCGCATCGGGACATGAATATCGCAATGCGCTGTGGTCCGATGCCCGGATGCGATATGATGTCGGTCCGGGGATAAGGTCCGAAGCGGAACTGGGCACACTAATCGCCTTCTTCCGCGCACGATACGGCCCTGCCCGCGGTTTCCGCCTGCGCGATCCTTTCGATTTCAGTTCCGCCGCGATGACCGGCACGCCGTCGGCCAGCGATCAGCGCATAGGAACGGGCGACGGCTTGGCCAGCCGGTTCCGGCTGGTGAAGAATTATGGCGAGCAGCAGCGCCGGATCACCCGCCCGCAACCCGCCAGCATACGCATTGCCGTGGGCGCTGTGGAGACTGCGGCATGGCGATACGAGGCGGGCGGCTGGATCGTGTTCGACAGCGCGCCGACAGCGGGCGCGCCGATCACGGCAGGCTATCTGTTCGATGTGCCGGTGCGCTTTGCCGAGGACCGGCTGGACGTCAGCGGCGTGTCCTTTGCCACCGGCGAGGCGCCTTCCGTTGCGCTGATCGAGATACGCGAGGCCGTATGAGACGCGCGTTCTTTGCAAGCGAGCTCGATACGACGGCAAGCTGGTGGCGCATCTATCGCTGTGACGGCGTTACGCTGGGCTTTACCACGCACGACCGCGATCTGTGGTTCGACGGCATCGTTCACCGCGCCGCGCCTGGCATGCTGCCATCGGCCATTCGCGTGACATCGGGATTCGAAGACGATCCCGGCGATATCGAAGGCGCATTAAGCCATGCGAGCGTGACGGCGGCCGATCTGGCCGGTGGCCGCTTCGATGCAGCGGAAGTCGAATGCGGCGTGGTCGATTGGGAGACGCTGGAGCGCGCATCGCTTTATTCAGGGTCCATCGCGGGCGTCACCAGCGAGGGGGCGGGGTTTCGGGCCGAACTGGAATCGGCGAAGGTGCGACTGGCGCACGACCCGATCCCGGTGACCGGCCCGACTTGCCGGGCACGGTTTTGCGGCCCGGGCTGCGGATTGAACCCGGCAGCGTTCGAAAAGCGTGTGCGCGTGACGGCGATCGACCGCGACACGCAGACCTTGCGCGTCGATCTGGCCGATGCATCAGCCTATCGCTTCGGGAGCCTGCGCTGGATGGATGGCCCCGCCACCGGGCTTTCGACGCGGATCGTCGATACGGACGGGCCGGTGCTGATGCTGGCGGGACGGATCGACCACGACTGGTCGCCGGGCCTGCGGGTACTATTGCGCGAGGGCTGCGACCGGACCGTCGCCACCTGCGCCGCCCGCTTCGGCAATGCCGTGAACTTTCAGGGTGAGCCGTTTCTGCCGGGCAACGACATGCTGGCGCAATATCCGGTTGCCCGATGAGCCTGTGCGGCGACGCGCTCGCCCAGGCGGCGCAAAACCTGATCGGGTCCCCTTTTCGCCTGCACGGGCGCAACCGGGAAACCGGGCTCGATTGTATCGGGGTGGTGGGGGCCGCGCTGGCCGGTTGCGGACGGCAGGTGCGCTGGCCGGAGGGGTACCGGTTGCGCAATAGCGGCATCGCGCGGTGGATGCAGTTTGCCGGGATGAACGGACTGCAAAGCTGCACCGGCAATATCCGGCGCGGCGATGTCCTGCTGACCCGGCCCGGCCCGGCGCAGAACCACCTTCTCATCGCGCTGGGGTCCGACGGCTTCGTCCACGCCCATGCAGGGCTGCGGCGGGTCGTGTGCCAGCAACTTGTCCCCCTCGATCCTCTGCTCGCGCAGTGGCGGATCGATTCCGATCAGGAGCAGACATGGCAACTCTAGTTCTCGGCGCCTTGGGGACGCTGGTGGGCGGCCCGCTGGGCGGCGCCATCGGGGCGACGCTGGGCCGCAGTCTCGACGCAAGCATCATCGGTTCGCCGCCGCGCCGCGAAGGCCCGCGGCTGAAGGAACTGGCGGTGAGCACGTCGAGCTATGGCAGCGCCATCCCCGCGCTGTACGGCAGGGTCCGCGTTCCCGGCACGATTATCTGGGCGAGCGACCTGAGCGAAAGGCGCGAATCCAGCGGGGGCGGCAAGGGCCGGCCTGCAACGACGCGTTACGCCTATTCCGTCTCGCTCGCCGTGGCGCTGTCGAGCCGGCCGATCGACGGCGTGGGCCGTATCTGGGCGGATGGCAATCTGCTGCGCGGTGCGGCAGGCGACCTCAAGACCGGAGGGGTGCTGCGCATTCATACCGGCCATGCCGACCAGTTGCCCGATCCGCTGATGGCTGCCAGCATCGGTGCGCGATGTCCTGCCTATCGCGGCTGCGCCTATGCCGTGTTCGAGGATCTGGCGCTGGAAGATTTCGGCAACCGCATACCGGCGATCAGCTTCGAAGTGTTCGCGGGAACGGCGCAGGCGGTGGTGGAAGACATTGCGCGGCAGGCCAGCATGGAGTGCGAGGGAACCGGGTTTCCCGAACTTGGCGGTTTCGTACACGAGGGCGGCGGGCTGGCAGCGCTACTGTCGCAGGTGAAGGGCCTGCGACCCATACATGCCGCAATGCGCAGCGGGCATGTCATCGTAGCAGGGGTTGTGGCGCCGGATGAGGTGCCGATGCTGCCGCCCGCCGTGGCCGCGCCGGACGGCGAGTTCGGGCGCGCGAGCGGTGCGGCCCTGTCGCGTCGGCAGGCCGCATCGCAAGTGGCCAGCTTGCTGCGCTATTACGATCCGACGCGCGATTACCAGCCTGGACTGCAGCGATCCGAAGGCGCGGATGGGGGCGGAACTATGGAGTTTCCCGGCGTCTTTCAGCCTGAAGCCGCACGATCTCTTCTGGCAGGAGCGGCAAGGCGGGAATGGCTGCGCGGCGAAGGGCTGGCGTGGCGGACGAACCGGATCGACCCGGCGCTGGGCCCCGGCAGCATCGTGCGGGCACCCGGTCATCCGGGACTGTGGCAGATCACCGCCTGGGAATGGCGCGACACGGGAATCGAGCTGGACCTCGCCCGCTACGCACCCACGGCAGGGGCCAGCCAGCCAGCGGATGGCGGCGCGGCCTGGTCGCCGCCCGATCGCTTGCCGGTCGAAACGCGGCTGCGCTCATTCGAACTGCCGTGGGACGGCACGGGACAGAGCAGCGTGCCGCAACGCTATGCCGCGGTGAGCGCGCCAGCGGGCCGCTGGGGCGGCGCGATGCTGTATCGCGAGAGCGCCGACACGCTGGTGCCGATCGGACACAGCGGCCCGCAGCGCGCCGTGGGCGGGATATTGGCGGAAGCCCTGTCGCCCAGCCCCGGCCTGCGGTTCGAAGCAACTGCGCAAGTGAGGGTGCGGCTGGACGATTACGAAGCGGCATTGGAACCGGCCGGGCTCGATGCGATTGCGCGGGGATCGAACCGCCTGCTGATCGGCGGGGAGATCGTGCAGTTCGCGCAGTGCGAGCCCGAAGGTAACGGGATCTGGCAGCTCTGCGGGCTGCTACGGGGCCGCGGCGGAACCGAAATCGAGGCGCTGGCAGGTCATGAGCCGGGTGCAACGGTCACGCTTCTCGACGATCGGCTGGTTCCGCTTCCCGCGAATCCATATCCGGGCGATGGCGACCGAATCGCGGCGATCGGAGCGGGAGACGACGAGCCCGTTCTGGCCGAAATCGAGAACGGCGGCCGGACGTGCCGCCCCCTGCTGCCAGTGCATCCGCGCAGCGAACAGGATGCGCTCGGCAATTTGACCTTGCGCTGGACGCGCCGGGCGCGTGGCGGCTGGAGCTGGCCTGACGGGGTCGAACAGCCGCTGGTCGAGCAGGATGAACTGTATGAAGTGGGGCTGGGCGATCCGGATCGACCCGCGCGGATATGGGCGACGGCCGGACCGCAACTGGTCCTCGAAGCGGGCGAGATCGCCGCGCTCGGCGAATCATACGAGGGCGCGGCACTGTGGGTCCGGCAGAAGGGCAGCTTTGCAGTTTCGCCTCCACTGCATCTCATTTCTCTATCAACTTTGGCTGAAAGGAAGATGCCATGACCACGCCCGTTTCTTTCGACGCGACCACTCCCCGCCATGCGCTCGCCATGCTGGTTCCCGGCCAGGCGCAGAAAGAGTTATCCGTCAACGAGACCTTCGCGCGGATCGATGCGCTACTGCATCCCGCAGTGGAGGGTGAGGCGACAACACCGCCCCAGGATCCCGTCGCGGGCGAATGCTGGATCGTGGCGCAACCAGCCGGCGACGCATGGCAGGGGCATGAGGGAAAACTCGCCTGCTGGGATGGCACCCAATGGACGCTCTGCACGCCGATCGACGGCATGCACGTGTTCGATCGATCGGAAAGTAGCCGGATCGTTTATGCGGGCGGATGGAACCGTGTCGAGCGGCCGACCTCTCCCTCCGGAGGGGCAGTCGTCGATGTCGAGGCGCGGGCTGCGATCGAGGCAATTATCGACATCTTTGCAACACTATCGATCTTTCCACGAGCCTGATGGGAACCCGATCCGGGCATCGCCGTTCGGCACAATACGGAAGGGGTCCAAATTCCCGGAACTCATTCTTACAATAAGGGAAAGCGACAATATTGTCACAGTTCCTACCTATTGTTTACTTGCCACCTAGGGGCCTGAAAGATAGATATGTTCCACTCGGTGGCTCCAATTTCGCAAAAAGGGGAAATTATAATGCGCAAACTCGTCATAGGAATGGCGATGGCCTCTACGGCCTTTGCATCGCCAGCCCTGGCAAAAGATGACACTTGGTACGTTGAACTCAACGCCGGTGGTATGATCGTCGAAGATATCGACAACCTTTCGGGTTCGAACGAAGTCGGCACGCTCAACACCGACATCGGTTACGACGTCGGCGGTATCGTCGGTTATGACTTCGGTCCGTTCCGTCTGGAAGCTGAAGCCAGCTTCCGTCGCTCGGAAGAAGACAGCTACACCGATAACGTCGTTTCGCTTGACGACCCGCTGGTCGGTGGCGGTGCTGAAGCTCTGAGCTTCATGATCAACGGCCTGGTCGACTTCGGCCCCGATGACGGCCTGCAGGGCTTCGTTGGCGGTGGTGCCGGTGTTGGCCGCGTCAAGGTTGGCGTTCTGACCCCGTTCCCGTCGATCGACATCGTCGACAGCGACACGGGCTTCGCATGGCAGGCACTCGCCGGCGTGCGCGCACCGATCAACGACAACGTCGACATCGGTCTGAAGTATCGCTTCTACAACCAGTTCGGCAACGACCTGGTGGCGTTCGACGGCCGCGACGCACGCGTCGGTTTCCGTTCGCACTCGCTGATGGCAACGCTGGCTTACAACTTCGGCGAACCGGCAGCTCCGCCGCCGCCGCCGCCGCCGCCGCCGCCTCCCCCGCCGCCTCCGCCCCCGCCGCCGCCGGCGCCGGTCTGCGAGACGGGTCCGTACATCGTCTTCTTCAACTGGGACAAGTCGGACATCACTCCGGAAGCAGCGACCATCCTCGACAACGCCGTGTCGGCTTACGCAGACTGCGGTACGGCAGCAATCATGCTCGCCGGCTACACCGACCGTTCGGGTTCGGCGACCTACAACATGGGTCTTGCAGAACGTCGTAACGCTTCGGTCCGTGGTTACCTGACCTCGCGCGGTGTGCCTGATGGCCGCATCACCAGCGAAGCATTCGGTGAAGCCAACCCGCGCGTCCCGACTGCTGACGGTGTCCGCGAACTGCAGAACCGCCGCGTCGAAATCACTTACGGTCCGGGTTCGGGCATGTAAGCGACTGGCATTAGCCAAATTCGAGAAGGGCCCGGAGCAATCCGGGCCCTTTTTCGTTGCATGGTAAGATCCCTGTTCGAACCGAGAGGACTTCCATGAATAAACTGTTCCTGCTGCCGCCCATCACAGCCATCGCCCTTGCCGGTTGCACGACGATGGACGACCTTCCCACTGAACGTGTTGGAGAGACGACACTGCTGTTCGCCAACGGTACGCCTGCAGGAACCGTTCAACTGCTGAGCAGCGGCCAGACCGTGACGGTCGCCGTCGCTGCCGTGGGCATGTCACCCGGTGAACATGGCTTTCACCTTCACACCACCGGCACATGTACCGCGCCCGATTTCACGAGCGCAGGCGGCCATCTCAACCCCGGCAATAACTCGCACGGGTCAATGTCCCCCGGCGGTCAGCATCTCGGCGATATGCCCAATCTGACAATTGCAGCGAACGGCACCGGACGCGCAGAAGTGCAACTTGAAGGCAACGCCACCGACGTTCTGGCTGACATCTTCGATGCCGATGGTACTGCCGTTGTCGTCCATGAAGGACCCGATGACTACCGCACCGACCCAGCGGGCGACGCGGGATCGCGGATAGCCTGCGGCGTTATGAAAAGGGTCTAAACCTCTTCGCCAGCGTCACGTGCACGTTCGACCACGGTGGCTGCAGCCTGAGGCACAAGCTTCAGCGCAGCCACCAGCAGGATGAACCCGAATGGCGCGGCGACAAAGGTGGATAGCACCCCTAGAGAAAGATCGTCTCCATTGGTGGCCGATACATAGCCAGCCATGAAGGGGCCCAGGCCTAGGCCGATTAGCGTCGTCGCAAGGAAGAACGTCGCTGTGGCAAGGCCGCGCATGCGCGGAAGCACGAGAGCCTGGCTTGAGGCGGCCGCAGCGCCGAGCGCGGAAGCGCTGAGCAATTGCGCAAGAAAAGCGCCCACGTAGAAGACAGCCACATCCGATGTCGTGTATGCAACCCACATGGCTGGCAGGGGCATCACGAGCCCGAACAAGATCACCCAAACGCGTCCTTCCGGGCGCCGTTCCAGCAGATAGTCCGCCATACGTCCGCCAAGGATGACCCCGAGAAATCCGGCAACGGCCCCAGGGGCCCCGAGAAACCAGCCCAATTCCGTCTTGTCGGCCCCAAGTGCCCGTTCAGCATAAGGCGCGCCCCAATAGGACGCCGCATAGGCCATGAAGGCGACCGTGCCGTATCCCAGAATTACGCAGAGAAATGCCGGTGAACCCCAGGTCAGGCGATAGGTGGGAAGGTCGCGCGCTCGCAGCCCCATCGTCCAGCTGAATACGGCATAATACCCCACGCCGAGGAACAGCCACTGCTCGAAGACGCCGGTCCAAAGCCACAGGGCCCATGCCACTGCCGCAAAAAAGGCAGCGCCGCATAAATTGACGACGAGTGCACCGGTCCCGCGTGCCGCCGCCCCGAATACGGTGAATGGCGGGATGACCTGAAAAAGTTCCCGTACGAAGCCGCGAAAGGGCTCGGGATCTTCCGGAGTTGGGAGGCCATCGATCGCGCCGCGGACCGGCTCTCGCAAGGTCAGAACCCAGAGTGCCAGCACCAGACCGGGAATGCCGACCGCGAGAAACGCGGCCTGCCATCCGACCAGGCCAAGCGGACCGCCGCCCGGATAGGCTGCATTCCAGTTCTCGACGATCAGCCCGCCGATCAGCAGCGAAATGCCCCCGCCGATGTAAAGGCCTGAGGAATATATCGCCAGGGCAGTCGCGCGCAGGCGAGCGGGAAACCAGTCGGAAATCAGCGAATAGGCCGACGGGCTGGCTGTCGCTTCGCCCACCCCGACACCGATACGCGCCACGGTGAGCGTAGTCGCATTTTTCGCAAATCCGGACAGCGCCGTCATGGTGGACCACAGCGCAAGGCCCAGGCTCATCAGGCGGACGCGTTTCCAGCTATCGGCCAGCTTGCCTAGCGGGATTCCGAACAGGGCGTAGAATACCGCAAACGCCGTGCCATAAAGAAAGCCGAGATAATCATCCTCGACCCCGAGATCGGCCTTGATATCGTTGGCAAGGATCGAAAGGATCTGCCGGTCGATGAAGTTCAGAACATAGATGAGAACGAGGACGCCCAAGGCATACCAGCTATAGGCAGGTACCTTGTCCGGGCCGCTGCCTGCCGCCTCTCCCTTGATCGGGGCGGCGTCCTTTAGTTCTGTCAAATCCTCACTCCGTCAAAGCCGGTGCATCCCTCGAATAGGTGGTGGTATCGGCTAGTCCCGCTTCGGCAAAGCCTTTTCGGCGCAGCCGGCACGAATCGCACGCGCCGCATGCCTCGCCCTCTGCCGTCGGATCGTAGCACGACCAGCTCCATGAAGGATCGAGACCGAGCCGATCGCATTCCCGTGCGATATCCGCTTTCGACATATGTTGAAGCGGCGCATGGATCGTGAACGGCCGACCCGCAACACCCTGCTTCGTGCCGAGCCGTGCCGTTTCTGCAAAGCTGGCAATGAATTCGGGCCGGCAATCCGGGTAGCCCGAATAATCGAGCGCATTGACGCCGATGAATATGTCGCGAGAGTTCGAGGTTTCGGCGAACGCCGTCGTCAGTGCCAGGAAGACGAGATTGCGCGCCGGCACATAGGTGACGGGTATATCCTCTCCCTCGCCGACACCGCCCTTGGGTACATCGATGTCGTCCGTCAGGGCCGATCCGCCGAACTGCCGCAGATCCAGCGGCAATTCGACGTGACGTTTCACGCCAAGCTTTTCTGCAATCGAGCGCGCCGATTGCAGTTCGCGGATATGCCGCTGACCATAATCGATCGTCAGCGCGTGCACCGCCATCCCGCGTTCTCGCGCGATTGCAGCAGTGACCATGGAATCGAGCCCGCCGGAAAGCAGGACCACGGCGGGGCCGGATGTGTCTGTTTCATTCATAGGGCTCCGCTATGCGCGAAGCAGCAGACCTGCAAGTGGGCCGCTCAGTTACATCTGCCCGTCTGTCGCGCTTCGGCCGTGAACTGGAACGGCTTCCCGTCGGCAATTCCCTGGCTATCGATCTGCACCAGGCTTGGCGATTCCTTACGGATATGTGTGCGGCCATAGCCATTGCCGCGGCACGTATACTGTACCGTCACATTACGATCTGCATCTTCAACCACGAAGCGGTTGCAATTGCCGCCGCTGTGGCGAAGCCGGATGAATTCGCGCCCCGAGCGGATGCAGACCTTGCGCATGCTGTTATCGTCGCGGAAACGGACTTCCCATCCGCCGCGATCCAGCGT
The DNA here is from genome assembly GCF_056859455.1 of Qipengyuania sp. L-5Y. Classification (NCBI taxonomy): domain Bacteria; kingdom Pseudomonadati; phylum Pseudomonadota; class Alphaproteobacteria; order Sphingomonadales; family Erythrobacteraceae; genus Qipengyuania; species Qipengyuania sp. L-5Y. Next base: position 243,125 of record NZ_JBSXOM010000028.1, on the reverse strand, counting down.
GTCGAGCATGGCAAGCGATGCCTGCGCCAGTGCAGGCGATGCCAGCCCCGCAAACGGGACCAGTAAAGCAGCCATCAGGACAGCCCGGGTACGAGCCATATCATTTCACCTTTCGTCAGACGACGCGTGTTGTCTCTGATCTTTCGTACATCAAGATAGCGATGAACCGTTGTATAGCAACGACACGCCGATCAAATTTCGATGCCGAACTGTTTCGAACAGAATGCACAGTCTACGAGGACGATCCCGTTTTCATCGCGCATCTCGGCGCGCTGGTCTTCGGGAAAGCGCTCCAGAACATCCTTGTAATGTTCGACCGAGCACCTGCATCCGCGACCGATCGCGGCCCCGGGCTGAACGAGAACTTGATCTTCTTCGTGGAACAACCGCCAGGCGATCGCTTCAAGCGAAAGTTCGGGATCGAGCAGTTCTTCGTGCCGTAGCGATCCAGCGAGAATCGCGACATGTTCCCACTCGGGATGATCCAGCTTGGCATGAAGCCGCTCGCGCCCTTCTTCGCCCTCGGGGAGATGCTGCACGAGCAGTCCTGCCGCCTTGACCCCGGCGCCATCTGAACGCACGGCGCATCTGATCAGCGTCGGCACCTGTTCTGATTGGTAGAAGTAGCGCTCGCACGCTTCCGCAAGACTATCGCCTTCGAGGGGAACGATACCCTGATATCGCCCCTGCCCCCCGACGAGATCGAAGGTGATGGCAAGATATCCTTTGCCGAACAGCGCGAAAAGCGAAGGGTTGGCACCGAGTTCCGCAAGTTTACCCTCATCGAACTCGACATAGCCGCGCAGTTCGCCGCCTTTGTAATCGCAGACCAGCAGGCTTACGGCGCCCGCTTCGGTCTGGGCCTGCATCGTAACTTGCGACCCGTCATCCTTCACCAACCCGCCGATCAGCACGGCTAGCACAAGCGCTTCGGCGAGAAGATGAGTAACGGGCGCCGGATAGTCATGCGCGGCAAGGATCTCGTCGAGCACATCGTCGAGCCGCACCAGACGGCCCCGCGCGTGGCGCGCAGGGATCGTGAAGGCCAGCAGACGACCAGTGTAGGTTTCTTCGTTTTTGGAGGAGGTAGCGTTCATGCCCGCCATATGGGGCGGGCTGTGGAAAATGGTAGGGTTCGGAAAATTCGCGTCAGATACGGTCGAAACACCAGAGGAGGACCGACTTTTGCGCGTGAATGCGATTTTCGGCCTCGTCGAAAACGACGGATTGCTCGCCCTCGAAAACCTCTTCGCTCACTTCTTCGCCGACGTGCGCCGGCAGGCAATGAAGGAATTTCGCATCAGGCTTGGCCGCCCCCATGAGGCTTTGCGAAACCTGAAACGGCGCCATCGCCGCCAGCTTGTTGTGGACGTGCTCCTGCCCCATGGAAATCCACGTATCCGTGACCACGATGTCGGCCCCGGCTACCGCTTCTTGAGCATCCTGCGTCAATGTTACCGTGGCACCGCCGCTGCGTGCCATTTCGACGAATTCGGTTTCCGGCTCATACCCCTGCGGAATGCCGACGCGGACGTTGAACTTCATCAGTCCCGCAGCTTCGAGAATGGAATGAAGCACATTGTTGCCGTCACCCAGCCAGGCCAATTCCAACCCGGGCAATGCCTTGCCATGTTCGACCACGGTAAGGAGATCGGCGACGATCTGGCACGGGTGCGAGCGGTCCGTCAGGCCGTTGATCACCGGAACGGTCGCATGGCGCGCCATTTCCAGCGCCTTTTCGTGATCGTCGGTCCGGATCATGATCGCATCGACCATCCGGCTGAGCACGCGCGCCGTGTCGGCGATGCTCTCGCCACGGCCTAGCTGACTGGTACCGGAATCCAGGATAAGCGCCGATCCGCCCAGTTGGCGCATGGCGATATCGAAACTCACCCGCGTCCGGGTGGAGCTCTTTTCAAAGATCATCCCCAACACATGGCCGGCAAGTGGCGCATCGGCATCGGGCCTGCCCTTGGCCCAGCCCAATCGCGCCGCCTTGCGGTCCTGCGCATCGTTGATCATGGCGGCAATCGCGTCCCCGCCTGCATCGGAAAGATCGAGGAAGTGCCGCATTGCCATATCCTTATCAGCCCGCCGGATCGTAGCTTGCGGCGCCAGCCGAAAGTTTGTCGAAGAATTCGTCGAATTCGGCATCACCGGCTACCAGCGGCGGAAGAACGCGGAGCGTGTTGTCGCCTGCGGCCACCGTCAGAAGCTGATGATTGTCGCGCAGGTGCACGAAGAACGGGCGGCTCTCGACCTTCATCTTGAGCCCCAGCATCAGCCCCTTGCCGCGAACCAGTTCGAACAGGTCGGGATAGTTGCCAATGAACTGCTCGAGGCGCGAACGCAGCCGTTCGCCCTTCTCGGTGACTTCGGCGAGGAATTCATCATTCGCCACAGCGTCCATCACCGCGCTGCCTGCGGCCATGGCGAGCGGATTACCGCCATAGGTCGATCCGTGCGTGCCGAAGCCCATGCCCCGCGCGGCCTTTTCGGTCGCAAGGCAGGCCCCGAGCGGGAACCCGCCACCGATACCCTTGGCGGTCGCCATGATATCCGGCTCTATCCCGTAGTGCTCGTAAGCGTACAGCTTGCCGGTGCGCGCCACGCCGCACTGAACCTCGTCGAAGATGAGCATCAGATCGTTCTCATCGGCGAGCGCGCGCAGGCAGCGCATGAATTCATCGCTGGCAGGGCGGATACCGCCTTCGCCCTGGATCGGTTCGACAAGGAAGCCGGCCGTTTTGTCGCTCATAAGCGACTTGGCATGTTCGAGATTGTCGAACTCGGCATACTGGAAACCTGCGAGCAAGGGCATGAAACCCTTGTGCATCTTTTCCTGATTTGACGCGCTGATTGTCGCCATGGTGCGGCCATGGAAAGCATTCGTGAAAGTGATCAGTTCGGTACGATTGTCATCGCCATCTTCATGTTGGTGGTAGGCACGCGCCGTCTTGATCGCGGCCTCGACCGCTTCGGCGCCGGAATTGGTGAAGAAGACCGTATCGGCAAAGGTCTTGTCGACCAGACGCTGGGCCAGCGCCTCGCCCTGCGGGCTGCCGTAAAGGTTGGAGACGTGCATCAGCGTCTCTGCCTGCTGCTGGATTGCGCCGATCAGACCCGCATGGCTGTGGCCGAGCAGATTGACCGCAATGCCGCTGGCGAAATCGAGGTAACGCGTGCCGTCTTCGTCGATCAGATGGCAATGCTCACCCTTGACCGGACGAACGCCACAGCGGGGATAGACGGGCATTAGCGGTGAAATCGACATAGGGCCTCCTGCTGCACCTCTTGGCGGGTGCGTTTCAACTTCAAAGACAAATGGCGGTCCCTTGAGGAACCGCCATCTGCGTGTTTGCCAGCGATCTATTGCGTCGCGCCTTGCGGGTCAAACCCCCAAGACGGCCTGCTCTTCTCAGTCCTGTGCGGGGACGAGGTTGACCGCCGAATATTTGCCGCGTCGGTCGACTTCGAGATCGAATTCGAACCGTTCGCCTTCGTTGATACCGGCAAGACCCGAACGTTCGACTGCGCTGATGTGAACAAACGCATCCGGCTGGCCATCGTCGCGGGTCAGGAAGCCGAAGCCCTTCATCGAATTGAAGAACTTGACCGTGCCCGTTGCCTTTTCGCCGGTCAGTTCGCGCCGAGGTGCCGCCTCGCGTTCACCGCCACGCTCGCCGCGGTCACCGCCGCGCGACTGCACGGGAATGACGTCGCCAACGACCTGAAGATCCTGTGCGGATACCTTCCCGCCGCGATCCACGAGGTTGAACTCCAGTTCCTGCCCTTCGGCCAGGCCTTCGAGCCCTGCACGTTCGACTGCGCTGATGTGCACGAACACATCTTCGCCGCCGCTATCCTGCTGGATGAAGCCAAAGCCCTTCTGGCCGTTGAAGAATTTCACCGTACCCTTGCCGGTGCCGACGACCTGTGCCGGCATGCGGTTGAAGCCGCCGCCACCACCGCCGCCGCCACCACCGCCGCCGCCGCCGCCGCCGCGATTGCCGCCACCGAAACCGCCACCGCGATTCCCGCCGCCAAAGCCGCCGCGATCACCGCCGCCGAACCGATCGCCCTGGAACGCCTCGTGCGGAGTGAAATCGCCCGGGGGGCCACCGAAACTATCGAAATTGTCTTCCCCGAAACCGTCGCGTTTGTCCTTTCCGCGGCGGCGTCCTCTGTCGTAACCCATAACTCGAACAATACCTTGTCGTGCAGCCGCAAATCAGAAGCCACCGATACGAGGACTGCATGCCGTATCGACGCGGGCGGGCACGTAACCCTCCCTTTATGGAGCCATCATAGCGCGAAAGATCGTCAGGTGCGAATGATTTACGTGCAACAGTGAGCAAACCCTACAATTGTGACATTTTCGCATAGGAGATATTGCGCAAAACACATCTTGAACGAAGCGAAGGGCGCAGGCAGAGGCGGCTCGATGGAATTTTTGACCCTTCTTTCGGACCCGTCAGCATGGCTGGCGCTCCTGACCCTGATCGCGCTCGAGGTCGTGCTGGGCGTCGACAACCTGATCTTCATCGCGATCCTTTCGAACAAGTTGCCCGAGCACCAGCAGCAGCGCGCTCGCCGCATCGGGCTGACACTTGCGCTCGTCATGCGGATCGGCCTGCTGATGCTCATCGGCTGGCTCGTCACATTGCAGACGCCGATCTTCGATCTCGGGCTGGTCGGTGCGCCGAACGAATATGGCAAGCCGAGTTTCGAAACCGCCTTTTCCGGGCGCGACCTTATCCTGCTGGTGGGCGGCCTTTTCCTGTTGTGGAAGGCGACCAAGGAAATCCATCACTCGATGGAACCGGAAGACAATTCCGGCGAGTTGCTGGACAAGACGCCCGGCGCGGGCGACGCGGCCAAGGCGACGTTCGGCACCGTCATCGCGCAGATCGTCGCTATCGATATCGTATTCTCGGTCGATTCGATCCTCACGGCCGTCGGCATGACGGACCAGATTCCGATTATGGTCACCGCGGTCGTAATCACGGTCGGCATAATGCTGGTGGCAGCCGACCCGCTGGCCAAATTCATCGAAAAGAACCCGACGCTGGTCATGCTCGCCCTTGCATTCCTGGTCATGATCGGGCTCGTGCTGATCGCCGATGGCTTCGGCTTCCATGTGCCCAAGGGTTATATCTATGCCGCCATGGGCTTTTCGGTCGGAGTCGAAATTCTCAACATCGTTCAGCGCAAGCGCCGGGCGGCGAAATCAAATCCTGTCTAGGAACCCCCTCATGAGCGAATTCCGCAAACTGTCCGACAGCTTCTATGCCAGCCCCCAGGTAACGCCGCAGGAAATCTCCGAAGCGGCAGCGATGGGCATCACGCTGGTGGTGAACAATCGTCCCGACGGCGAAGCGCCGGACCAGCCCGAGGGCACGGCTATCGAGGCGGCAACCCGTGCAGCCGGGATGGATTACCTCGCCATCCCGATCGGTAGCGCCGGCTTCAGCGAACCGCAGGTCGAGCAATTGCAGGATGCGCTTGCCGCTGCGAGCGGGCCGGTGCTCGGCTTTTGCCGTTCGGGCACACGCTCGACCCTGCTCTGGTCGCTCGCACGCGCACGCACGGGCGAGGACCCGGAAGAAATCAGCGAAGCTGCAGCCTCGGCCGGTTACGACGTCAGCCCGGTTCGCCCGGCCATGGACATGTTCGCCGCCCGCGCCCGCACCTGATTATTTGCGATAATCGAGCGGCGGGGCGCGATCGCCGAGCAGCGATTCGTAGACGTAATCCTCGCCCCGCGCCGCGATGAATTCCGCCTTGGCGGTCTCGCGCAATTGCGGGTTGGTATAAAGTTCTTTCGCAGCGAGCATCATCGCCTTCGCCGCATGCTGGGTGCCTTTGGCACCATAGCTGTGGCCGCTTGCGGCGACTGCCTGCCAGCTATGCGCCGCCGTTCCCGGAACCCAGGTGGCGGTGCGCACGCTGACAGTCGGCACGGCCCGGCTGACATCGCCGACGTCGGTCGATCCGTATCCCGTAAGTACCGCGTAATCTTCGATCTGCGCCGCTTCCGCCAGCTCTGGCGCGTCGTCGCCCAGGCTTTCGCGAATCGTGGCGGCCCAGGCCAATTCATCTGCAGTGTATTTGAGCGGCTCGAGCTGACGCAGCTTGGCATCCATCATTTTCTGCAGCGATTCGACCGGCAGCGTGGGGTTGTTGCCGTGGATGATCTCCCAGTCCACTTCGGTCCCCGTGCCCATCGCGGCACCCTTGGCCGCCGCCTCCAGGCGAGGCCACAAGGCCCGCACTTCGTCCGCATCGGAATGGCGCACGTAATAGAACACCTCGGCGAAATCGGGGACGACGTTGGGCGCCTTGCCCCCATCGGTAATGACATAATGGATGCGCGTATCCATCGATGTGTGTTCGCGCATCATATTGACCATCATGTTCATCGCCTCGACCCCGTCGAGTGCGCTTCGCCCACGCTCCGGTGCACCGGCGGCATGGGCCGAAACACCGCGGAACCGGAACTTGCCCGACCGGTTGGCGAGGCTCATCCGCGATGCGGCGGAATTGCGGTCCGCCGGATGCCAGTCGATTACGAAATCGGCATCGTCGAACAGGCCGGCCCGCGCCATATAGACCTTGCCCGATCCACCTTCTTCGGCAGGCGTCCCGTATAGGCGTACGCGTCCCGGTGTGCCGGTCGCCTCCAGCCAGTTGCGGATGGCGATTGCCGCACTGAGAGAGCCGGCGCCGAACAGATTGTGCCCGCAGGCATGGCCGGCATGCTTGTCCGCAACCGGATCACGCGTCGGCTCGGCGGACTGGGTGATTCCGGGCAGGGCGTCGAATTCCGCCAGCAGCCCGATGACAGGACCGCCTTCGCCCCATTCCGCGATGAAGGCGGTCGGAATGTCTGCAACGCCCGGCCGGATCGTGAACCCTTCCTTCTGCAGTTCGTCGACCAGCAGCCCGCTGGAGCGCGTTTCGAGATAACCCAGTTCCGCAAATTGCCATATCTGCTGGGCCACGCGCTCGGTGCGCTCTGCCTCCGCTTCCACCTGCGCGATGGGGTCGGCGGTTTGCGCACACACGGGCGCTGCGATGAGCGCCGCGCCGGCTGCGAGGATGGCGATTGGTTTCATGTTTTTCTCCCTGTTGCGGCCTGCTTGCCGCAAAGCGCGGCGCGTGCCAACGTCTGCCACATGGAATTGCCACCGGCCCTGCTCCAGTTCCTCGGATCCCTGGCGGCGATCTTCGCGCTGGCCGGCGTGGCCGTGTGGCTGAAACTGGGCCCCGCCCCTCGCCTCGCCGATGAAACGGAAGCCCGGATTGCTGCCGAAGAGGCCGTCAGCGGTTTCGAACCGGTCGCGATCGGGCTGGATCGCGATGGCCGCGGCGCCCTGCTGCGCGACGCTGCCGGGCGCGTACTGCTCCTGCGCCCGCATGGCGTGCATTTCGCGGGCCGGATCCTGTCGGGAGCCGCCAGTGTTCGGCGCGATGGCGACATGCTCGTCATCGACACTGCGGAAAGGCGTTACGGCGCGGCGCGGTTGGCGCTCGATGACGCTTCCGCTTGGGTCGAGACAATAGAAGCGGTAAAGAGCTGATCGCCATGCCCGATTTCTCGCCTACCGAACTGGCAGTTCCCGGCTTCATCGCTCTCGTGCTGATGGAGATGATCTGGGCCTGGCGCAAACGCCCCGACGCCTATGAACCAAGGGATACGCTCACCAGCCTTGCCTTCGGTCTCGGCAGTACGGTCGCTGGCCTGCTGTCCGGCGGGGTGTTTCTCGCGCTGTTCATCTGGCTTTGGCAGTTTCGCCTGTTCGATGTGCCGTGGACCTGGTGGGCCTTTGTCTTGTGCTTCGTGCTCGACGACCTGAAATATTACTGGGTGCACCGTTTCGGCCACCGCGTCCGCTGGTTCTGGGCGAGCCATGTGAATCACCACTCAAGCCAGCACTACAATCTCTCAACCGCACTGCGGCAGACGTGGACCGGCTTCCTCACGCTGGGCTTCGCCTTCGCGCTCCCGCTGGTCCTTCTCGGCTTTCATCCCATCATGATAGCCATCTGCGGCGGGTTCAACCTGATCTACCAGTTCTGGATTCACACCGAAGCGATCGATCGCATGCCACGCTGGTTCGAAGCAGTGATGAACACGCCCAGCCATCACCGCGTCCACCATGCGACCAATCCGCGCTATCTCGATCGCAACTATGCCGGCGTCTTCATCGTGTGGGACAAGATGTTCGGCACCTTCGAGCCGGAGGTGAAGGGCGAAAAGATCCGGTACGGCATCGTCAAACAGCTCGGCAGCTTCAATCTGGTCTGGGCGGTGTTCCATGAATGGGTGGGCATTGTGCAGGATATGTGGCGAGCGCCATGGAAGCACAAATTGTCCTATCTCTTGCGCGAACCCGGCTGGACCCATGACGCAAGCCGCGAAACGTCCGACCAGATAAGGGCGCGCTGGCTGGAACGGCAGGGCATGCAGGAAAATTCCGTTTCATCGGAAAACCCGATTGCGGGCGAGGCGGAGCCTGCCTAACCTCTCCGGTGGAGAGGAGTACCCATGGACGAATTCGATGTCATCGTGATTGGCGGCGGCAGCGGCGGGAGTGCCGTTGCGGGGCGGTTGGCGCAAGCCGGCAAGAACGTCTGCCTGCTGGAGGCCGGAGGCCGGAACAACGGCATGCTGGTCAAGACGCCCGGCTTCATGCCCTTCCTGCGCGACGCGCAGAATTACCGGTTCGAAACCGTTCCGCAGAAAGGCCTGAACGGACGGGTCGGCTACCAGCCGCGCGGGCGGGGCCTGGGCGGATCCTCGGCGATCAATGCCATGATCTATATCCGCGGCAATCGCTGGGATTACGACAATTGGGCTGCGCTCGGCTGCCGCGGCTGGGCTTATGACGACGTGCTCCCCTATTTCAAACAGGCCGAACACAATGTGCGCGGTGCTGATGAATTTCACGGCGCCTCGGGCCCCTTGTGGGTGAGCGACCAGAAATGGGCCAATCCGGGCAGCCTTGCCTTTGTCGAGGCAGCGACCGAACTGCAATTGCCCCGCAACGCCGATTTCAACAATGACCGGCAGGAAGGTTTCGGCCTTTATCAGGTCACCCAGAAGGACGGGGAACGCTGGTCGGCCGCGCGAGCCTATGTGGAGCCGTTAAGGGGCTCGCGGAATCTGGACGTCCGCATCGGCGTCAGCGTGCAGAAGCTCGATATCGAGGGAGGTCGTGTCACCGGCGTGACCTATACGGTCGGCGACAGGCAGCGACAGGTGAAGGCCCGCGGCGCCGTGGTGCTGTCGGCTGGCGCCTTCAATTCGCCGCAGATCTTGATGCTTTCCGGGATCGGGCCCGCCGCCCATCTGAAAGATCACGGCATCGACGTGGTGATCGACAAGCCGGCCGTGGGCAGCGACCTGCAGGATCATGTCGACTACGTCTCCAGCTGGCAGACCGAAAGCCGGGACTTCATCGGTGACAGTCTGGCCGGCACCATCCGCATGGCCAAGGCCATTCTCGAACATCGGCGCAAGCGGACGGGTATCATGACCACGCCCTATGCCGAGGCAGGCGGTTTCTGGAAGGTCATGCCCGATGCCCCCGCCCCGGACGTGCAGTGGCACTTCGTCCCTGCCATGCTGGAAGACCATGGCCGAACCAAGGTGAAGGGGCACGGCTTCTCGCTGCACGCCTGTGTGCTGCGTCCCGAAAGTCGCGGGACCGTTCGCCTTGCCGGGCGAGATGCGCAGCACGCTCCGCTGATCGATCCCAATTTCCTCGACGATGATCGCGACATGGCCATTCTGCGCGAAGGTGTGCGGCTGTCCCATCGGATCGTCGCTTCGCCCAGCATGGCGCAGTACGCGCCGCAGGACCGCTATCCCATCGATCTCGACGATGATGCGCAGCTCGACGATCTCATCCGCAATCGTGCCGATACCGTCTATCACCCGGTCGGCACCTGCCGGATGGGGGCGGATGCCGATGCCGTGGTCGATCCGACGCTGAAGGCTCGCGGGGTGGATGGGCTTTATGTGGCCGATGCCAGCGTCATGCCGCGGCTGGTCAGCGGAAACACGAATGCGCCCAGCATCATGATCGGGGAACGCTGCGCCGATTTCGTGAAGGCAGCCCTCGCCGCTTAGGACGCCCCCGCCCTCCTCTATCGGCAAGCCCGGCGGATACGAAAAAAGGGGCCGGAGACTAATCTCCGGCCCGGTAAAGTCGGTGTTCGCAGGAGGAACACGGTTAGACGGGGGCACCCGAGGAGAGGAGAGAGAGTAGGCGCCCCCGCCAAGCTTCGAATTCAGTTGTAGGCACGTTCCCCATGCTCGCCGATGTCGAGGCCGTCGCTTTCGACTTCCGGGGTGACCCGCAGACCGGTGATGACCTTGGTGATGAGCGTCGCGATCACGGTTCCAACCGTTGCCCAAACGATGGCGACGACCACGGCGACGATCTGCGTCGTTACCTGAGCCCCCATCGCATATTCTGCTGCATCGCCGGGTCCGCCAAGCGCGGGCGAATAGACGATACCCGTGCCGATCGCGCCGACGATGCCCGCAATGCCGTGGATCCCGAACACGTCCAGCGCATCGTCGTAACCCAGCTTCGGCTTGAGCTTGGCAACTGCGAAATACGCGATCACCGAAGCCACGATACCAAGGACCAGCGCTCCGAACGGGCCGCTGTTACCGGCCGCCGGAGTGACGGCGACGAGACCTGCAATGATGCCCGAGGCAAAGCCCAGGGCCGATCCCTTGTGCCCGGCAAAGCGTTCCATCAGCATCCAGGCCAGGGCACCTGCGGCGGTGGCGACGAAGGTGTTGATCATGGCGAGACCGGCGGTTCCGTCCGCTTCGAGTTCCGAGCCGGCATTGAAACCGAACCAGCCGACCCACAGCAGGCCTGCGCCCACCAGCGTCAGCGTCAGGCTGTGCGGCGGCATCGGTTCTCCGGGATAGCCCTTGCGCTTGCCAAGGAACATGGCGAGCACCAGTGCCGAGACACCGGCATTGATATGCACCACTGTACCGCCGGCGAAGTCGAGCGCGCCCATTTCGAACAACAGGCCGCCGCCCGCCCACACCATGTGCGCGATCGGGAAATAGACGATCGTCAGCCAGATGGCGGTAAACAGCATGGCGGCAGAGAACTTCAGCCGCTCTACCGTCGCGCCCAGCACCAGCGCAGCGGTAATCGCGGCGAAAGTCATCTGGAAGCTGACGAAGACATATTCGCTGATGACTTCATCGCTGAAAGTCGCTGCAGTGCTGTCGGTCGTCACCTGGCTCAGGAACAGATTGCCCCAGCTGAAGAAGGCATTGCCTTCCGGCCCGAAGGCGGTCGAATAGCCCCACATCACCCAGATCAGCATCGCAAGGCACGCTGCCCCGCCGACCTGCGTAATGGTGGAAAGCATGTTCTTGGAGCGGGTGAGACCGCCATAGAACAGCGCGAGCCCCGGCAGGATCATCAGCAGCACCAGGATTGTGGCCGTCATCATCCAGGCATTGTTGCCGGGATTGGGCACGGCAGCGGCAGCTTCGGCAGCCTCCTGGGCGAAAGCCGCGACCGGCGTAAGCAGCGCGATGCCGGTGGCAACGCTGCGAGAAAGTGTTCGAAACATCATGGGTCCCATCCTGTCCGTCAGAGCGCGGTGTCGCCGGTTTCGCCGGTGCGAATGCGGGTGGCGCTGGCGAGGTCGAAAACGAAGATCTTGCCGTCGCCGATCGCATCGGTGGTGGCAGTCTGCTGGATCGTCTCGACCACTTGCGGGGCGAGGTCGTCGCTCGCGGCGATCTCGAGTTTCACCTTCGGCAGCATATTGGTCGAATATTCCGCGCCGCGGTAAATCTCGGTCTGGCCCTTCTGGCGGCCGAAGCCCTTGACCTCGGTAACGGTCATTCCAGCCACCCCGATGCCCCCCAGGGCCTCGCGGACCTCGTCGAGCTTGAACGGCTTGATGACGGCGATGATGAATTTCACGCGCTCACCCCCTCGTGTGATCTACCGGCCCAAGCACCGGCATTCGCAGACGCAGCAAAGTGCGTGCCAAAAACGTTTTCGGTAAGATTTGGACGCTAAGCGCGGGACCGACGCAACATTCGCTGCCCGATAATTAGGCATGTGCCTATTTTTTGATCAGGGAAAGTACGGCCTTCACCGGCAAATGGTCGGACGCAACCGTCGAAAGCGCCGTGTGATGAACATCCGAAGAAACGACGTCCCAATGGGTGCTGGCCACGATCCGGTCGAGCGTCGCCACCGGCTGCCTGCTCGGATAGCTGCGCCCGGGCGTGACGATGTGCCAGCCTTGCGCAAATTCACGCATGGCGCCTGTCTGCCGGCCCCACTGGTTGAAATCGCCCATGATCACCGTCGGCAAATTGCGGTCGCAGGCGTTGCAGAACCCCAGCAATGAACGGATCTGGTCGCGTCGCCGAAGACCCGACAGGTCGAGATGCGTTCCGATCACCCGCAGGCTGCGCCCCTCGACAACGATTTCTCCGCAGGCCGCGCCGCGTGGTTCGATGGTCGGCAGATCCAGCGCCTCGCCCGATACGATGTCGATCCCGCGGCGGACGAGCAGGGCATTGCCATGCCAGCCGATGCTGCGCGGCCGCCGCGCCACCTCGATCACGCGCCAGCGCGTATCGTCGATATCGGCACGCGGCAGCACGCTGGCGCGCTCGCCGATGCGCCGGTCTGCTTCCTGCAGCGCAATGATGTCGGCATCGATCTCGTGCAGGACGGACAGGATGCGTTCGGGGTCGCGCCTGCGGTCGAGCCCGACGCCCTTGTGGATGTTGTAGCTGGCGAAAGTAAGCTGCACCGTATCAGAGGAACTCGCGGATCGTCTTCATGAAACGGTCGAACTGATCGTGATGCAGCCAGTGACCCGCATTCTCGAATTCGATCACCTCGGCATTGTTGAAATGGTCCAGCCGGCCATCCCCTTCCGGGTTGGAGGCCCAGCTGTCCGCACCATAAAGCAGCAATGTCGGCGCCGTGATGGCGGCCCAGGTCTGGTGCTGGAATTCGTCCGCCACATCTTCGACGCCCCATACATTCAGATGCGGATCGAACTTCCAGCTGTAGGTGCCGTCCTCGTTCTTGTTCACGCCGTGCAGCGTCAAATGGCGCGCCTGGTCTTCGGTGAGGAACTTGTTCTCCTCGATCATCCGGCGAAAGGCCGCCGCGATACTTTCGTACTTGCGCGGCGAGCGGCCCGATGCGGCGCGCTTCTTGCCGATCCATTCGGCCATTCGCTCGGGGTAAGGCGTTTCGCGCTGCTCGGCCTGCCGCGCCGGGCTAGGGCCGAGCCCTTCGATCGCCACGATCTTGCGTACCATGTCGGGAAAGGTCCCGGCATAACGCAGGGCGACGTTTCCGCCCATCGAATGGCTGACGATCGTCACCGGCCCCCGGTCGAGCTGGTGGATGAACTGGGCAAGGTCATAGACCATGTCGTTGGCCATGTAATTGCCGTCGCTGACCCAGTCGGAATCGCCGTGCCCGCGGTGATCGAAAGCGGTGACGTGCCAGTCCCTGCACAGCTCTTCCGCGACCCAGTCCCAGCTGCGCGCATGATCGCGCCCGCCATGCACCAGCACCAGCGGCGGCGCGTCGCGATTGCCCCAATCGACGTAATTGAGGCGCAGGCGCTGCGATATGAAGGTCTGCGATGTCGGTCCGGCGTGTAACGTCATGCCATGGCTTTGCCGCGAAGGCGCCTGCCGTGCAACCTCAACGCTCCTTCGTGGCGGAGAAGGTAAGGTCCGGGTTCTTTTCCTGCTGATAGTTCACGTCCCACGGGCTCTTGGCCATGAAGACGAGGTCCCCGTCGCGATCCTTGGCGAGGTTGGACACGTTGAACTTCTCGAAGTCGTTCATCGCCTTGTCCTCGCCCCTGATCCAGCGCGCAGTGGCAAAGGGCGATGCTTCCAGCCTGGCTTCCACCTTGTATTCGGCCAACAGCCGGCTGATCAGCACGTCGAGCTGCAACTGGCCGACCACGCCGACGATCCACTGCCCGCCCAGCTCGGGATAGAACACCTGGATCACGCCTTCTTCGGAAAGATCGTCGAGCGCTTTGCGCAACTGCTTGGTCTTGGTCGGATCGACCAGCGCGACACGGCGCAGGATTTCCGGCGCGAAATTGGGCAGGCCGGTAAAGCGGATCGCATTCTTCTCGCTCAGCGTATCGCCCACGCGCAGCGTGCCGTGGTTCGGGATGCCGATGATGTCGCCCGGCTCCGCCGTGTCGGCCACCTCGCGGTCCTGCGCGAAGAACAGGATCGGCGAATGGATTGCCACCGGCTTGCCGAGGCCCGACGGCGTCAGCTTCATGCCGCGTTTGAACGTGCCCGATACCTGCCTCATGAAGGCGATGCGGTCGCGGTGGTTGGGGTCCATATTGGCCTGCACCTTGAAGATGAAGCCGGTCACCTCGTCGCGCTCCGGGCTTATCTGTTCTTCGCCCGCGGGCTGCGGACGCGGCGGCGGGGCGTATTTCGCGATTGCCTCGATCAGCTCGGTCACGCCGAAATTCTTCAGCGCCGATCCGAAATAGACCGGTGTCAGATCGCCATTGCGATAGGCTTCCAGATCGAATTCGGGATAGCCGATCTGCGCCAGTTCGATGTTCTCGGCAAAGCGTTCGGGGATTTCGGCGTCGCAATCGCGCGTGCCCCTGAACTCCTTGCTCGGCCCCCCGGGCCGCGCGATGCAGCCGGTCTCGAAATCGAGCACGCCTTCGAACTCGCCGCCCATGCCCACCGGATAGGCCTGCGGGCTGACGTCCAGCGCCAGCATGTCGGCGATCTCGTCGAGCAGTTCGAACACCGGCCGCCCTTCACGGTCGACCTTGTTGACGAAAGTGATGATCGGCACGCTGCGCAGGCGGCAGACTTCGAACAGCTTGCGCGTCTGCGGTTCGATGCCCTTAGCCGCGTCGATCACCATGATCGCCGAATCGACCGCCGTCAGCGTGCGATAGGTGTCTTCGGAAAAATCCTCGTGCCCCGGCGTGTCGAGCAGGTTGAAGGTGATCCCCTCGCGCTCGAACGTCATGACCGAACTGGTTACCGAAATGCCGCGCTGCTGTTCGATCTTCATCCAGTCGGACCGCGCCCGCCGCGCCTGCCCGCGCGCCTTGACCTCGCCGGCAAGATGGATGGCGCCGCCGGTCAGCAACAGCTTCTCGGTCAGCGTGGTCTTGCCCGCGTCGGGGTGGGAAATGATGGCGAAAGTACGGCGATTGGAAGTCATGACATGTCTCTGCTGTGGTCATCTCCGCGCAGGCGGGGATCCAGGGTCGGGCAAGCGTGGCGCTCGACGGGATTCCCGCCTTCGCGGGACCGACGCGCTCGCTAGGGCTCCCTGGCCACCCGGAACCCTGCGAAATCCTGGTTCACCGGCATCAGTTCCAGGCGGTTGATGTTGAGATGCGGGGGCAATTGCGCGATCCACAGGATCGTATCGGCGATGTCCTGCCCGGTCATCGGATTGGCACCGCGATACAGATCGTCGCTCGCTTCCTGGCTGCCGGTGCGCACCAGCGTGAATTCGGTTTCGACCATGCCCGGCTCGATGCTGGTCACCCGCACGCCGGTGCCGTGCAGATCGGCCCGCAGCGCCAGGGTGAAATGGTTCGCGAAGGCCTTCGACCCGGCATAGACGTTGCCGCCCGGATAGATGTAACTGCCCGCAACCGAACCGATGGCGATGATCGCGCCCTTGCGCTCGATCAGCACGGGCAGCAGCTTGCGGGTCAGCACCACCATGGCCGTCACATTGGTGTCGATCATCGTCTGCCAGTCGTCGAGATTGGATTCCTGCGCGGGCGACAGGCCCTGCGCCAGCCCGGCATTGTTGACCAGCAGGTCGATCCCGCCGAAGTCCTCGGGTAACGCTGAGATCGCGGCGTCCATCGCAGCGGCATCGCGCACGTCGAAACAGGCCGGGTGGACCTTGTCCTCGCCCAGATCCGCCACCAGCGCATCGAGCCGTTCCTGCCGCCGCCCGGTCGCGACACAGCGCCAGCCGTTCGCCACCAGCGTACGGACGGTGGCTTCGCCGATTCCGGCGGTGGCGCCGGTTACGAATGCGGTACGTGTCTGTGTCATCTTCGAACTCCTGTAGCGGCTGCCAGCAGCGCCTCGGCCCGCCACTGCGGATCCCGGAAAGCGCGCGTCTGCCAGTTCGGCAGCAACCGGTCGACCAGCAGCATCAGCGCCAGTCCTTCATCCTGCGACCACTGGCTACCGTCGCGGCGGACTTCCCGCAGCGCCGTTTCCGCATCCAGCGATCCGCCGCGCGCACTCATATAGTGACGATAGGCGAGCCATTGACCCATGCCTTCCATCGTCAGGAAAATATCGTCGAACGCGCGATAGAACCGGCGCTTCCCGGTGAAGAAGCGCGCACGCCGGTCGCGCATCGCCGCCAGCGCTTCGCGCCCGATACGGCGTGCTTCCGCATCGCTGGGCGCAGCAGCGGCGGCGAACAGCAGATCGCGCTCGCGCTCATAGGCCGCGCGATAGGCTGCATCATCGCCGAACCGGTTCTGCACCATGTCGTCGTTGAGGTCGTCTTCCGAAACGCCGTTCGCCCGCCCCAGCCGGTCAAGCAGCGGTCCGGCCAGTCCGCCCTGCCGCGTATGCATGATCTCGTGCAGCAGGACCCCGTCCATCAGCCCTTCCACGCCAAGCCCGCTCTGCACATTGGCGGCGCGCCATACGCTGGGCAGGCTCATCACGAAATAATCCGTCGCACTGCCGGTCGCAAAGGATACGGGCCCCAGCGGCAACTCGCGCCCGTCGGGCAGGCTGGGGTGCCCCTCATGCGGGGTGCCGACCATGCGATCGAACCGCCCCGCCGGCATGATGTAAAGGCAGCGGTCGTCCAGCGTCACCACGTCGGGCAGCGGGTCCGGATCGATGCCCAGATCGCGCCGCGCCGACACCTGCCAATTGTCCAGCGCGCCTTTCAGCCACGTCCGGTCGCCCTGCGTCATGACACAGCCATCCTCTTGCGCCGCGGCGCCGGTGCAGGCCGTGGAAAGCAGCAGGCCAAGCGCAAGGATCGGGCTGCGCGTGCGTGTCACCCCCGCAGCTCCGCGCCCTGCTTCGCAGCAGCAGCCACGATCTTGTCGGAAATCGCCTTGATCTCCGCATCGGTGAAGCTCTTCTCGCCGGGTTTCAGCAGCACTTCCACCGCTACCGACTTTTTGCCTTCCGGCACGCCCTGCCCGGCAAACACGTCGAACACGCGCGCGGAAACGATCGCCTGCTTGTCCGCGCCCTTTACCGCGCGGACCAGATCGGCGGCGGCAAGTTCGCCCGGTACGAGGAAGGCGAAGTCGCGGCTGATCGTCTGCAAGGCGGGCGGTGCATAGGCAGCGCGCGCAAAACTCCCGCCGCCTTTCTTCGCGGGCAGCGCGTCGAGGAATATCTCGACCGCCATCACCGGACCGTCCGCGTCGAATGCCTTCAGCGTGCGCGGATGCAGCGCGCCGAACCGGGCCAGCACGTTCTTGGGGCCCAGCCGCAGCGTGGCGGACTGGCCCGGATGGAACTGGTCGCCCGCTTCACCCATCACCATCAGATTGTCGATCGGCGCGCCGGCCGCTTCGAGCAGCGCCATGGCTTCGGCCTTGGCGTCATAGGCGTCGACCGGCACGGCTTTGCCCGTGCTCCAGCCGCGCGCGGTCTTTTCGCCCGCCAGCACCACGCCAAGCGTCGGCTTCTCGTCGCTCGCGCCGTCTTTCCCGACAAAATACCGTCGCCCGATTTCGAACAGGCGCGCACCGGCAGCGCCGCGGTCGGCATTACGCTTGGCGGCAGACAGCAGCCCGGGGATGAGCGAGGGGCGCATGGCTTTCATGTCCTCGCTGATCGGGTTGTCCAGCACCCACAATTGCGCTCCGTCCGCGAAATATTCCGCGTCGGCAGTCGGCAGGAAGGACCAGGTCACCGCTTCGTTCAGCCCGCGCGCGGCAGCGGCGCGGCGCAGCTTGCGCTCGACCTGCTGCAGCGGCGTGGCGGTCGGCCGGGCCACGCCCTCGACGCGCGGCAGCGCGACGCTCTCGACCTTGTCGAGCCCGTAAATGCGAACCACTTCCTCGACCAGATCGGCCGGGCCTTCGATATCGTGGCGACGCAGCGGGCAGGTCACCTGCCAGTCGCCTGCCACTTGGAAGTCCAGCGCTTCCAGGATCGCGCGCTGCTCGTCCTGCGGCACATCCACCCCGCCGAGCCGTGCCGTCAGGCCGGGATCGAACGCAACGACCTTCGGCTGGTTCGGCGCTTCGCCGGCGCGCACTACCTGTGTCGGTACACCGCCGCAGGTCTGCACTATCAGGTCGGTCAGCAGCGCCAGTCCCTCGTCGAGGAACGCCGGATCGACTCCGCGTTCGAAGCGCGTGCGCGCATCGGATGCCAGACCAAGCTTGCGCCCCGTCACGCCGATACGCGTGGGATCGAAATAGGCAATCTCCAGCAGCACGTCGCTGGTATCCTCGCCCGCGCCCGAATGTTCACCGCCCATGATCCCGGCGATGTCATGCACCCCGGCTTCGTCGGCGATCACGGTCATCGTATCGTCGAGCGTATAGGTCTTCTCGTTCAGCGCCTCGACCGTCTCGCCGTTCTTGGCGCGGCGCGCTGTCACGGCCCCGCTCAGCTTGGCAAGGTCGTAGACATGGGCCGGACGGCCGGTCGAAAGCATCAGGTAATTGGTGCAGTCCACCAGCGCGCTGATCGGGCGCTGGCCCGCAGCCTTGAGGCGGCGCTGCATCCAGTCGGGCGATGCGCCATTGGTCACGCCCCTGATGACGCGCCCGTAAAATGCGGGGCAGCCTTCGGGATCGTCGATCCGGATTTCGGTCGGGCATGCGCCGTCGCCTTCTATCGCGGGCACTTCGGGCGCCTTGAATGTGCCGAGCCCCGCTGCAGCCAGATCGCGCGCGATACCCATCACGCCCATGCAGTCTGGCCGGTTCGGCGTGATTGCCACATCGAACACGGGCGATGCATTGCTATATTCGGCAAAGCTGGTGCCCGTCGGCGCATCCTCGGGCAGTTCGATGATGCCGTCGTGTTCGTCGCCCAGTTCCAGTTCGCGAACCGAACACATCATGCCATTCGATTCGACGCCGCGGATCGCGCTCTTGCGCAGTTCCATTCCGTTCGCGGGGACCACCGCGCCCGGCAGGCCGAGCACGCCTTTCATCCCCGCGCGCGCATTGGGCGCACCGCAGACGACCTGCAGCGGGTCACCCTCGCCGGTATCGACGCTCAGCACCTGCAGCTTGTCGGCATCGGGGTGCGGCCCCGCCGTCAGCACATGCGCGACGCGGAAGCCGGCCAGCTTGTCGGCCGGGTCCTCGATACCTTCGACCTCGTGGCCGATCCGGTTGAGCGCGGACGCAATGTCGGCGACCGAAGCGTCGGTCTCGAGGTAATCCTTCAGCCATTCGAGCGAGAACTTCATGCCTTCGCTCCCACGCCTGCGGAAAGGGTCGGCTGGTCGAAGGCCGAAAAGCCGTAATGATCAAGCCATCGCTGGTCGCCGTCGAAGAAGGCGCGCAAATCGTCCATCCCGTATTTGAGCATGGCGAGCCGGTCGACGCCGAGCCCCCATGCGAAACCCTGCCATTCGTCGGGGTCGAGCCCCGCAGATTCGATCACGCGGCGATTGACCATGCCGCTGCCGAGCAATTCCATCCAGCCATGGCCCGGCGCATCGCCGTCGCCGCCCAGAACCTTGCGGCCGTTCACGTCTTCCCAGCCCACATCGACCTCGACCGATGGTTCGGTGAAGGGGAAATAGCTGGGGCGCAGGCGCAGGACGATATCGTCGCGCTCGAAGAACGCCTTGAGGAAGGTCTCCAGCGTCCATTTCAGATGGCCCAGGTGGATGCCCTTTTCGATCACCAGACCTTCGACCTGGTGAAACATCGGCGTGTGGGTCGCATCGCTGTCGCTGCGATAGACGCGGCCCGGCGCGATGATGCGGATCGGCGCGCCGCGCTCGACCAACGATCTGATCTGCACCGGAGATGTATGTGTTCGCAGCAGCATGCGTGTGTTCGGCGCATTATCAAACGTATGATCGACATGCTTTTGCGGGAAGTAGAACGTGTCGTGCATGGCCCGCGCGGGGTGCGTTTCGGCCATGTTGAGCGCAGTGAAATTGTGCCAGTCGTCCTCGACTTCCGGCCCTGTCGCGACGGAAAATCCAAGGTCTGCAAAGATTTCCGCCAGTTCGTCCATCACCTGGCTGACCGGGTGGACCGAACCCCTGGGCGCTTCCGGCGCCGGCAGCGTCAGGTCGATGCCCTCGCCCGCAAGCCGCGCTTCAAGCTCTGCATTTTCAAGCACTTCCTTGCGCGCCGCGATCGCATCGGCAGCCTCCGTGCGCAGTCCGTTGAGCAGCGGCCCCTGCACCTGCCGCTCTTCCGGCGACATCCCGCCCAGCGTCTTCATCAGGCCCGAAATCGACCCCTGCTTGCCGAGGAATTCGATCCGCAGTGCTTCGAGCGCTGCTGCATCGGGAGCGTTTTCGATCCGCGTCAGCGCATCGGTCTTGAGTTGGTCGAGGTCGGTCATCGGATCCGCTTGGAACTGTAGGAATTGTCTCTGCGCAGCCCCTAGCCGCATGTGCACAAATGCTAAAGCCCCGTTTCCCGCCGACCGGCGGCACGTTCCCGCATCACGCCTTCGGGCGGTTCGCCTTCACCTGTGCCGCGGGGCTGTGCAGCACCTGCATCGCTTCGCCCGCGACCGCCATACGCGCATGCGCCGCCGCGGCCAGGATCGGGTGCGGCAACCGGGCGTATTCGCTCGGCGACATGGTCATGAAGCGCTTGAAATCGCGCACGAAATGCGCCTGATCGTGATAATGCGTGTCGAGCGTGTCGATCCATTTGAGCGAAGGGTCGAGCATGAATTTCGCCAGACTGCGGATGAAGCGTTGACGGCGCAGCAGCAGCTGCGGACTGAAACCGAACACGCGGCCGCAGAACCGTTCCATCGTGCGCATTCCCATACCCAGCGCCCCCGCAAGCTCTGCCACGTTATGCATGTGCGGATCGACCAGAGCCTGCTCGCAGCGCAGTATTTTCGCCTCATGCGCCGCCGGCTCCGCGAAAATTCCCGCGAGGTGACGCAGGAGGGCGTCCCGCTCCGCCACGAGATCGCGGTCTTGCTCCGGGATACAATCGCACAGGGCCCGCAGCCGGGACAGAGCCGGGTCGGTGTCGACATCGGCATGGCGGTCGGCATAGTCGCTTGCAGGGGCAGATGTCAGCCGCGCCCAGCCGAGCGGCATCAGGCCGATTCCCCATGACCTGCCATTGGCGGCGCGGAACCGCGTGGTGACACTCGTCGGTCCGGTCAGCAGGGCCCGCGGCATTCGCTCAAGCGGACCGCCGCCAAGTGCCGCTTCGATGTTGCGATCAGGAATGATGCGCAGATTGGCCCATTCGGGATGCAACCAGTCTTCGACAGGTTCCTTCCCGCATCCGGATACCTCCAGATGATACAGCGTGGTGACATAGGGGCTCAGCCCTGGTGGTGGCAGGAAGAACCGCAAGGAAATCGCATCGAGCGCGCCTCCTTTACTCATCGCCATTCCACCCGGCCAATAGCCCGTATCACTTGCGCCCCCGCACACATTCTAGTTGTCCCCTTGGCAATTCCAGACCCGCAGCCAAAGCTATCCGGGCTTGTCGAGCGTCTGCACCGGCGACCCCCAGACCTTCTTTCGTTCCGCCATGAAGGCACTCAGCACAGGGTGCGGCTTTGCGGCATATTCGCTCGGCGCGCACTGCATGAAAGCATGAAACTCGTGCACGAAATGCGACTGGTCGTGATAATGGCGGTCGATCACCCGCGACCAGTTCGCCCGCGGCTCCAGCATGAAGGCGGCGAGGCTGCGCATCAGTCTTTGCCGCCGTAGCAGCAGGCGCGGCGAAAAGCCGAAATGCCGCAGGCAGATCCTCTCCAGCGTCCGCTTCGAAAGTCCGCATTTCTGGGCCAGCTCTTCGACCTGAACGATATACGGATCCACCATGGCTTCGTGTATGCGCTGAATACGGGCGCAGTCCCGCGGTGGATCGGCCAGATTGCGAAAAAAGTCGGTCAGCCATTCGAACTGCTCTTCGTCCGAATGATCCGGCGTACACAGCTTTTCGCATAAGGGAACGAACGGGGCGAAGGCCGAGCTGTGTTCGCCATCGACGACGGTATTGGCATGTTCGCATGCGTCGAGCCCGACAAAGCGCGCCCAGCCCAGGGGAAACAGTCCGATGCCCCACATGCGGGTACGACCGATGGTAAAGTGCGTCGGGCACGAACTCGGGCCGGTTGCCTGAAAGCGCATGCCTTCCACCCGCGAACCGTCGGTAAAATCGGCCGCCGGGGCATTACCGGCAAAGAAGCGCAAATTGGCCCATTCCGGCTGCAGCCAATCTTCCAGGATCTCGCCTTCGGGTAAATCGACCTCCACGCGATAGAAGCTGGTGAAACACGGAGCGAGGTCGGCAGGCGGCGCAAAAAAGCGCACGTCGATAGCTTTATGTGCAGTCAATCTCCCCCTCCCCTCCACACCAGAAGTATAGCCGGTTGTAGGCGAGCGACAAGGCGCACACGAAAAAGGGCGCCCCTTGCGGAGCGCCCTTTCGAAAAGTCGTTTGAGGCAAGGACCTTAGGCGGGAAGCGCCTTCTTGGCCTGCTCGATGATCGCCTTGAAGGCCGCGCCTTCGTTCATGGCGAGGTCTGCCATTACCTTGCGATCCAGCTCGATGCCGGCCAGCTTGGTACCGTGCATGAACTGCGAATAGGTCAGGCCTTCGGCGCGAACTGCCGCGTTGATACGCTGGATCCACAGAGCGCGGAAATTCCGCTTCTTGATCTTGCGGTCGCGGTAAGCGTACTGGCCGGCCTTTTCGACCGCCTGACGGGCGATGCGGATGGTGTTCTTGCGACGGCCGCGATAGCCCTTCGCCTGATCGAGGATCCGCTTGTGCTTCTGGCGCGTGGTGACGCCGCGTTTAATGCGAGGCATTTCGTATTCTCCTTAAATCGCGCTCAGTCGAGGCCGTAGGGGGCCCACTTTTTCACCGTACGGCTGTCGGCTTCCGACAGGACGGTGGTGCCGCGGTTCTGGCGAATATACTTCGCATTGTGGCTGATCAGGCGGTGGCGCTTGCCGGCGACACCATGCTTGACCTTGCCGGTTGCGGTGATTTTGAAGCGCTTTTTCACACCGCTTTTGGTCTTCAGCTTGGGCATTTTCATCTCCTTTACAGAGACACGTCGCGCCAGCCCTGGCAGCCCTTACGGCCAGACCGGCGGTGAATCACGTGTCGGTGAAGGGCGCGCGTCTAGCGATTCTGCGGGCAAAAGCAAGTCAGAAGTGGGTCAGGTAGCCCCCGTCGACCGCCAATGTGTGCCCGGTGATGTAACTCGCTTCGGGGGAGGCGAGGAACGCCACTGCCCCGCCGATCTCATCCGGATCGCCCCACCGGCCCAGCGATGTCCGCCGCTCCAGATGCTGCGCAATGCCCGGATCGGTGGACATTTCCTCGTTCGCCTCGGTCGCGAAATAGCCCGGCGCCACTGCGTTGACGGTAATGCCGGTGCCGCCAAGCTCTGCCGCGAAGGCTCTCGTCAGGGCGGCAAGCCCGCCCTTGCTGGCCGTGTAGAGAATATCGCCGCGGGCTATTTCGGCAGCGATGGAGGTTATGTTGACAATACGCCCATAGCCGCGCGCTTCCATCAACGGGACAGCCCGCCGCGCGAGATCGAAGGGAGCGACAAGGTTGGTCGCCAGCATGGCCGCCATGTCCTCTCGCCGCAGCTGCGCAAGCGAACGCCGATCACGCTGGCCGACATTGTTTACGAGGATGTCGAGCCCGTCTTCGGCCAGTGTTTCGAAGGCCGCTGCGGTCGCATCGTCATCGCCGATGTCGAATGCCAGCACGCGCGCATCGCCGCCGATCCGGTCGGCCGCGTCGCCAAGCGCAGCCCTGTCACGACCATTCAGCCAGACGCTCGCCCCGGCACGCACCAGGCGTTGCGCGATCGCAAACCCCAGCCCGCGCGCAGCCCCGGTGACAAGCGCTATGCGCCCCTCCAGTGAACCCTCCACATTCATGTCAGTGCTCGTAGATCATCTTGACCGTCATACCACCGTCGATGTTGAGATGCTGCCCCGTCACGAAGCCGGCCTCATGCAGATAGGCGACCGCCTGGGCAATGTCTTCGGGACGTCCGATCCGCCCAGCGGGATGCTGATCGCGATCTTTTGCACGGTGATCCGGATTGCTGCGCTGGCCCGTTTTCTGCCACGGCCCCGTTTCGATCCACCCCGGACGTATCGCATTGACGCGGATCTTGGGGCCCAGGGACACGGCAAGCGAATGGGTCAGTGCATCGAGACCGCCCTTTGCCGCAGCATAGGCAAAGGTGTCCGGTTCGCTCATCACCGCACGGGTAGAGGACATGTTCACAATGCTGGCGGTTTGCGCGCGGCGCAGAAGCGGGAGGGCCGATCGGGTCACGAGAAACGCGGCCGTCAGGCTGGCATCTACCCACGCCTGCCAGTCCTTCAGCGCCAGCTGTTCCAGCGGCCCTGCATAGGGATCGGCAATGCCGGAATTGTTCACTACGCAGTCTAGCGGATCGCCGTCCAACCAGTCTTCCACGCGCTCGAAAGCGCCCGCGACGGCGCCTTCCCTGCCGACGTCGGCTGTCAGGAACAACGCCGTTTCGCGCGGCAGCGCATCGCGCAGTTCCGCCAGCGCCTCCGCGTCCCGGTCCAGCCCGATGACGCGCCAGTCGAGGCCGTGAAAATGCATGGCGATGGCGCGGCCAATGCCATTGCCTGCGCCGGTTATCAGTATCGTTCGCATGCAACGCAAACGAGAACGGGGTCGATCAGTGCCTGTGACCGTGCGCCGAAGAACCGCCCATCGCTTCCAGCACATCGTCAAGCCGGGCCGCATCGCCGAGGGCGATCACGCGGCCGTCGCTTCCCGCGTCAAGCGGGTTGCCCTGCCAGTCGCTCATCACCCCACCGGCGCCTTCGACCACGGGGACGAGCGCCGCGAAATCATACAGCTTGAGCCCGGCTTCGATGACCACGTCGACATGGCCGCTCGCGACCAATCCGTAATTGTAGCAATCGCCGCCATATATAATCTTCCGTTCGGCCACCGCCTTGGCGACGCCCATGAATGCATCGACGTCGTCGCCAGAAAACTGATGCGGGCTGGTGGTCCCCAGCACTGCGTCGGAAAGGTCCTTGCATGGCGCGGCGCGCGCGGGCTTCCCGTTGAAGGTCGTCCCTTCGCCGATCTGCCCGACCCAGCGTTCCCGCGCGATAGGTTGATCGATCACGCCCAGCACCGGCCAGCCATCCTGCACTAGGGCGATCAGCGTGCCGAAGATCGGGCGCCCGGCGATGAAGCTGGTCGTTCCATCGATCGGATCGAGAACCCACTGCCGTGCGGCACCTTCGTTGCGTGTGCCATATTCCTCGCCGATGATCCCATCGTCTGAACGCTCGCTTTCGAGGATTGATCGCATCGCCGCTTCGGCTGCACGGTCGGCTTCGGTCACGAAGCTCTGGTCTGGTTTACGCTCCTGCGACCATTCGCCGCGAAAGAGGGGCCGGATGGCTTCCCCTGCGGCATCGGCGAGACGATTGGCGAGCGCGAGATCGGAATTTCTTTGCATTTGAACCCATTTGGCTCAATGCTCGGCCCGGTCAAGACGACACATAGTGACAATGTCATGCCCTTCGGGTCGCATCGAAGGGGGAAATGATCCGCATTGTCAGAAGAAAAACCACAACGATCCGGCAAGGATCGGGGCGACCAGACATGGCAGGGAATGACTTCCACGACCGGCTCGACCCCCGGCGGGATGCCGCTCGCCTATAATCGCGCGCCTTGCGATACACTCAAGCCTTGGATCACCCGATTGGGCGTCACTTCGGTAAACCTGCCGGAGGGAAAGACGATCGAATGCGGCACGTTCGGCGAACAGCCGATCCTGAGAATGATCTTCGGCTCCCAGTGGTCTGCGCACACAGCCGAAGGCTTGCAGACATTCAGTCCGGGCGAACGGGGCCTGGCACTCTATTTCGGACCCTGCACCAAGATGATGCGGCTTACCGCGCATGGGTCCTTCAAGGTGGTCACCGTCAATTTCGCACCCGGTGGCACGCTCGGGCTCGACCTGCCTTCCGTCGAAGAGACGATCGACCGCATCCTTCCCTTCGACCCCTTCGATCGTGCCGCCCGCCCGCACGAAGCCTACATACCCCGCGACGATGCCAAGGCATGGCTGGAGGCAGCCGAAACGCAGTTGTTGACGTCCTTCTCAGCGACTTCCCCGAAACGACCCCACGATCTTCTCGCGGAATTCGAACGGCTGTGCCTGACCGATCCGGGCGCATCGATCGCCGAATTTGCGCATGACAGGGGTATCGCGAGACGGACGCTCGAACGCGTCATCCGCAAGAGCTGGGGGGTCACCCCGCATTTCGCCATGCGCCGGGCGCGGGCGCTCGACATGGCGGCGGCGCTGCTCGAAGTTGCGCTTGAAGAGGACGAGCCGGAAATGCGCCTGCGCTATTTCGACCAGTCCCATGTGACGCGAGAATTGCGCAGCCTGCTGGATACCACGCCCGGGCGCCTCCAGAAGGGAAGTCATCCGCTGCTGCGGATTACCATGGAAATCCGCCAGTCGCGCAGGGTCGAAATTCTGGCTGGAGGTACCAGCGAAAATCCCCGGCCCTGGCGCGATCCGAATGCCGAACCGCGAAGTGTCAATCGAACAGAGAGCTGACCGAACTTTCGTCTGCGATGCGGCGAACGGCCTCGCCGATCAGCGGGGCGATGGTCAGGATGCGGATGCGCTGCGAATCCTTGGCATCATCCGTTGGACGGATCGAATCGGTAATGACCAGTTCTTCCAGCGCCGACCCGTCGACGCGGGCAACTGCACCGCCGGACAGCACCCCATGAGTGATGTAGGCAGTCACGCTCTTAGCGCCCTGATCGAGCAGAGCCTGCGCGGCGTTGCAGAGTGTCCCGCCCGAATCGATGATGTCGTCAATAAGGATACAGTGGCGGCCCGACACGTCGCCGATGATGTTCATCACCTCGCTCTCGCCCGGACGGTCACGGCGCTTGTCGACGATGGCCAGCGGCGCGTTGTCGAGCCGCTTGGCCAGCGCTCGGGCGCGCACCACACCGCCCACGTCGGGCGACACGACCATCAGGTCCTGATCGCCATACCGCGCCTGAATGTCCGCGGCCATGACGGGCGCGGCGAACAGATTGTCGGTCGGGATGTCGAAGAAACCCTGGATCTGGCCAGCGTGCAAATCGACTGCAAGAACGCGGTCGGCGCCTGCCTCGGTGATCAGGTTCGCAACCAGCTTGGCTGAAATCGGGGTTCGTGGCCCCGGTTTACGGTCCTGCCGGGCGTAGCCGAAATAGGGTACGACCGCCGTGATACGCCGCGCCGATGCCCGCTTGAGCGCATCGATGCAGATCAGCAGTTCCATAAGGTTGTCGTTCGCCGGATAGCTCGTCGACTGGACGACGAACACGTCTTCCCCGCGTACGTTCTCGTGGATTTCGACGAAGATTTCCTCGTCGGCGAAGCGGCGCACCTGCGCATCGACAAGCGGCATTTCGAGATAGGCTGCGATCGCACGCGCGAGCGGCAGGTTCGAATTGGCGGCCATGATCTTCATGCGGCGAATCCTTGGGAAAGCTGGCTGAGCGCCCCGCCTAGCCGAGCGTCATGGATATGCAACATGTCAGACGGGCATTTCCCCGCCCGGCGCAGCTTATTTTGCCCGGTGCTCGCCCTTGATCCAGCGCACCGTGCCGGAACTGGCCCGCATCACGACGCTTTCGGTCGTCATGCGGCCGTCACGCAGATATTTCACGCCTTCCAGCAGCGAACCGGAGGTGACGCCCGTAGCGGCAAAGATGCAATCGCCCTTCACCAGCTCGTCACGGGTGTAGATCCGGTCGAGATCGTCGATCCCCCACTTGGCGGCGCGTGCCTTCTCGTCATCGTTGCGGAAAACGAGGCGACCGTTGAACTGGCCACCCACGCAGCGCAGGGCCGCAGCGGCCAGGACACCTTCCGGCGCACCGCCCTGGCCCATGTACATGTCGATGGTCGTATCTTCGTCCGTAACCGCGATCACACCGGCGACATCGCCATCGCCGATCAGCACCACGCCGCAGCCGAGGTCGCGCAGTTCCGCGATGAGATCGGAATGGCGCGGACGATCGAGCACGCAAACGATGATGTCGCCGGGCTCGACACCCTTGGCTGCAGCAACGGCCTTCACGTTTTCGGTCGGCGATTTTGCCAGGTCGATGATCCCCTCTGGATAGCCGGGACCAACGGCCAGCTTGTCCATGTAGACGTCGGGCGCATTGAGCAGGCACCCTTCCTCCGCCGCTGCCAGCACCGCCAGCGCGTTGGGACCGGCCTTGGCGGTAATCGTCGTGCCTTCCAGCGGGTCGAGCGCGATATCGATCTTGGGACCCTTGCCCTGCGCCCCGCCGACCTTTTCGCCGATGAAGAGCATGGGCGCCTCGTCGCGTTCGCCTTCGCCGATGACGACGGTGCCGTCCATGTAAAGCGTGTCGAAGGCCTTGCGCATCGCTTCCACGGCGGCGGCATCGGCAGCCTTCTCGTCGCCGCGGCCGATAAGCCTCGAGGCGGCCACCGCCGCAGCTTCGGTCACGCGGACCATTTCGAGGACGAGGACGCGATCGAGCGGGTTGTCGGCAGGCGAGTTCATAATGGGTTCAGTCCTCGGAAAGCTGGTAGGGCTATGGATGGGCGATCCACCCGCTGGCAAGAATTCGTATGCGCGGCCGGATAGACAGGGAGCTTTGCATTGTCGAGACACTGGCGCGTCGGGCCGTTCATCGTGCTGGGCCTTTTACTGCCCGCCCCGCTTGCCGCGCAGGACGAATCCGGAGAGACGATCGACATTCTCGTCCCTCCCGAAGATTACCTTCCTCCCTCCGAAGATTGCAGTGCCGAGGAGGAGGCCGCGTCGATCTCGGGCGAGATCATCGTGTGCCGCAGGCGCTCGGATGGCGGCGAATACGGCTACGACAAGGAACGGGCCGAACGCGAATATGCTGCCAAGACCATGAACAAGGGTGACCTGCGTACTCCCAATGTCGATGGGCCAGGCATCTTCCAGGGGCCCGCGACGATTGGTGGTGTCTGCGGCATCGGCCTCAACCCCTGTCCGCCCCCGCCTGCCTATCTCATCGACTTCTCGACGCTGCCCGAAGCCCCGCCGGGATCGGATGCAGACCGGATTTCGCGCGGCTTGCCACCCCTGGGCCGCGGTGCCGCAACCACCGAGGCGGAAAGCGCCGCGCGGGCAAAGCAGCTCGGCCTACCCCCCGTGCCGGACAGCAATGTCAGTCCTTCAGAATCGGCATCACCAGAGGCGGAGCCGTCAGACTAGGCGATCCCTCCAGCAGTTCGAGCGCCTTGGTGACGCAACGCTCCGGTCCTTCGTGCGTGACCATCGCCACCAGCACTTCGCCGCCTTCGTGGTCACGCCCGCGCTGGATCAGGCTCTCGATCGAAACTTCCGCATCACGCATCGCCGCGGTAATCTCGGCCAGCACGCCGGGCCGGTCGGTGACGGTAAAGCGGATATAGTCGCGCCCGATGCGCTTGCCCGGATCGGCGGGCGGGAATGTCTCCAGTTCCTCCACCGGAACGGAAAACGGCGCGCCCAGATCTCCCCGCGCAATGTCGATCAGATCGGCGACGACCGCGCTGGCGGTCGGCCCGGCCCCGGCACCGGCGCCCTGAAACAGCAGGCGGCCCGAGAAATTACCTTCCGCCACCACGGCATTGGTCGGGCCCGTCACGGCGGCAAGCGGATGGCCGCGGGCCACCAGGCACGGGCGAACCCGTTGCAGCAAGGCCGGCGTGCCGTCGCTTTCGTCGATGGAAGCGATGCCGACCAGCCGGACGACATAGCCCAGCGTCCCAGCCTGCGTGATGTCCGCCGCACGCACTTCGCCGATACCGGTCGCATCGACATTGGCGAAATCGACCCGCGCGCCAAAGCCGATGGCCGACAGGATGGCCAGCTTGTGCGCGGCATCGACACCCTCGATGTCGAATGTGGGGTCGGCCTCGGCAAAACCCTTCGCCTGCGCTTCCGCCAGCATGGCGTCGAAGTCGGCGCCCGTCCGCTCCATTTCCGACAGGATGTAATTACAGGTGCCGTTGAGAATACCGTAGATCCGCTCGATACGGTTGGCCGCCGCTCCTTCGCGCAGGCCCTTCACCACCGGTATGCCGCCGGCAACCGCGGCCTCGAATTTCAGCGGCACGCCGCGCAGGGCGGCCTGTTCCGCCAGCGACAGGCCGTGATGCGCGATCATCGCCTTGTTCGCCGTCACGAAAGCCTTGCCCTCGTCCAGCGCCGCCCGCGCCAGCGTCAGCGCGGGTCCGTCCGAGCCACCGACCAGTTCGAGCACGACATCCACATCCGCCCGGGCGGCCATCGCCTGCATGTCGTCGACCCAGGCGAAAGGCGACAGGTCCACGCCGCGGTCGCGCATGCGGTCGCGGGCATTGACCGCAACGATCTGAAGCGCCCGCCCCGCGCGGCGTTCGATCGTCGAACGGTTGGTTTCGAGCAGCTCGATCACGCCGGTGCCGACAGTGCCGAGCCCGGCGAGGGCTATGCGTAAAGGATCAGACATGCCCGCTCGCCTAGCGCAGCATGCCTGTCAGTTGGAACCAGTTTGTCTTGGAAAGGGTGAAGCCGGGCCTGTTCAGCCGCGGGTCCGCTCGCATTTCCCGAGCGCCTGGCGCACCAGCGCATAGTCCGCCGCCGCAATTTCCCGCGACCGCGGGTCCTGCGACAGATTGGCATTGGTCGGCAGGGTCTCCGGCAGTGCGCAGGCCAGCTGGTACCATTCCAGCGTATTGCGCTGCGGGGCGGTGGCGGACTGATCGACGATCTCGGTCCACGACACGCCCCAGCGCGGCTCCTGACCCGGGCGGCGCACGATCGTCACCGATACCGGACCGTCGTTCTCCGTATCGAGGAACAGCTGCGTTTCCGATTCCCCCACCAGCGTGCCCTGCACCGCCAGCGCGTCGCGGATCCCCGTTACTTTCGGCGGCGCATCCTGCGACAGCAGGGACGAGAGCACCGGCCGTAGCCGGGTCTCGAACGCCTCGCTGTAAGGGAACTGGGCCTGCGGATCGATCAGCTGGATCTGATCGGCATGTCCCGGCACGGGCCGCGCGAACAGAATGACATCCTGCTTCTTCAGCTTGGGCGCCTTGCCTTTAGCCGTCATGGGCACGTCGACGAGATAGCGCAGGGACTCGCCTACCGGAGTCGTGCCCGCGATCAGCGCAGACGTGCGCGCCTCGACGTAAAGCCTTACGAAACCCGGGGCGAGACCCGGGGAGCGTTCCCGCTCGACAGTAGCCTGATTGCGGATCTCCGCACGCACCACCAGAGGAGCCGTGTCGGCCAGATCGACCAGATCGGCATAGGTCAGCGCAGGCGCTGTCCCCGCCGCCTGCTGAGCACCCGCTGCGGATGGCACCATCGCCAGCGCCGCACAGGCGAGGAGCAGGCGTGAAGGCACTCGGGAATTCGACATGGGCAAGAATCTTTCTTTTGATGCGTCGGTGCTCGCGATTCGGAAAACCACCGGGGCCATTCAGGGTTCCTTCCCGGGAAGCACTGAATCCGCGGTTAACCGATAAAGCGTTTGCGGAGGGGGGGCTCCTTGGGTAAGGATCGCCCCGGACCCGAGTAAATGATACATTGTTGCTTGGGGGGAGGCGTCCGGGTTCTTATCGGGAACTTCGGTGCGTCTTTGCCGCTTGGCATTTCGTGCCCAGGTGGCGCAAACGCCTTAACGGCACCCATTTCTTGCCATTCAGGCGGGTCGCAATGGGTGTCAATCTGCCCCGGGTTACCGGGGCGCCGATGGAGTGATGCAACCGAATGGCTTATGCTGACCAACAGATGAGCGGCAATCGCGTCGTCGCGATCATCATTGTTGCCCTCATCCATATCGCTCTCGGTTACGCCCTCATCACCGGCCTCGCATATAATGCGGTCCAGCAGGTGGTCGAGCGTGTGACTACGATCGATATCGAGGAACCCCCGCCGCCCGAAGAAGAACCGCCGCCGCCGCCGCCGGAAGATATTCCGGATACGCCGCCGCCGCCGGTCGCACCGCCGCCGCCGATCAATATCGCGCCGGCTCCGCCTCCGATCCGGACGCAACAGACGATTCCGCCGCCGGCACCCCCGCGGCTCGTCATTCCGCCGCCGGCACCCCCGGCACCGCCGCCACCGCCGGCCGTTGACCGGACTTCCGGTGCTACCCCACGGGGTCAGTCTGGTTGGGCGCGCCGCATTCAGAGCAACTACCCTCGTCGTGCCGAACGTGAAGGCACCGAAGGCTCTGTGGGCGTAACAGTGACCATCAGCCCTGATGGCCGCGTATCATCCTGCAGTGTTTCGCGTTCGAGCGGATCGAGTGATCTCGATGCGGCAGCGTGTGACGGGATGACGCGTTATGCTCGTTACAACCCCGCCACCAATGCGGCAGGCGATCCCGTGCAGGACACGGTATCGACCACCATCGTCTATCAGCTGAATTAATTATCCCGCGCCTGCTGCGGCGGGCGGATATCGGAATTTTCAAAAGGATTATTCGTTATGACCTTCGAACTTCTTGCTGCTGCGGGTGAAGCAGCGCCGCAGAACTCCTTTGGCTTCATGGAAGCCATGGAACAGGGCGGCATCATTGCCTGGTCGATCCTCGCCGTTCTGGTGATCATGTCGGTCGGCTCGTTCTACATTCTCTTCACCAAGCTGCTCGAACAGCGCAAGGTGATGAGCCAGTACAAGGCCGTGCGTACCAACTTCTGGAAGGCCAACAGCCTTCGTGACGGCGCTACCAAGCTCGACAAGAACAGCGCATGGCGCCAGCTCGTCGACGATGCGATCCTCGCAGAAGATCAGCACGCCAAGATGACCGACAAGCTCGAAGCCCACGACTGGATGCACGGCTCGCTCGCGCGTTCGGAAGACACCATCAACTCCAAGCTTGCTGGTGGCCTGCCGTTCCTCGCAACGGTCGGTGCAACCGCACCGTTCGTCGGACTGCTCGGTACGGTTATCGGTATCTACCGCGCCCTGATCAACATCGGCATCGCCGGTTCGGCTTCGATCGACAAGGTCGCAGGCCCGGTTGGTGAAGCACTGATCATGACCGCCATCGGTCTTCTGGTCGCGGTTCCGGCCGTGTTCGCCTACAACTGGCTCCAGGGTCGTAACAAGCGCATCGCTGAAATGCTCGGCGCCTTCACGACCGACCTGCTTGCCTACATCAACTCGAACGGCACGGTGAAGCCGGCTGCCCTGACCGCTACGTCGACGCAGCAGGCCGCCAAGGCTGCTCGTACGGCACCGGCAGGCGCGACCACCACGACCACGACTACGGTCAAGAAGTAATCGATCGGAACCCGGGGGCGGCTTCGGCCGTCCCCGACACCCTCGCATCGAACCCAAGAATTTCGAACGTTAGGAACTGAACCATGGCGATTTCGACAGGAGGTGGCGGCAATGCGCCCATGTCGGACATCAACACCACGCCACTCGTGGACGTGATGCTGGTGCTTCTGATCATCTTCCTCATCGCGGTTCCGGTCGCGATCCAGACCATCGAGAAGCTGGAAATTCCGGTTTTCGAATCGGTCGAATCTCAGGACAAGGTCGAAAACCTTCTCCTGACCGTCAGCACCAGTGACGATAACGGTGTTAGCGCCGGCGAACCCGGCTTCCAGGGCGCATCGCGCAATGGCGAATGCCGGGTATATTTCAACAACACCACCGCGGTGACGTCGGAAGAACTGTACGATCGGGCCTTTGAACGCCTCGACAACATCGTGCAGCGCGCCGGCGGTCCCGAAGTGATCATGAACGACCCGGAAAAGATTCCGCAGGTCCATATTCGTGGTGACGTCAATGCTCCGTGGTCGTGCGTTGCAGGTGCCATCTACAACGTCCAGGCGGCGGGTTATCCCACCGTCGGCTTCATCTCGAACCCGGTCGACCCCAACGGTTGATCGTGCGTTTCGCCAAGCAGATTAGGGAGTAATCCACTATGGCAATGTCAGGCGGTAGCGATGATGGCGCCCCGATGATGGAAATGAACATGACGCCGTTGATCGACGTCCTGCTCGTTCTCCTCATCATGTTCATCATCACCATCCCGGTCGCAACCCACTCGGTTGACATCGACCTTCCGGCACCCAGCCAAACCCCGCCCGACGTCACTGTCGAGCCGGACAAGAACAAGCTGGTGCTGACGGCAACCGACGAAATCCTGTGGAACGGCAATTCCATCGATCAGGGCCAGCTGCGTACGCTGCTCGATCAGTCGACACAGATGGCTGTCGAACCGGAACTGCAGTTCGAACCCGAACCCCTCGCCAGCTACGACCTTTCCGCAAAGGTCCTGCAGCTGATCAAGGTGAGCGGCGTGACCAAGTTCGGCTTCGTCGGTAACGAACGTTACAGGACATTCGGAAAGGCCGGTTGATCCAGCGGAACGTCGATAGAATACTCGGAAAGGGGCGGAGCGATCCGCCCCTTTCTTTTTATGCGGTGCCGAACATTGGCTGGCATTCACCCAATGCCGCTCAGTCGGCAGGCAAATCCACCTCGTCCACCCGCATGGCTGCACCGGCAAGGCTTTCCGCCTCCAGTAACAGCTCGTCGTCGACCGAACCCTGCGGCGTCGCCTCGCGGCCGATCATGACCATGACCGGCACTGCAAGCGGGCTCACCCGGTCGAGCTCGACATGCACCAGCTGTTCGGCGGAACGGTCCAGCAGATCACCCAGTCGCCCGACATCTGTCAGCCGGGTTCGCGCATCCGCCCACGCCGCTTCGAGAAGAACGTGGTCCGGCTCGTATTTGCGTAGGACGTCGTAGATCAGGTCGGTCGAGAAGGTGACCTGCTTGCCGGTCTTGCGCTTTCCCGGATGCTGGCGCTCCACCAGCCCGCCGATAACGGCAACCTCACGAAACGCGCGGCGAAGCAGGTGCGAATTCTGCACCCATTCGATGAATTCATCCTGCAGGATGTCGGGCGACAGCAAGGGGGCCGGATCCTGCACTGGCTTCAGGCCCCATACGGCGAGCGAATAATCGTTTGCGACGAACCCGCCCGGCATCAGGCCCCGTTCTTCCATTCGCCGCGTGATCAGCATTCCCAGGCTCTGGTTCGCGTTCCAGCCTTCGAAAGTGTAATAGACGCTGTAATGGCGCTTCGCGTGTGGGAAGCTTTCCACTAGCAACTGCCCCGGTCCGGGCATCTGCGAGCGCCAGTCCTGCACTTCCAGCCATTCGCGTACGTCGTCGGGAAAGCGCGCCCAGCCGGCGCGATCGACAAGCATCGTGCGTACCCGGTCGGCAAGATGCGTCGTCAGCGGCAGTCGCGCACCGCCGTAGCTGGGGATCATGGCGCTGGCCTTGGCTGCCTTCACGACGACCTCCATGTCCTGCACCTTGATCACCTCGAGGCTCATCCCCGCAAACGCGAAGGTATCGCCGGGGCTTAGCGATGCGGCAAAGCGCTCCTCGACCTTGCCGAGAGACCGTCCGCCGCGCCCTCGCCCCGCGCTAATGCGTACATCGAGCATTTCCGCATCGATGATGATCCCGGCGTTCATGCGGTGGCGCTGTGCCTGCTCGGGGTGGCTCAGGCGCCAGACGCCGTCGGCGTCGCGGACGATGCGCTTGAACTTGTCGTAGGCCTTCAGGGCATATCCGCCGGTTTCCACGAAAGAGAGGACACGCTCCCAGATCTCTTCGTCCAGCCAGGCATAGGAAAGGCTCGAGCGGACTTCCGCCAGCAGCTCGGCTTCCTGAAACGGTGCCGCGCAGGCGCAGGCCATCACGTGCTGGGCCAGCACGTCGAGCCCGCCGGGCCTGAATTCCTCGCCGTCGCGCTTGCCCTCGTCGACCGCCTCCTTCGCGGCCGTTGCCTCGAGGAATTCGAACCGGTTGCCCGGCACGAGCAAGGCGCGACTGGGCTGATCGAGCCTGTGGTTGGCCCGCCCGATGCGCTGCAGCAGGCGCGACGATCCCTTCGGTGCCCCCATCTGCACCACCAGATCGATATCGCCCCAGTCGACCCCCAGATCGAGGCTGGCGGTCGCCACCAGCGCGCGCAGTTCGCCCCGCGCCATCGCTCCCTCCACCTTTCGCCGCGCTTCCTTGCTTAGCGAGCCGTGATGGACGCCGATCGGTAGGTTTTCCTCATTCACTTCCCACAAATTCTGGAAGATGTACTCGGCGAGGAACCGCGTGTTGGTGAAGATCAGCGTCGTCCTGTTGGCCCTGATCTGTTCGTACAGCTGCGGTATGGCCCAGGTCGCCGCATGCCCGCCCCATGGCACGCGCTCCTCGTCCGGCAGTAGGATCTCGACCTCCGCCCGTGCCCCGGCCTCGCCCTCGACCAACCGGACAGTGTCGATATCCCCCCACGGCGCCAGCCATTCGCGAAACCCTTCCGGATTGGCCAGCGTTGCCGACAGCGCCGCTCGCCGCATGCCCGGCGCAATCGCCTGTAGCCGCGCCAGCGCCAAGGCGAGCAGATCGCCCCGCTTGCCCGTCGCGAACGCATGTACTTCATCAATCACCACCCGCTTCAGCCCGCGGAACAGTTCGAAGCTGTCGGGATAGGAAAGCAGCAGAGACAGGCTTTCCGGTGTCGTCAGCAGGACGTGCGGTGGCCGTGTCCGCTGGCGCTTCTTGCGGTCGGAAGGCGTATCTCCGCTACGGGTTTCGACCCGGATTGGCAGGTCGAGCTCTTCGATCGGCGTCAGAAGATTGCGCTGCACGTCATGTGCCAATGCCTTGAGCGGGGACACATAAAGGGTGTGCAAACCCTCGGGTGGCTTATCACCATCGAGGCGCGAGGGCGTGAAATCGGCCAGCGTCGGGAGAAAACCCGCGAGAGTCTTCCCAGCCCCGGTGTCGGCCACCAGCAAGGCGTGCCGGTCGGCATCGCTGGCGCCCAGCATATCAATCTGATGGCGCCTGACACGCCAGCCGCGTCCGGCAAACCAACCTTCCAGTTCTGGCGGCACAACGGACTGCATCACGACAGAAGCGATGGAGCCGTGGGTTCGGTTCCGCCCCCGCGCAGTTGCCGCGTGTCCACTCTACATTTCTGGGTCGAGGGCCGTTTCATCCATAGGCTTGGGCGGCTTTACGATTTCGCCCAAGCTATCCGCATCCACATCCAGAAGTTCAGCCAGCCGGCTCCGTTCGGCGGAGGTAAGATCCGCATACGCACGTTCGGCGGGGAGCGAACCCATCGCTTCTTTCATCGACGATTCCATGTCTCCGAATCCGCTCATCATGGCGGGCAATGCCTGCATGCTGGCCTGCATCACCTGTGGATCGGAGAACAACGCCATCGATTCTTTCGCATAAACGCCGCCGGTAGGTGTGGCGAAAAATGCAGAAATGTCGTTCAACTGGTTCTCGTCGAACCGCACGGCATAGGCTTTGGAAAGGCCGTCCCGCATCGGACCTTCCATTGCCGAGAACATGCCACCCATCTTGCCGGTCAGGACGTCCAAGATGACATCGACGCGCTGATCATACGCAGGGTCGAGCATGGACAGTATCTCGACCTGCTCAGTCTCGCCAAGCTGCGCGATCGCC
This sequence comes from Qipengyuania sp. L-5Y, assembly GCF_056859455.1. Classification (NCBI taxonomy): domain Bacteria; kingdom Pseudomonadati; phylum Pseudomonadota; class Alphaproteobacteria; order Sphingomonadales; family Erythrobacteraceae; genus Qipengyuania; species Qipengyuania sp. L-5Y. Next base: position 205,314 of record NZ_JBSXOM010000028.1, on the reverse strand, counting down.
TCCTGTTCGACCTCGAGCCGTGAGGCCAGGATGAATTCCGGTGTCGCGAACATGGAGACCACCGGACGTACCATCTTGTCCATCATGTCGCCCATCATCTTGCCATAGAAGCCTTCGGGCATCATCTGGCCAACGACTGCCTCTGCCATGGGCAGCCGCGATTGCTGCTCTGAAGTTAGGGGCTCGGTTTGAAAGAGGCCGGCCATCAGACCCGCGAATTCTTCCATCCTCTCAGGCGTTGAACTTGCGGACTCCTCGCTGTCCACATCTTGTGCAAACAGCGGGTTCGCAGCAGCAAGTGCTGCGATCGCTATCGTTGTCCTGACCAATTTTCGCATCACTTCCCTCCCTGATGTTACCGCTGGATCAATGGCCGGCCTGTGGCCCCCGCTGAAGACCGGACGCTTCAAGCTGCGCATCGATCTGTGCAACAAGTCGGTCCAGGCCTTCCTGGCTTTCGCTTTCGGCGCGAGCGACAAGGACATCCTGCGTGTTCGAAGCCCGTAGCAGCCACCAGCCATCGTCGGTCGTTACCCGCACACCATCGGTGGTGTCGGCAACCGCATCGCTCGCAGCGATCCTACCGGCGATCTCTTCGATCGCAGCGAACTTGCGGCTCTCATCGACCTGAAACCGCATTTCAGGCGTGTTGACCATAGGCGGCATCGCTCCGCGCAACTGGGTAACCGATCGGCCAAGCCGCGCTGCCGCGGTCATCAGTCGGACACCCGCATAGAGTGCATCGTCATACCCGTAATACTCGTCCGCGAAGAAGACATGCCCGCTCATTTCGCCTGCGAGCGGCGAACCTGTTTCCTTCATCTTGGATTTTATCAGAGAATGGCCGGTCTTCCACATTACGGGATTGCCGCCATGTGTTGCCACGTGATCGAACAGCGCTCGGCTGGCCTTCACATCGGCAATGATCGTCGCGCCCTTCGTCCGTGCCAGCAGGTCTTCCGCGTAGATCATGAGCAACTGATCGCCCCAGATTACGCGCCCCTCGCCATCGATTGCACCGATGCGATCTCCATCCCCGTCGAACGCCACACCAAAATCGAGCGACTTGTCGGCGACAAGCTTTCGCAGGTCCTCGAGATTTTCCTCTACCGTCGGGTCGGGGTGGTGATTGGGGAAATTCCCATCGACCTCGGTAAACAAGAGGTGATGTTCGCCCGGAAGCCGCGCCGTCAGTTTTTCAAGAGCGGGGCCGGCAGCGCCATTGCCTGCGTCCCACCCGACCTTGAGACTGTCCAGCACACCTGGTTCAACGCCGTTGAGTGCCTCGATCATACGTTCGATATACGCGTCGATTACGTCGCGACTTTCAACTTCGCCCGATCCGTCGGCCCATTCGCCTTCTGCGCCGCGGCGGCCCAGCTCCTGGATATCTGCGCCGAAGAACGGCCGACCCTGGAACACCATTTTGAAACCGTTGTAATTTGCCGGGTTGTGGCTGCCGGTGATCTGGATGCCGCCATCGACATCATCGGCGGAAGCTTCCGCATAATATAGCATCGGTGTCGGCCCCATGCCGATCCGGACGACGTCCATGCCCGATGCGGTCAGTCCCTCGATCAAAGCGTGTTCGAGCAAAGGCGAACTGACCCGACCATCATATCCGACGGCAACCTTGCTCCCACCCGCCTCAGCAAGCATGGTTGCAAACCCGCGACCGATTGCCCGCGCATCGTCCGGGCCCAAGGTCTCCCCGATAATGCCGCGAATGTCATACTCGCGCAGAACGGTGGGATCGAAAGCATGGCTCATTCTGGACGCTCCGGTTTTTCGTGCATTGTGTCACTTAGCAATAAGTCGCGGGCAGCGTTGAGTTCCTGCATTGCCGCGTTCGAACCGCCTCTGTCGGGATGTATCATGGCAGTTCTGCGACGATGCGCCTCGCGTATTTCGCGGCGATCGGCCCCCACACCTACGCCCAAGAGCGAACGCGCTTTTTCTATACCGATCTGATTGGCTGGCTTTGCCTGGAGGTATTCCCATGGCCATTTTCCGAATATCCAGCGACATGCAACCGAAAGCAGCACCAAAAGCGCTATGAGCCGGATCACTGCGTGCCGCCTTCGGAATTTTCGTTGCCGCTACCCGGTAAACGCAGACTCGCGACAAGGCCGCGTAGCTCTTGCCGTGCAACAAGGTGGCTGGTGCCAAGATCGCCCAGTTGTCCCTTGTCCAGCAAGGTCAATCCAGAGGGGAAGAGCTCACGATAGACGACGCGTTCTGACAGTCCCTTGGCCACGCGAAAACCAACACGTTTCGCCATTTCGCCCAGGGCCTGCTCGATCCGGGCCATGTTGCGCGCTTCGGTATAACCCGTGCGGTTGCGGACAACGACCCAGTCCATTTGCGCGCGCTGCTGTTCGATCGAGGTCCTGCTGCGCTTCAGCCGCGCTTCCCAGATGAGTTCGGCATAGAAGGACAGCTTCTTTACCTTGAAACTCTCCCCTTCGACCTGACCTATGAGATCGAAATCGACGAAACTGTCGTTCATTGGGGTGACGAGCGTGTCGGCAGTGGTCGCGGAATGCCGGGCCAGCGGGTCGTCACGCCCCGGCGTATCGATGACGATAAAGTCCGCACCGGCCGCCTGCTTTTCGATCAAGGCTTCCATGGCGCCTTCGTCCATATCTTCGACGACATGGCAGCGAGCCGTCGGCAGAGTGATCGAACGACGGCGCATCGTTTCTGCGCGATTTTCGAGATAGCGATGCATCGTCCGCTGCCGATGATCGAGATCGAAAGTGACGACATTGGCGCCCTGAAACGCGAGGGCGACGGCGACATGCACTGCTGTCGTCGATTTGCCCGTTCCGCCTTTTTCATTGGCGAAGACAATGCGATGAGGTTGCGAAACCATCAGGAAAAAGCTGGAAAAATCATGCTGCGCAATTCCCTATCCGCCCCATCACGTGGCGGCAACGCGCCTAGTGCCCGGAAGGCGTTTTTTTCCAGAATGACGCATCCCTACTAGCGCAATGCCGATCATTTGATAATCTTCGCCGATCCGGGTCGCGTGCGACGGGCGAGACACGACAGCAAGTCGGCAGCCGCGCACTGTTTTCACAATGGGGGACCCCGGATTATGAAAAAGGCATTTCTCGCGGCACTAGCCGTACTGTCGATGACCGGCCTGGTGTGCCAGCCCGTTCTGGCACAAGGCAAATCGTCCGGTCGCAAGGCACAGGATCGTGCGGCGACGGAAATTCCACGGTGCACCCGAAATCTCGGTACGATTGCGGTCGTCGAGCCGGACGACAAATGGTGGCGTGAACTGAATCTCGGCAGCCCAGAACAGATCATCCGCGTCTTCGTTCAGCGTTCGGGTTGTTTCACCATGGTCAGCCGAGGTCGTGCGATGCAGAGCCGTGCGATGGAACGGGCATTGCAGGAACAGGGCGAGCTTCAGGACGGACAGAATGTCGGGCTGGGCCAGGTGGTGACTGCCGATTACTTCCTGCAACCCGATATTGTCAGTGCGAACAGCAATTCCGGCGGTGGGGGCGGCGCCTTGGGCGGTGTCGTCGGAGGCCTGTTCGGCCGCGCTGCAGGGGCGCTTGCGGGCGGCATTCGGGTGAAAAAAGGCGAAGCGAACGTCGTGCTGTCGCTCGTCAATGTGCGCACTACTGTCGAAGAGGCGCTGGTCGAAGGGTATTTCCAGAAAAAGGATCTTGGCTGGGCCGTTGGGGGCGGCCTGTTCGGCGGGGGAGGAGGGGCTGCCGGGGGGTTCGGCGGCTACGAAAATACCGCTATCGGCCAGATCATCGTGCTCGCCTATCTCAACGCTTATACCGATATGGTAACCCAATTGGGCGGCCTGCCGCTCGATGCGGCGGCGGCAGCACCCGAGGCGCGCTGAGAAGCACCGGCTTGCAAGTTATGGGGCGGGACGGCACAGGACGCCCGCCCTTTATCGTAACCGGGAGGAGGCTCCTTGCAAACCGTCACCCAATTATCAGATCTGCGTCGTGAAACTGATGCCTTGCAGGCCACCGGTACACTCGCACTGGTGCCGACGATGGGGGCCCTGCACGAAGGCCATCTGACGCTGGTACGAGAGGCTGGCCGGGCGGCCGACCACGTCGCAGTATCGATATTCGTAAACCCTCGGCAATTCGGCGCGAACGAAGATCTGGACGCCTACCCGCGACAGCTTGCGCGAGATGCCGCTTTGCTGAAGGCAGAGGGGGCTTCCTTGCTCTGGGCCCCTCCCCCGGGAGAAGTTTACCCCGAAGGTTATGCGACCAACGTATCGGTTTCAGGTGTTAGCGAAGGCCTCTGTGGGGTCAATCGCCCCGGCCATTTCGATGGTGTCGCGACGGTTGTCTGCAAGCTGTTCAATCAGGTCCGGCCCGACATGGCTTTCTTCGGTGAGAAAGACTGGCAGCAGTTGGCCGTAATACGCCGGATGGCGAGAGACCTGGACCTTACCCGCCCCCATGTCGATGCGATCCACGGCGTCGCAATCGTGCGAGAAGACGATGGACTCGCGATGAGCAGTCGCAACGCCTATCTCTCCCGCGAGAATCGCGCCATCGCCGCAACTCTGCCGCAAGAGATGCGCTTGGCAATCGAGCGCATCGGCGCAGGTGATGCGACCGGGTCTGTTCTCGAAGCCTTTCGTGACCGGCTGCTCGATGCAGGGTTCGATTCGATCGATTACGCCGAAATTCGCGATGGCCGCGACCTTGCCCCTGCGAGTGAGCCTGGTCCGGGCGACCGATTTTTCGTAGCTGCACGAATCGGCGGGACGCGGCTGATTGACAATATGCCGGTTGCATGAAGCTGCCGAAGTCTGACATTTTTGGCCGGCGGTCCGAGGTGACCATTGAGCCGTCAGGAAATTTGGAGCTGATAAGGGAAGGAACTCACAACATTCGCAGCGCTAATGTGAGTAGGTGATTGCCAGGTATAGTAGGCGTGCGCCATGCATGTCCTATCAATTTCTAGCTGAAATTCGGTCGTGAGAATGTAAAATCGCAATGATTTTCCGGAGGTCTGCAATGAGATCGCCGTCCCGATCACTACACATTGCAATACTGCCCGCGATCTTTAGGAGGTCGGCTTGGATGGCCAAGCATTTTATCTGAAGGACGCAAATGCCCACGATAGTACCTGTTATTCTTTGCGGCGGTAGTGGCACACGGTTGTGGCCTCGCAGCCGGGCAGTAAAGCCAAAGCCCTTTCTGTCCTTGGTTGGTGATTGCACTTTATTCGAAGCCGCTCTGCGTCGTTGTCCCGCGTCGAGAGGCTTTTCTCCGCCAGTCGTGGTGACCGGCGGGAAACATGTCGAACATGTCGAAGCACAACTGGGTAAAATGGAAGGCGGCCAAGTCATCGTCGAGCCTGCCGCGCGCAATACTGCGGCCGCGATCGCACTGGCCGCGTATCGCCTGCCTGATGATGCGATCATGCTGGTGTGTCCGAGCGACCACCACATCGGTGATGCTGATGCGTTTGCGTCCACGGCCCGTGCCGCCGCGGACTTGGCAAGCGAAGGATGGCTGGTGTCCTTCGGGATCGAGGCCACAACGCCAGAAACCGGGTTCGGCTATTTGCGTCAGGGAGAAAAAATTTCCGACGCCGGCTATCGCACCGCACAGTTCATCGAAAAGCCTGATCTTGAGCGCGCCAAATCTTTTCTGGCCGAAGGTAGCTACGCCTGGAACGGCGGCATCTTCGCATTCCGCGTCAAAGATTTCATCGCTGAGCTTGAAAGCCATAGGCCCCAGATTGCGGCCGGCGTAAAGGAGGCCGTCGCCAAGGGTCAGGAAGAGGGCCAGCGCTTCCACCCAGATGCTGATGTCTTCGGCAACGTCCCTAGCGACTCCGTCGACTATGCCGTGATGGAAAACACCGAACGTGCTGCCATGGTTCCGGCCGTCATGAACTGGTCCGATATCGGTAACTGGCATGCCCTGCACGAAGCACTGGAACGTGATAGCTCGGGCAACTCAGTGCGCGGCGCCGGTACGGTCGAGATGGTCGATTGCCGAAATGTTCTTGTAGATACTGACAGGCTGCGCGTTTCGGTTATTGGGTTGGAAAACGTAATCGTCGTTGTCGATGGCGATGACGTCATGATCACCAGCGTCACCGGGACGCAAAAAGTCGGCAAGTTGGCCGGCGCCGTCAACCAATAGTTTTGCTACGAAAATCCAGGACACGCCCAATGAACGCCCAGCTTCCAATCCGTCAGGTCGCAAAGCCTTGGGGAAAGTGCGAACTGCCTGCTCCCTTTGGCACACGAGAAGGGGAGCGCATCGGCGAGATTTGGTTTGAGCCGCCGCAGGCGTTGCCTGAGCTGCTGGTGAAGTACATCTTCACCAGCGAACCCTTGTCTGTGCAGGTGCATCCTAGCGATAACCAGACAGTCGAAAAGGGCTTGGGCAAACAAGGTAAGGAAGAGTGCTGGCTCATCCTCGCCGCCGAAGAGGGCGCGAAATTGGGCATTGGCTTCGATGAGCCACTTTCGGCTGACGAAATGCGTGAAGCCGCCATGGACGGCTCGATAGAGCAAAAGATGACCTGGCACACTGTGTCACCGGGTGACTTTTTCTACATTCCGGCGAACACCGTGCATGCCATCGGCGCAGGCGTGAGCCTGATTGAGGTGCAGCAGAACAGTGACATCACCTATCGCCTCTACGACTATGACCGTCGGCGCGAACTGCACTTGGACGAAGGAATGGCGATAGCGAAAGGCGAACCCTATGTGCTCGATCAGTGTCATATGTATGTCTCGCCAGGTGTTAGCGCGACATTGGTAAAAGGACCGCTATTCCAGCTTGACCAAGTAGTAGGCCCCCCGGGAGACGATGTGGCCGCACGCTATTCTGGCAAACTTCTGGTCATCCCTCGTAACGGCGATGTGACGATCGGCAGCGAAGTTATCGCACCGGGCAGCTGCGGCTTTGCGGAAGCACTCTCGGAAGTCATGTTTTCTTCCGATGGCGTTTGCTTGGTCGCTGCACCTAATGCAAACGAACGGTCGTTGAGCGAACTCCGTCTCTAATTCTCAGTCGCCCGGCTCGGCAGCAACCGGCGCGATAAAACACTCCGCCGCAAAAACGCAATTCGACGGGCTTTGGCCGAGGTGGAGCAGGTGCGATTATTACCGATTACACCTTCCTCATCGCGGACAACCGGTTTTGCTTTCGCGCCAAGTTTGCTTATGCCGCGCCATTACACAATATACGAGTTAACATGACAGACATTCCCGCGATCGTTCCCGTCATCCTGTTTGGCGGGTGCCGCATTCGGCTTCGCCATGAGAAGGACCGCGCGGCGTTGTCGCAAGTGGGGGAATGACAATGATACGCACTGCTTCGATCGCCAACATCATGGCGGATTCTGGTGTGGCCTTCGGTACCAGTGGCGCGCGCGGCCTCGTTACCGCGATGACGGATGAGGTCTGCTTTGCGTATGCGTGCGGATTCCTGCAGCATATGGCCAAAATCGGCCAGTTTAAACCTGGCGGAGCAGTGGCAATCGCTGGAGACTTGCGCCCATCGAGCCCGCGCATCCTAGCCGCCTGCGCCGCCGCGATCCGGCACATGGGCGGACAAGTGGCCTACTGCGGCTTTGTGCCCTCACCCGCTGTTGCGGCCTACGGATTCGCACAGGCCATCCCATCGCTGATGGTGACAGGAAGCCACATTCCCGATGATCGCAACGGTATTAAATTTAACCGCGCGGACGGCGAAGTGCTCAAGCCCGACGAATTGGCAATGCGTGCGCAAACCGTAACGCTGCCCGGTCTGTTCGACGCTGCGGGCATGCTAGTCACACCGGAAGACTGCGGGCAATTGATAGATGTGGCCGCCCCATACGCATTGCGCTACGTCGATTTTTTTGGCGCCGAAGCGCTGCGCGGCATGAAACTAGGCGTCTACGAACACTCCGCTGTTGGCCGTGACTTGCTTGCCGGGATATTGACCGAACTGGGTGCAGAGGTCGTACGCTTGGGTCGTTCCGAACAGTTCATCCCTGTTGATACCGAAGCCGTCAGGCCCGAGGATCAGGCGCTCGCGCTTGACTGGGCGCGCGAACTCGACCTCGATGCGATCCTTTCAACTGATGGGGATAGCGATCGCCCGCTGCTTGCCGATGAAACCGGTGTATGGATGCGCGGCGACGTGCTGGGTATCCTGTGCGCGGAGGCGCTCGGGATCGATGCCGTGGCCACCCCGATCAGCTGCAACTCGGCGTTGGAGCTGTCGGGCGCCTTCTTCGCCGTGCGCCGTACTCGCATCGGCTCCCCCTTCGTTATCGAGGCAATGAACGCTCTGCTCGCCGATTTCGGGAGCGTCTGCGGTTACGAGGCGAACGGCGGATTCTTGATCGCTTCACCAGTGAAGGCTGGCGATCGCACACTCTCGGCATTGCCGACCCGCGACGCGGTACTGCCTATGGTCGCGGTCCTGGTCGCCGCCCGGCGTCAGAACATGACGCTGAGCGGCCTACAGGCAAAACTGCCCGCACGATACACCTTCAGTGACCGTTTGCAGAACTACCCGACCGCCAAGAGCCAAGCGCTGCTGACGCGACTTCAGGAAGGCACGAACGAAGACGTTCTGGAGCGCACCTCGGCGATGTTTGGCGAACTAGCTGGCTACGCGAGGGCCATCAACACCACCGACGGACTGCGTATCACCTTTGATGGGGGCGACATCATTCACCTACGCCCCAGTGGCAACGCACCCGAACTGCGCTGCTACGCCGAAAGCGCGACACCGGAACGGGCAGCTACGCTCGGCGAAGTGGCACTAGAGATCGTCCGCAAAAGCTGATGATCGACGTACGGTTGACAGACCCGCGCGGCTTCGATCAGGCCGATGCCCTTAATGTATGCGCAGACGGCTCGAGTTGGTCGTCCAACGCATCAATGATGATCGCAGCGGACTTCTTCCAGTCGGCGTCCGGAGCCGTGACCGCCGCGCGGCCCGCCCTGATGTCCGTAACCCAGTTGCCGATGTAATCCCCCAGCGTCGCGGCATCGCCCGTTGCGGGAAAATAACGCACCCCTCGCTCCTGGTGGACACGGAAGATCGGCAAATCGCGAGCAAGTACAGGCTTGAAGTGTCCGAGTGCCTCGATCAGCGGCAAGCCGAAGCCTTCCGCATGAGATGCAACGATGACCCCTTCGCAGGCTTGGTATATCTGTTCCAGTTCCAGATCCCCGACATCGTCGAACCAAAGAAGTTTATCTCCATGCTCGGGATGGTTACGAATGGCATCGCGCAGCATTTCGATCTTCCAGCCCATCCGACCGACCAGCACCAAGCGGTATTGCGAACCCTGTAGCCACAGTTCGCTGAAGGCGGAGATGACATCGGCGTGCCCCTTGCGTGGCTCCAGTGTTCCTACCATTAGCGAGAACGGCTGCGTCATATCAAACCGGGAGGTTGCTGGAGCTGCTGCCGCAGCTTCCTGCAGCATAGATTCTGAGATTGCATGCCCCATCGGGACGATGCGGGTCGCATAACCTTCCTCAAGGCCAAAGCGCTCGGCGAGCACCCGTCGCAAATCGTCCTCGGTTTGTTGCGATATGCATAGGAAGCCATCTGCGATGCCCGCGATGATCTCAAGCCACGCCTTGTACCGGAGGACATTATTGGCAGAGAACCACTCGGGCCGCTCCGCTGGCAGCAGATCACACACCAAAAACCAAAGGCTTCCCCCTGCACGCCGGAAACGGGAAAGCTGCCGGCGATGGTAACGCACGGTGTCGAGCGAGAAATCCAGACCGATGAAGACATCCCGCGGCCGCGCCACAATTGGCGTTCGGTCAATCGCTTCCACCTCACAAGGCCAAGAAATGACGTGATAGGGGTTTCGCCTATCGCCAGCAACGAACCGGACGTCCCATTGCTCTTCGGGGGTTTCGGCAAGCGCGAGAGCCAGCGCGCGCACCACCCGTTGAATGCCGGTGCCGGCATCGTGACGACTGATGACTGCAAGATCCACGTACATGCGCCGTATCTGCCTAGGGATCGCAGGTACCGTAGCTTTTTGCACCTTTCGCCGGCGCTTTATCCGCAGCCGACGCAAGGCTGGACCGGCAAAGTGCTGATCCAAGCGGAAAGGCAGCAAATCCAGAAAAGGACGCAAAGCTTTGGCCACGTCTAAAAAACTGGTCCGACCCTACTGCTGCGAAATCACTGTTGCAGTGGTGGCCGCTGGTAGCAGCGTTGAGAAGACCGCGCCAAGAAACTTCTGAAAATCAGCCAACGGAGCGTTTGAAACGTAAAGCACGTCCTTGTCTTGGATTGGAAAACTCTGCGCCACAAAGAGCGTCGCAGGATCCTTCAGATTTATGCGATAAATAACCGGGATCCTGCCATCTGGTGTCGGCTTACCCAGTTGTTTCAGGTTTTGAGGCAGAACTTCTGGTCGTTCGAAGCGAAAAATGAACACGCCCTTCGCATTAGCACGGGCGTCATCCAGACCAGAAATGCGTCCAAGTGCTTGCGCCAAAGTTAAGCCCGTAGCCTCGAAAGGCAACTCTCCGTTTCTCCCCACTGCACCAAGAGCAGTGAAGCTGTAAGGCTGGAACAACAAGGTCATGACATCATCAGGTTGTAGGCGTACGTTCTGGCGGGGATCACGTATCACGGTTTCCAGTGGCAGTGCAGATACGCTGGAACCACGTGTAATCTGTATCACCATTTTGCCAACGGGCTGCTTAACACCGCCCGCTTCTGCAAGAACGTCGAGTACGCGCTCTCCGCGCGCCGTCAGCGGTACGCGCGCGCTGGTAGCGACGTCACCAACCACAGTCACATTTGCCGCGGCGTTGCGGGCAAGGCGGACGATCGTCTGAGGTTGGTGTGCTTTGCCAATCAAGCGCGTGTTAATTTCTAGTCCGATTTCCTGAGGGGTCCGTCCGGCGGCCTGAACACGGCCAACGAACGGTACAATGATCTGACCATCGCTATCGACCATTTGCTCGGGCAACGCTGTTCCCCTTGCAGTCGCCCCTTGGGATGTTAGTTGCATTGCCCCACCGGCAACCCCGAACAATGCAGCAGGCGGCGCTTCCCAAATCGCAATATCCAGCACGTCACCCTTGCCGATTACTGATCCCATCGGGCTCCCTTCGCCAAGGCTCTCTGAGAAAGGTATCTGATAATTGCTAGCCACTATGTGGCGTGCGACTGCGTCGTTGACATCGATAATTGCAATTCCAGCGTCGCTGGCAGACGGACCGTTTGCAGCACGTTCGATTTGCCCGGTCGATGGACCGGAACCCGGCAAGACTGCGCATCCGGCCAAGGCCAGAGCTACGAAAAGAATGCCGCTCAGCCGGACAGGAACCATCATTTTTGTCATATTAAGTTAGCTAGCACCGTATAAAGCCACCGAGCGGTGGCTGAAATGACCCGGCATATGGAGCAAGCGGCGTTCCGGATCAAGGAATGCCGCTTGATTTTAAAAAACCGCAACCCGTGACGCCAAAATTTTCGATATTCGAAGGCCAACAATCATCGACGCTGGACGCTGGCAACTCTGATCGCTAGGGGTTCCCGCTGGACACTGCGGGCTGTGAAATTCCGTTGCTGAACAGAAAAATGATTGTTCACCCGTAACCCATGGGTCCGCCAATCTGCGAAACTCCACAGCGATGTGGCTGACAAGGTTCAAATGAAAACGTCGTTTAAAGCAAGTCTCGGAAAGGTGCGGCCACTCTTCCTTTTCATGGTTGTCATTCCAACCGCACTATCAATACTGTACTTTGGAGTATTCGCGTCTAACGTTTATATATCTGAATCGCAGTTCGTGGTTCGCAGCCCAGACAAGCAGTCGCCCACCGGCCTAGGAGTGTTGTTGAAGTCCACTGGTTTCGGCAGCTCAGGTGACGAAATTTATGCCGCCCAAGAGTACATGCTTTCGCGCGATGCTCTCGCGGCCCTCAATACCGACGACGACTTCGTCCAAGCATACGCAGCGCCATCAATATCTGTTTTTGATCGCTTCGCCCCCTTAGGTCTAAGTGATAGCTTCGAGGATTTGTATAAATATTACAAGAAGAAAGTCGCAATCCAGCAGGATACAACCTCCTCCATTGTGACGCTCACTGTTCGGGCCTTCACACCGATGGATGCTGCCGAAATCAATAGCCAGCTGCTGGAGATGGCTGAAGCAACCGTCAACAAGCTAAACGAACGTGGGCGACAAGATCTCATCCGTTTCGCGCAGAGGGAAGTTGATGAGGCAAAGGCTCAGTCCAAGGCGGCTGCGTTGGCCTTGTCAGTCTATCGAAACCAAGTGGGCGTAGTGGATCCCGAGAAGCAAGCAACTGTACAGCTGCAGATGATTTCGAAAATTCAGGACGAACTGATCGCTACCCGCATGCAGCTTCGCGAACTGCGGGCCTACACCCCGGAAAATCCTCAGATCGCAATTCTTGACGTACGTGCCAAGGGCTTGGCGCAAGAGATAGACGAGCAGCTTGGCCTCGTTGCCGGAAATCAAAAGTCCCTTTCATCGCGTGCCGCCGAATATCAACGGCTGGCGCTGGAGAGCCAGTTTGCTGATAAAAATCTGGCCAGCGCGATGGCTTCGCTGGAAGAGGCCCGCAATGAGGCGCGCCGAAAACAGGCATATGTGGAGCGTATCGTTGACCCTAACGTGCCCGATGCTCCTCTGGAGCCGCGCAGGTGGCGTGGAATCTTTTCTACGTTAATCCTCGGCCTTGCTGCCTGGGCTGTTATTAGCATGCTAGTAGCTGGCATGCTGGAACACAGAGACTAGAGATTAGGTCATGGCCGTCCAGCAGTTCATGGAAATTGGGAAAAGTGCGTCGATCCAATGGCGTGTAATCTATGCCCTGCTAATGCGCGAAATTCTCACGCGGTATGGACGCCACAATATCGGCTTTCTGTGGCTGTTCGTGGAGCCGATGCTTTTTACAACCGGGGTCACCATCTTATGGACCTTAGCAGAAGCGTTTCACGGCTCCTCCCTGCCAATCGTGGCATTTGCGCTGACGGGATATTCCAGCGTTCTGCTCTGGCGAAACATGCCAGCGCGCTGCATCGGAGCTATTGAGCCCAATTTGGCCCTCATGTATCATCGGAACGTCCGTGTGATTGATATCTTCTTGGCCCGCGTGCTCTTAGAAGCCGGCGGCGCGACAATATCATTTATCGTACTCAGCCTTTTTTACATCTATATAGGTTGGCTGGAACCGCCAGAAGACGTGCTAAAAGTGACACAAGGATGGCTGCTGTTGGCGTGGTTTGGCGCTGCACTCGCTATGCTCCTAGGCGCCATTGGAGAGAAAAGCGACTTGGTGGAACGTTTGTGGCATCCAGCTTCGTACATCATGTTTCCACTCTCTGGCGCAGCTTTCATGGTCGATGCGCTCCCTCCGACTGCTCAAAAGTACGCGCTATACGTGCCAATGGTAAATGGTGTGGAGATCGTTCGTGACGGTTATTTTGGCGACCAGATACGTACGCATTACGACCTGCCATATCTTCTAGGATGGTGCATGGCACTATCGGTGCTGGCCTTGGCGCAAGTCGCGGTCATCAACCGAGGGATCACTCCCGAATGATCGACGTCGATCATGTCCATAAGGTCTATCCCACCCGCCAAGGCGATAGGATCGTCTTAAATGACATTTCGTTCAAACTAGCACGGGGCGATAAGTTGGGAATTCTAGGCCGCAATGGCGCGGGCAAGTCGACGCTGGTTCGCCTTGTCAGCGGCGCGGAACAGCCCACGTCCGGGAGCATCACTCGTGGCATGTCGGTATCTTGGCCGATCGCCTTTGGCGGAGCGTTTCAGGCCACACTAACCGGCATGGACAATGTTCGCTTCATCAGCCGTATCTACAATCAGGACTACGCGCAAAATATCGATTTTGTGGAAAATTTCACGGAATTGGGGTTGTACTTGCGTGAACCGGTCCGCTCGTACTCGCAAGGTATGCGCGCGCGTCTCGCTTTCGCCATTTCAATGATTATCGAGTTTGACTGTTATCTAATCGACGAAGTGAGCGCGGTGGGAGACGCTCGCTTCCATGAGAAATGCGCAGTGGAATTATTCCAGAAACGGGCTGATCGCGCAATGCTCATTATTTCACACGACGTTGAGTATGTCCGCCATCACTGCTCGCAATTTGGTGTCCTACATGAGGGCAACATACAATTTTACCCAGATTTCAATCAGGCATATGATCAGCATATGGTCAACTTGCACGAATCGTAATGTTTCTTAAGTGTCAATATGCGCGTCTTATAGTTTGCTTGACCCACTCCTTGTCCGTGCAGTTGCTTTACACCAACGGCGCATTCAAATTTAGGCGATTTCTGTTAAAATGCATGTCAATGATCTTCTCGCGCTTAACAGTGCATCATTTATCGAAGCCGCATATTCGACAATCCTCAAGCGCCAGGCGGACCGAGAGGGCTTTGATCACTACATGGGTCGTCTCGAATTAGGAGATACCAAGGAAGCCATCCTCGTTGCCCTTGCCACCTCCACTGAAGCGCAAAGAATGAGAATAGACCTTACCGGGCTTCCGGCGGTTATCAAACGAAATGGTAAGTCACCTTGGCGCCGGTTCTCACGTTTTCTTTCCGAGATAGGGGGAATGCGACGACGACTGGTTCGCATTGAGCATATGTTGAGCGAACAGAGGCGTGGCCTTAGGAGTGCGGCCGTCGCCGACCCCGCGCTTGTATTCGATAGCGATCATTTGCCGAATTTGGCCGTTGCAGGCGATGAACTTAGTCAAACGTTGACTTTATTGAGGGACAACCTGTCCTACACTGCTCACGACGCCGATCTGTTTATAGACAATTTCAAAAAGACAATCCGCGCAAGCCCGTTATTTTTTGTGATAGGTAAGTAAATTGAAACCGGTATTTATGCAAGAAGACCTTGGAACGTCGTTCCAAGGTCGCATCATTCAGGTCACCGAAGCGCTTGACCGTGCCGATGCCGTTTCTAATCAAGTCATTGAACTCGATCGCATGTTTTTAAACATGGGAATTAATTCGATCGTGGTCAGTAAATTTCATCATGAAGACGTGTCGTCCCACCGTATCAACTTGGAAGATGTAGGTGTACAAGAGGATGATATTGTCATTTTTCATTCGTGCGGCTACACCGAACATGCCGGGCCTTGGGCTGCTCGGCAGTATTGCACTAAGGTTTTCTTATATCACAACATAACGCCGCACGAATTATTTTCTGAAAATTCTGATCTGTACAAGTTCTGCAAGTTAGGCCGGGAGCAGCTTGCCGATTTCATTCCGGATTTTCATTATTTCTGGGGTGATAGCCAGTATAACCTTGACGAGCTCATCGCGCTTGGCGCCCCGCCCGATCATAGTTTCGTCGTGCCGATCGTCGTGCCCCCTGCCCCGCCCGTCAGGCTGGGCCATGCAGGCGGCAAAGTCCCGGGAAGCTGGGTGTTCCTAGGCCGGATAGCGGGCAACAAGGGGCAGATCGACCTAGTGCGGCTGTTTGCCCGCGCGCGCCAGCAGGATCCCAGTGCGGCCAGCCGTCTGGCGATCGTGGGCGGCTTCAACACCGCCGATGATTATTATGTGCGGTTGCTGGAGGAAATCGACCTTTTGGGGCTGACCGATGATGTGACCATAACCGGCAAGGTCAGTGACGAACGGCGCGAGCAGTTATTGCGGGAGGCGCAATTTTATGTCGCACTCAGCGTGCATGAAGGATTTGGCGTTCCTCTCGTCGAAGCACCATTACGCGGCTTGGCCGTGCTGGCGCTGGACCGCGCGGCCGCGCGCGAAACCATGGGCGGCATCGGTCTACATGAAGATGAGGACAGCCTGTTTCGCGCACTTTTTACGCTCGCGAGGGACACTACCGCATACCGGGCGCTGGTAGAGGCGCAGGCCGCCAATGCCGGGCGCTTTGCCCGGGGTAGCGTACGCGCGGACCTGGTCACAGCGATCAAACCGATGCTGCCGGAAAAGGATCGCTACAAAAGCGTTTCAGTCGTCATTTGCACTTATAATCGCCGCGATTTTCTCGCCCGCAGCCTCGATTACCTCCAATGTCAGTCCAATCCCAATTTCGAGGTGGTCGTCGTCGACGGTCCGTCCGACGACGGAACGAAGGAACTGCTGGAAAACTGGCGCGGGCGGATTAAGATCGCCAGAAATCCGCTCCGCAATCTCTCAGTTTCGAGAAATCTGGGTATCGAACTCGCTCGAGGCGACATCGTCGCATTTATCGATGACGACGCTATCCCGTTCGACAACTGGATCGACAGCATCCTCGACGAATATAACAGCCGTCCGCTTCTGACCAAGGCGCTGGGCGGCCCGGCCTTCTTTGCCGGAACTCTGCGCTTTCAGTCCGAGGATATTGGGATCGACCGGCACGGCAACGCGTGGCTCAACATCCCTCGTCACGAAGTAGGTCAGGGTGGGTGGCTGCGTTCATGTCTTGGTACTAACTCCACATTTGTACGTCAGCACCTTGTCGACATCGGCGGATTTGACGAACAGTTCGATTATTATCTCGATGAATCAGAGCTTTGTTTAAGGATACAATTGCAAGGCAATCTGATTGGCTATGCCCCCGACTTGCTCGTTCGGCACGAGTTTGCCCAGAGCCACAATCGCAAGGGGCGGTATAATTACGACTGGCACACCATCAGCAAGAACACGGCTTATTATGTCGCAGCCTATAGCGGTTTATCGGGCGAGACTTTGCGGTCCAACCTGGTGCAGCGACTGGAGCGCGAACGCGTCCTGCCGCTGAAAGGTGCGCTCGACCGTGGCGAAATCTCCAAACCGCTGTTTGAGAATGCGCTCGCAGCGCTCGAGAAAGGCATGGAGCAGGGTCTGGCTGACGCAAAGTGTTGGCCCAAAACACGCAAGTTGGAGACAGGAAGCAGGCCGTTCCTGCCATTCGCTTTGCGGCAGGGATACAAGGTCGTCGGACGCGATATTCCCAGACTGCATATCTGCATCGTGACCAAGGAAATGCCCCCCTTCACGCGGGGCGGCGGCGTTGGAACGCTTTATTATCACCTCGTCAGTGAACTGATTCTGATGGGTCATGACGTCAGCATCGTGGTGCCGGGCATCGAGGAGAGGGCCGTCCGTCAGGGACCGCTGACGGTCTATTATACTCAATCCCGCTCGATCGACGTGCCCGGCATGGACGCGGGACTCAATAACAATATGACTTGGTCCGTTGCTGCGCTGCACCAAGTCATATGCATCCATGAGGAAAAGCGTGTGGACGTGATCGACAGCGCGCTGTGGGACAGCGAAGCGCTGGCGATCGCCGTCGTAAACCGCTTCGAACGTCCGCCACTGGTCATCCGGCTCGTCACTCCCTTTACCGTCGTGGCCGATATCAACGGATGGGCTGTGCAGCCGCGGACGGCGAGGTTGTTCGATGGCTTCGAAAAGGAACTGATCCAAAATGCCGACGCGATCATCCCGATCAGTGAGAAGATAGCGTCGACGATCAGCACCGCGCAGAAGATCACGCCCGACGCGCGGTGGCACCAGAGCTATTGCGGAATAGCCTACTGGCCGTTGTTTGATGTCAACGAAGATTATAACGACCTTCCGGAACTCAAAGGTCTGGGGTCCGATCATCTCGACAATTCCAAGATCATCCTGTTCATTGGTCGCTTAGAAAAGCGCAAAGGTATCGATCTCGTATTATCCGCCATCCCGTCGATGCTTGCGGCAGACCCGGAGGCGCGGATTGTCATCGCCGGCAGCGATCCGGAAGGCTGGCAGCAGCGCGCCCAATACATGATACCGTCAGAGGAAATACAGCGCGTGCATTTCTTGGGCATGGTTTCCGATGCCGTGAGAGAAAAACTGCTGGCACGCGCTTACTGCCTGTTGTTTCCATCACGGTATGAATCATTTGGCCTGGTGCCGCTGGAAGCCTTTGTCCATGGTGTTCCGGTAATCGCCTCTAAAAGCGGGGCCATTCCTGAAGTCGTCCTAGACGGAGAATGCGGATTACTGTTCGATGAAAGCGACAGTGATAAATTGGCAGATGCGGCCCGGCGTCTGCTTACTGACGCGTCGCTTCACCGTAGGTTGAGCGAAGGTGCTTTGAAACGCGTTCGTGACCTCAGCGCTCGCAACAGTGCGCAAAATACCCTGATGATTTATCAGGACCTCCTTTCCCATCGCGAGGCATCTGCATCATGAAAGATAGCTTGCAAAAACACTATGAGTCCGCCTTCGCCGAGAAGGAAGGCGAAATCTACGGCACTATGAGCAAATTGGATGTTGCCGCGCACACTCGCAAGGTCGAAATTCTTGCGAACATGGATCTTCCAGACTTGAGCGACGCCACTGTCCTTGATTATGGTGTCGGATCGTGGGGATTCGGCTGCATCTTCAATCGCCTTAAGCAATGTAAGGTCGGCATCGGCATCGACGTGTCATCCGTTGCCATCGCGATGAGCGAAAAAGTATCGTCTGCCGATCCAGCACTCAGCGGCAAGACGATCAAATATCTCACCTCGACTGGTTATGATATCGACCTTCCCGACAACAGCGTAGACCTCATTTTCTGTGGTGAGTGTATTGAACATATCGAGGAAAGCACTGCATTTCTGTCCGAGCTTTATCGAATACTGAAAATGGGCGGCATAGCCGTATTCACAACACCCAATTCAAGCCCGTGGCTTTATCGCCAATTCAATCTGCGCTGGTGTATGGGTTTCGAGCATGTCGCCCTCATGGATTATGCAATATTTCGGCATGAACTAGAGAAATATTTTCAGATCATCGACATAAAGGGGTTCAACCATTCTCTGCACCCGCAGATAGATTGGCAGTTGGACGAGCAATTCATCAATGACTGGGCCAAGATTGGCCTCGATACGCCACAAGACGCCACGAGCATGATTGCCACGGTCAAGAAAGTTGATGCCGAGCTTTATGAAAAACAGCGGGTCATCATCACCGAGGCGGATGCGGTTCCTACACTGGCAGAAGCGCAATCAGTCGAACTGGAGCCGGGCATCTTCGGTATCGCAGTAGAAATAGACAACGGCTTCACCGTCCCGGTACCCTCTGGCATGACCCGCTGCCAGCTCATCTTTTGGAACCATTCCTGGAGCGGCGTGGTCGAAATCGTCAACGGAGACGAAACGCGGTTGGTGGATTTGTATTCCCCGACGCCAGGATGCTGGAGAGAAAGCTTGGAAGTTACAGCAGGCGAAATTCTCGTTCGGCCGAGCGGTTCGGCATCTCCTGACAGTCACGGCACGCAGGCCATCCTGTATCGGGCGGTGTTCGGCGGCCCACAATAGCGAAAGAGCGCAGGGGACATGGTGTTTCTTCCCAAGCATGCGATAATTTTGTGTGGGACAATATCACCCTCCCCAGCGATTCGTCCATATTCAGGCGCGTGGGTCCATTGAGCCGCCATCGCTGGAGCCGCGTAGCGGCCCTAGTTGGTGCTGTGATACTCGGGCTTGCGGCGGCAAGGTCAACAGCCTCTGCTGTAACCCTTGATGACCTCTGGCGCGGCACTGCGCATTTCGAGCAGGTAGGGCAGATTGACTGGGTCTCGGCACCCCATGGTAGCATGGGGGAAAGCTCCAGCTGGTTCACGGTACGATCGGGCATCTGGTACGCGTTCAATCGGGTCGCCATGGCCGACCCCGATGGAAAATGCCCCTCCACCCATATGCAGATCGTCGTTCGCGAAAGTCACGATCAGGGTGGAAGTTGGTCCAATAGCACAGTAGCAGCAGCACCCGGCGACAGCGCCCGTGGCGATGGATGCGCCGTACTCGATGGTAGCGGTTATTTCGATGCAACTACCGGTATCTGGCATTTGCTGGCGCAATGTTCCGATGATAGGAACCAAGGGGGTTGGGGCATGTGCCATTATGTCCGCAAAGCCGCTTCCCCGATGGGGCGATTTACGCCTGATCCTGACAATCCTGTCGTCAAGGGAGGCGATCTGTGGGCACGCATTTGCAATCGGTCCGGTTCAGCTTGTCCCCCGACGACTGTCGATGAAGGCACGCCGGAAATCATCGCCCAATCCAACGGACAATTTCTGGTGACATTTCATGGCTTCGATTATGGTTCGAAAAGGGCGTTTCGAGGCTTGGCGTCCACATCCGATTTCAAAAGCTGGCGGGTCGAGGGCGCTGGGTTGCCGGGCGCTCCCTTGCTGGGCGCGTCCGAATGTGCGCACCAACTTCCCCACTGTGTGGGTGTAGGCCAGGCCACCACGCTCTTCACCGAAAGATATCTGTATGTTCTGGCAGAAGCGATGGACAAAAGCCTGCAGTGCCTGTCTGATCAGCAGTGGCAATTCTATCTTTATCGCGCGCCTGCAGGGCCGTTCCCGCAAACCGGGTCGAAAGTCTGGCAGACCTATCCCGGATCAGCCTTGCTAAAACCCTCCTCTGACGATCCGGCGACCACCTGCAAAGTGACCTATGCCCGCTGGATACAAGACGGATCCTCGACCTATCTCGTATACGAAGATCGTATAACCAAAAGCGTCTATCTTAACCGGCGATTATTGAAGCTGGTGCCGGGATCCGGAGCGGCCATTCGCTTGAAGTAAGACTTGGTATTGCTGCTATCAAAGCCATGGCGTTGCAATATTCAACCGACCGCCGCACACAGAAAATTCACTCGAGTCCATTCGCATTGGAAGCATGACTATTGCTAGCAACTATTTTTCTGGCGAACTCATATATTTCGCGATCAACGTCAGTCAGCGGCTCCAAGGCTTGCATGATTAACGCAGATGGCTTGATGGCCTCAATCTCTCGAATGCTAGGATGCTGAGCATGAACTACTTCGGTGACATTATCTCTCCGGAGCGAGTCAAATGAAGTAAAATTGAGGGTTCGAGCAAGCCTCTCAACGGATCTATCCATGCTCTCCGTAAGTACAATTTCGTCGACAGCTTCTAATCTATCTTTAACCTTCTTCAGTAATTCTCGTTTTTGATTGGCGGAAGAAGCGCATTCTTTAGAATCGGAAAATGTATGCAGGTAACAATTGTTAGTTGCGATTGATGATAATATGATGTCACAATTAAAAAACTCTTCCGCTGACATTATTTGCGCCGCACGAACTTGCGGATTAGGAGAGTCGCGTTTTGGATGAGAGTGATAATATCTGTATAGGGATAGAAGGCGGTCTATGGGATCGCGGAAGCACGTTATCAACGTTTTTCGATGCCGTGGCAGTGCAAGTGCGGTTTGATAATTAAAATGCCCGCCGATTAGATCATATTTACTTAGATGCTCTAAAGTGTACCCATGCGGATCACTAACTTGAAGGCTCAACCCACCTTTCGCTGAGTAAGACTCGGAAAGCCAATTGAAGAGCGAAGTACCGCCGGTTTTGGGCAAGTGAACCAGCACAGTGACGGAACGGTCGTAATCTGGGATAGCTCTGCTCTCACGACACTGTTGTCGTAGATGTGCCAGCCCTTCTTTGCTCCGAATAAGCGCTTGTCTTAACGACTCGAAGTCGGGGTGGTTGCGATGGTGTATAATTGCGACCTCGCTCTCGGGTGGCCTGCCCAGCAAGGCTCTATAGGCCCAGATCACTTCTTCACGCTTTAGCATAGTGCTCGCCTTAGTGCGTTCTCTTTTGCATACAAGTCTTGTACGCATTTTTCGAGGCTGCGATGGAATCTGTTTTTGTTCGCTCTTATAGCAGAGCGCAGCCATTTGCCTGCCTAACCTGCGGCTACATGGCGGGTTGGCTAGCTGTTCTTATTGCTCCTCACCAAACCTCGCTGGTCTCTATGAGCAACTCTCCTTTATCGACCGTCTCGACGATGCGAGGCGTCAGGCTTATTCCAGCCAACGACAGGTCGCTGCCGTCTGCAACCCATAGCCGGACTTCTACACTTTCTGCACGTTCGGTCATGACATAGTCGCCTTCAACGATCCATCGATCACCCATGTGCATCAATGGTGCGGTAAAATGCACCTTGGCGCCCCCGTCTGAGACAATGTCGATGGCTTCCGAACCGTCTAGGCGGGTTATGTCCCCTTCCGCCCTGATAGTCCAGGAACCGGCTTCGAGCGGTAGGTAGGGGCCAAACGCAAGAAAGCCAGCCTCTGCATTGGTGCGTATATGCGTGCCATCTGCGACGCCCACCTGCGAATGCAACCGATGATCGCTGCCCCAAAAGCGAAGAGCGCCATCCGGCAGCCAGCGAAGATAGGGCTGATTGATGCGCAGGACGCAGGCAAGCAGCGCATCGGCACTTTGCGCCCAAGTCAGCCATTTCATTCGCCGGGGCTTTGCCACGCCCTTCTTGGGTTTGAGCAGGTTTTCAATGGCCTGCGCCAGAACGGCAGGTTCCGTGGAATCGGGGAAGTAGGTTGCGGCGTCGCCCGCCACTTCGCGGAACACCGGAATATCGCGTGCCAGGACCGGCAGATCGTAGCGGGCCGCTTCAATCAGCGGCAGGCCGAACCCTTCGCCCTGGCTTGCCGCGATCAGATAATGACACGCCCCGTAGACCGCGAAAAGATAATCGTCCGCTATGCCCTGAAGCCAGAACAGACGCTTGCCCAACTCGAGATGATTTTTCAGTCGGGCGATGAAATCGTCCATCATCCAGCCAGGCTTACCGACGATGACGAAGTTGGCATCGACACCCTTGGCCCACAGCATCTCCATCGCATCGAGCGTCTGGCGAAAGCCCTTGCGGGGTTCGACCGTCGCGACCGACAGGAAGGAAGGTGTTTCCCGGAGCCGGGCGAGCTGAGCGTCCGCCCCCGCGGGCAGAGCATCGGACGTGGCAGATGACATTTCGGGGTCGCAACCCAGATGAAACCAATCGATGTCCAGCGGGGTGATGCGATCTGGGCCGTAATGGTCGAGCCATTCACGATATTCGTCCGCGACCGCCCGCGAAATGCAGACCACGCCGTCAAACTCGGAAATCACCTCCAGCCATGCATGGTGACTGGGTCGGGCACCGGGGAAGAAGAATTCGGGTGCGATCGCCGGCAGCAGATCATAGATGATAAAGCAGACCTTGACGCCCATGCGACGCCATTCCCGCAACATGGGCCGTTGCTGCGGCACGATGGCGGGCTGGAGGTCGAGGCCGACGAAAATGTCCCCGGCGACCGGCTCGACCTCTTCGTCCTCGCTCCAGAAAGGCCAGATGTCGAGCATCCGGCTGGTGAACTGGCGGGCATAGCGGTAATTGGGCTTGTTCAGTTCCGCATAGACGGGCTCGACGATATAGTCGGCCGGAGGGTTGAGCAGCCACTGCTTCAGGATCGAGCGGACCACGCGTTGGATACCCGAACCCCAGTCCCGCTGGACCAGCTCGGAAATGTCGACCAGCAATTTCTTGCGCCGGAGCGCCGGAGGAGCATTGCGGCCCATCGCCTGCACCAGGTTGAGCCAATCGCTTTCGTTCAGGGCGAGGTTTCTTCCAGCTAGCTCTTTTTCAAGGCCGGACTGGCCGGTTTCGGCCCGCGCATAGGTTGCTTCGATAGCCTCCGCATAATCCGCTGCACAGCGGCGGGGATCATTATGGCTGGCGATCCGGGCTCGCGCGCGATCCCCCATGTCCCGGCGCAGCAAGGCATCGGCGTACAGCTTCGACAGCGCCTCGATCAGATCGTCGTCGCTGAAATCATCCGGCATCATCCATACGGCGTCAGGGTCCAGCTCTGCCATGGAGCCATTGGCATTGACGATAGTCGGCAGCCCGACATTCATGCAGTCGAGTACGGTCCCGGATGTCTCTCCACGGGAAAGGGTCCGCAACTGGACACCGATATCGGCCGCGGCCAGCCATTGACGGAAGCTGGCCTGATCGGCCCAACCCGTGATCTCGATTCTGCCCGCCGAGCGGCTTGAACGAATGCGCCGGACCAGATCCTCGCCATAAGGCCCGGGATTATTTTCGCCCACGAAGATCAGGTGACAGTTTGGCTGGTCGGCGAGCGGACTTTCAAGCCATGCCGACAACAGCCGGTCGTTCATCTTCATCGGGCCGAGAATTCCGAAGCTGCACACGACGAAATCGTCCGGGCCCAGCCCCAGGATCTTGCGGGCGGCGACACGGTCGAGGCCGGCAGCAGGCTGACGCAGATGGGGAATCAGCGCCCAATCGTCACCCACGCCGTCGCCATAATAGGTCCGGGCAAGCTGGCGCGAGAAATCAGCGTGGACGATGACGTCCAACGCGTGCTGAAGCACCTCCATATTAGCAGGATAAGCCCAGACGACATCGGCCGTGTCCTCCGCCTTGAAACGGTGGACGACCGCCGGCCAGCCATGCGCCTCGAACAGCGCGCGCGCCCATGCGCCGGGCTCCTCGTCATACACGTCGCGGTGCGCCACGATGCCGGACAGGAAGAAATCATGAAGCATGACCACGCCGGGATAGGCGCGGATCAGGTCGAACATGTGCGAGTGGAAATGCGAATTGCCGAAGTGATACAGGATGCGGTCGAAGTCATGCGCATGCTGCTTGAACCAGCCGATCGACCGCATCTGAAAGTTCGCGGCGATCGCCGGATCGCTGATGCTGTCCTGGCGCACGATCACGTCGATACGGTAATGGCGCGCGAGATCCGGCAGAAGTTCGGCACTGTAATCACTGATCCCGCTGGCCTCGGGTGGAAGCGGCGAGATATAGGCCAGTCGGGGCTTCCGCGTTGAGACGCTCCGGGGCGGCGGGCTGACGGTGCGTCGCTCGTGCGCGATCGAAAGCGCGTCCCACGCGGCTTGCGCGGTCTGATCCCAGCTGAACCGTTTGGCTTGCTCCAGTCCGTGCCGTTCCAATCTTTCCCGCAACGCATCGTCCGTGAGGACGGCGCGCATCGCCCGGGTGATCGCGGTGACGTCATGCGGGTCGAACAGCGCCTCGCTGGTCCCGATCACTTCGGGGAGGCTGGAACGGTTGCTAGCGATGACGGCACGACCACATCGCATGGCCTCGAGGGCCGGCAGGCCGAACCCTTCATGCCATGAGGGAAAAACAAACAATTTGCACGCTCGGTAGCAGGCGAGAAGGTCATCTTCAGGAATGTAGCCGGTTAGAACCAACTCATCGCCGCCAAGCCCATGCTCTTTCGCCAGCGCGGTCAGCCGATCCCGGTCCGCTGGCTGAATGGAGCACACGACCGCAAGCTGATGCGCGCTACGGAGGGCAGAAGGCAGCATGGCATAGGCCTTGATCAGCCCTTCGATATTCTTGCGGTGATCGATTCCACCAGTGTACATGACAAACGGACGCACCAGTCCATAGGTTTTACCAAGCTCCGCCCGGCGCTTGGCGCTGACCGGAGCGGGGCTGAAATGATCTTCGGCTGCGGTCGATATGTTGACCGCTTCCTCCTGCCCGGCCCCAAGCCATTCGATCGCCTCTTGGCGGGACGATTGGGATATGGCGAGCAACAGGTCCGCGTCGCGCAGATGAGCCAGCTTGCGCTCGTACCATTTGGCCAACACGGGGTTCTGGAGATAGATGCCGCTGTTGATGAGCGGAATGAGATCATACAATACGACCGCGGTCGGTATGCGGGTGGTGAACCGCCCGATGCTCGAAACGACATCGTCCCCCAATCCTTCGAAAAGCGAAGTGATGAGCACGAAATCGGGGTTGAGGCTGGCGAGAAACTGCTCGCGCATCAGTTCGGCAGCTTCGCGCCGCGCATCGCACTGGGGATCCGCATCGTGAACCGGCCCTGCCAAATGCATGATCCGGATCGCCTCAGGCGGCAATATATTCTCAAGCGCCCGGCGCAACGGCTCAATGGTATCCGGGAACAGGGCGCTAAGCACCACGATCACCTCGTGCTTGCCCCGCAGGCGGGCCAGCCCGCGTGTAAGCGACAAGCAATAGCGACCGATGCCCCGATTGCGGTTAGATCCCTGCGCACCCTGAAGATCGACGACGAGACGCATTAGGCGTGCGCTCCAACGCTCTTGAGTGTCCGCATGCGGTGCAGAATGTTCCGTGCGTGGGGGCCACTGATCCGGGCGGTATCTACCTTGTGGAGGGATGGCGCAGCTGCCGCCAGCTCCGCCCGTTGGCTCTCCACGAGGCGATCAAAGCGTGCCTGCGCATCGTCGCGGATCAGCGCAAGAGCGTTGTGTGTGTCGATTCTGGCCTGATCCAGCTCTGCACGCAGCCCTGCTTCGCGAGCAGCAAGCGCAGCAAAAGCATGTTCCCCTTGCTCGCGCAATGCATTGGCCGCCCTTTCAAGCATTTCGTGCGATTGCGCGACGATTGATTTTATATGGGCCTGTCCGCCCTCTTTGGTTCGTGCAATGCGAACCGCATTGGCTTCGCTTTCGATATTTCTAATCTGCTGTTCCCACCGTTTCCGACCGAACCAGCGCCACCCTTGCCTGCTGCGCTTATGAATCTTCACGAGCCGCTCCAGTTCATAAGAAACCGACCGATGATCGACCGCCTCGTTGGATGCAGCGACATCCGCCTCGACGGCTGCACGGCTCTTGCGTTGAATTAGAGCCTCATAATGCGCGAGACCGTCCGGGTCCGCCCTGCGTCCCAAATAATTCTGGTAGAGCCATTCGATAAATTCCGTGTCGCTACCTTGTTCGCGTTGTTTGCACCGACGAACAGTGGCCTCGACCGACTGATAGATCTCAGCAATCATGGCGACGCGGCCGCATCCCAGATGCAGTGACCGTTCGCGGGCTCTTTGTTCAGATGATGAAGGCGCGCGGCCCAGCAGCAGTTTGAAGCTTTGGTGGACAAGATCGGGGGTCGGGAGCGAGAGAAGATCGACAACGGACTGGGCAGGCTGAAATGTTGCTTTCATAACGTCCTTGGGTTCGGCATCGCCGGCTGGCACAGGAATGGCGGAATAAATCGAAGCCATTGCAGGCTCAGCCGAAGGTTGGTCGATCATATGTTCGCGCAAGAGCCGGCGCAGGGGTTTGGCAAGAGCCCAGCTTCGACTGTTGATGATTGCGCTCATGCGGTTTTTACTATGACTAAGTTGCTTTGCAAGCTCATCTTTCTCCGCATGCGCTGCCGCAATCGTCTGTTGCTCCCGTCGCTCTAATTCGACAATTCGGAGCTGCGCTGATCGTTCACCCTCGATCGCCGCGTCAGTGATACGGGCAATTTCACCTCGAAATGCCTCAGCTTGCTTGATTAGCTCCGCTTGATGGGCCAGCGCCCGGTCTGCCGTCATATGTTCGGCAGCCACAATCCGGTTATGAGCATCGAACAGCAGGATCTGACTTTCTGCCCGCTGGCGTTCGGCCTCGGCGCGCAGCCGTTCTGCATCCTGTGCAGCCTCAGTCCGCAACCGGTCCAGCGCTTCGTGCATCTGATCCCGAATTGCGCGCTCCTGCATTACCGCAGCGTCACGCTCCCGGTCCAGCGCACGCTGCGTCTCGCGCATCTGGACCAGCGCCGCAGCGACGCGCTCTTCTGATGCCTGTAACACAATGCGTTCTTCGGCCAGACGTGTTTCAAGCCGGGCTGCCTCCACTGCGGCGACGCGTTTGACCGCGTCTTCGCCCTGGGCAAGCAATTCCCGCTCTCGCGTGGCCATGTCGGTCCGCAGACTCTCGATCCGATCGCGGGCCTCAACCAGATCGCGCTGCAGCGCCGCGACTTTTACATCCGCGTCGTGCGTAAGACGCCGGATATCACGCTCGCTAGCGGCGATCAGGTCAGCCTCACGCGCCGAGGCAACGGCGCGATCGCTTTCTAACGCGGCGCGCATTGCGGCAATCTGCTGTTCTAGACGAGCCTTATCGGCTGCCGCCGCAATCGCACCATCTCGCTCCCGCGCGGCAATCTCTGCCAAGCGGATTTCTGTTCTGTTCCGTTCTCGTTCGCGCAGGTCAGCCAATTCGGCATCCGCCGTGCGCCGAAAATCGGCGATTTGGCGTTCGGCTTCGCTTCTCCAATGTTCGCTGAGCGCGTCGGTTTCCGAGCGCATGTCGGCGAGGCTGCTTTTCAGTGTCTCTATTGTGCTCTCAAGGGCTTCGATGTCCGCTTGGTGCAATCGTTGGACGAGGATCGCGTGATCAGACAAGGGATCGAACTGGAACCCGTCGAAGATGTTGGGTGGGAGCGCGAAATGATCGTCCAGCGTGCGATGCGCGTCGCTGATGTAGAAGCGATTGAGGCCGTCATAATAGACATGGTGATAGCCTTTGGCGATGATCAGTTCTTCCCAGGATTCATGACTGGGCGTCTGGCTGCCGGGAAGATTGGCCTCTATCACGACGATCCAAGGACGCCGTAGAGACGTGCGCCAGCTTTCGAGCACCTCCCGCTCCATGCCCTCGACATCAATCTTCAGCCAGTGGATATCATCCGATGGGGCAAGCGCGAGAAGTTCGTCGAGCGAAACCGTGGGGACGGTGATTTCCCGATATGGGTACCCGGCGGCGGCATGTGCCTCCGCAATATCGCGACGGCCGGTGGAAAGGCCTGTGTCGGCGATGTTAAAAAAGGTGGCTGTCCCCTGATTTTCCGAAACAACCGCCGCGATAACCGTTTCGTTTGGACGGTCCTTGCGCAACATGTCAGAGAATTCGGGTGTCGGTTCGACATGGATGCCGCGCCAGCCATGTTCGGAAAATATCTTGCTGACGGAATCCTTAATTGGATGTTGTGCCCCTACGTCGATGAAGAACCCGGCCCCCACGTCACCAAGGGCCCGCCAAAGCATGACGTCCTCAAAGTTCTGGGAGCGGGATCGGATACCCATTGATCAAAAAACTTCCTGATGATGACTTCCGTTGGCCGGGACCGGCTTTGAAAAAGCAATGGCTCCAAGCTTGCGCTGCCTCGATCGAGTTAAGACCCTACGGAGCGGGCATTTCCCGATATTGCGGCCCGGAGAAATGCCAAGGGTGTTTTGGCATCGCCGAGCACGTAATATTATCTTCCAAGCATCCAAGCCAGTGTGTCGCGAAAGTCGTGGATCGCCCGCTGTCCAGTCAGATTTTCGATCTTGCTGCGGTCACCCCACAGCGTTTTCACCTCGTTTGCGCGAACGAAGGCGGGATTGACTGCAACATCGAAATCATGCCCCGAAATCTCTTTGATCATCGCGATGACATCGTAGAGCGTTTGCGCCTTACCCGAACAAATGTTGAAAATCTGGCCTATAGCGGTAGGATCATTCAGCAGCGCAGCGTAAGCAAACGCCACATCGCGCACGTCGGAAAAGTCGCGCGCTATTTCCAGATTTCCAAGTTCGATTGCCGTCGCGCCACGCCGGACATGATCAATGATCTTTGGAATGAGGAAATTGATCGCCTGCCCAACACCAGTATAGTTGAAGGGCCGAGCAATGATGATCGGTAGCTGGTCACGATAGAGACGAGCGACGAACTCCATCGCCAACTTGCTGACGGCATAATCGTTTATAGGATCGGGCGCGACGGTCTCGTCGATCGCTCCACTAATACGATTGCCATAGATGTTGGCGCTGGAAGCAAGGAGTACAGCGTTGGCGCTGCCGGCGGCAACCACCGCCTCGAGTATGTTGCGGCTACCCACCACGTTGGTCCGGTAGATATCTTCGATTACGCCATGAGAGACGAAAGCGATCGCAGCCAAATGCGCAACTTTGTCGGGCTGCACATTGAGAAGGATATCAGTGAGACTCTGTGCATCGTTGAGATCGCATACGTAGCAAGACGAAAGGCTTTCAATCGGCGTGGAAAGTTCGTTGTGTGAGATTCCGACCACCTGGTGCCCCTGCTCTGCCAGTGCGGTTGCTAAATAGCGACCAGTGAAGCCATCCACGCCGGTAATCAAAACTTTGCTCATAACCACCTCACCGTCGCTGAAGTGCATTACCTGGCGGCATCTGGCACCGCCGGGTAAATGCCGTTCTAATTAGCCGACCTTCGATCACGGAACTCAAAAAGACGCATTCACGCTGTTTCGAACGAGGTCGGCATCGACCATCATTTTGCAGAGTTGCTCTAACGTCGTTTTGGGCTTCCAGCCTAGCTTGTTAATCGCCTTTTCCGGATCGCCGATCAGCAGGTCAACTTCCGCGGGGCGATAGAATTGCGGATTGACCCGCATGACCGTTTTGCCGGTGGCGATGTCGATCGCAACTTCCTTGTCTTCCTTGCCGGAGAATTCCACCTCGATATCCGCGGCCTTGAACGCCATCTGCACGAAGTCGCGAACTGTTTCCGTACGGTTGGTCGCAAGAACATAGGTGTCGGGCTCGTCGGCTTGCAACATCCGCCACATGCCCTCGACATATTCTTTGGCGAAGCCCCAGTCACGCCGCGGATCGAGATTGCCTAGTTCCAGGCAGTCAAGCTTGCCGAGCTTCACCTTGGCAACGCTGTCGGTGATCTTGCGGGTCACAAATTCTCGGCCTCGCAGCGGGCTTTCATGGTTGAAGAGAATGCCGCTGGATCCGAAAATATTGTAGCTTTCACGATAGTTGACCGTGATCCAGTGCGCATAGAGCTTGGCAACGCCATAGGGGCTGCGCGGATAAAAAGGCGTGTCTTCCTTTTGCGGCACGGCCTGCACCTTGCCAAACATCTCCGACGTGCTCGCTTGATAGAAGCGGATCTTTGGATCAACGATCCGGATCGCTTCCAGCAGATTGAGCGGACCAATGCCGGTAATTTCAGCGGTTGTGATGGGCTGGTCGAAGGACACGCCGACAAAACTTTGTGCAGCAAGGTTGTATACTTCGGTGGCACCGGTCGTCTGTAGCAACCGGATGCTGGATGAAAGATCCGTCAGATCGTATTCCATCAAGGTCAAATTAGGGTGATTGGCAACGCCGACCTCCTCGATCCGCCAGAAGTTTACGGAACTCGTCCTGCGATAGGTGCCATAAACCTTGTACCCCTTGTCCAGCAGAAGTTCGGCTAGATAAGCACCATCTTGGCCCGAAATTCCGGTAACTATTGCAGTCTTCATGTAGTCCCTCGTGTAAAAAAGGCATCTGGCCCAAGCCAGCCATAGTGAACGCAGCGGCCATGTCGACGATCCTAACGCCGGATGCAACTCTAGGCACAGCGCTAAAGCAAAATTCTCTACTAGCCTAACGATGGCTGTCTGCTGATCCAGATTGCCCATATCTACTCTGCTCGGTGCGCGAGTGATGCCGATCATTCCCCCGGCCAATTCGATTCGGTATGTTTTTGCGAACGAACGCTTCCTCTATGACCGAGCGCAGGCCAAATCTCTTCGCATGTCCTTTGGCAATGCGCTTCAGCATCGATCGGTGCGGCGGCTTTTCTTGTGATAGGGCTATTGAGCTTCCCCTTGGAGTGCTTGCTCTTCTTCGATTATCAGGCTGTAGCTACTCAAATAAACCGCCCGGTGTTGCTCTTGCTGTGCCAGGACTGCCCGACACTGCCCAGGTCATTGGTTGCGCACGCACACCAATGTTCGAACCGGGCCGTTCATCTGGGCCGGGCGGAAGTGGTTTCTTTAGCCGAACATTGGATGGTGAAATCAACCGGCTTGATCGACACCCGTCATCGCGACGTTGGTGTACTCTGCTGCCAGCGCCAAGAAGATCCACTCTGCCTTGTGCCGCGCGTGTGCTTTTTCGCTGTGACTTTCTATCGAGGGATATTGCCGTCAGTCTTTTAAGACTTGGCCGTCAAAATGGCGGCATTGGTTGGCAACCGGACGAGCCAAGGCACAAATCAATAAGTTTTCAAGGGCCTTATATCACTTTTTTAGTGCATTTTTGGAGTTGGGTTGGAGCGGGTAAGGGGAATCGAACCCCTCTAGCCAGCTTGGAAGGCTGGAGCATTACCACTATGCTATACCCGCTCGGGTCAGGCGCCATTGCCACCGAAGCCGCGCCTGCGTCAACACGCTATTGCGTTTCTTTGCTTGCTTCGCCTTCGTCATCTTCTGTTTCTGTCGCCAAGCTTTCAGCCAGGGTAGGTTTTTCGACCTCCGCCGGCTGTTCTGCGGTGTACACCTCTATCTCGACTCGGCGATTTGCCAGCCTGCCCTCTTCATTTGGCGAACCGTCGGGAAGCGCGTTGGGCGCTGCCGGATTCTGTTCACCGAAGGCGATGACGGAAATACGGCTCGCTTCCACATCGTTTTCGACAAGCCAGTCTCGAACGGCTTCGGCGCGGGCACGAGAGGCTCGCATGTTCGCATCGTCGCTACCGCCGCTGTCGCTGTGTCCACGAAGGACGATAGCCCCTCCGCCGGTCACCTGGGGCGAGGCAAGTACGGTCGCCAGCTCCGCACGGGCTTCCTGAGAAAGTTCGGCGCCATCCGGAAAGATGATCCGGGTCTCCAGGGATTCCGGCGGGCTGAGGCTATCAATCGGCTCGACCTGAAATTCCGGACGGAAGATCGAGCGTTTACCTTCAGCGGGTTCTTCCGGGGTGGTTGGCGGTTGTTCGCTGTTGCACGCCGCCAAGAGTAACGTCGAAACAACGATTGCGACGTGGTGTTCATGCCGGTTCATCAATTCATGTTCCTTGCTCGGCGGTCTTGCTGCGCTTTCGCTCGCGTTTCGCGGCCGCGTCCTGTGCGGTACGTTCTTGTGGTGGAGCGAAACTGACTATGACATCGCCAGCCCGCGGTTCGGGTCTTGCCGCATGGGTGAAGAAGCGGATCGTCCCATTCTCTCGCAGCAGCAATAGCATTGCTGCCGCATCCGGCAAACGCTCGCGCGCTGCTTCGAAATCGAATTCGTCGGAGAGCTTCGTTTTGCGGAAGACCCATCCGCGCGAGAGGCGCTCGTTGACGTCTTCGACGCCGAACCCGCTTTCGAAGAGTGCGCGGCCGCGAATGCTGCTGGGAAGCGAATGTCGATCATCTTCATCCACAGCATCGCCGAGCTGGAAGACGGTGTCTCTGCCTATTTCGTATGCAAACTCGTTGCAAACCAATGCGTTATAAGCCTCGTTCTCCGTCGCGGCGACCAGGACGGCGTAGGGGGTAAGATCCAGATTATGCTCGGTCGCTTCGTTGAGGATTTCGCCGTGATAGAACGGCAGGCCATTCTGCCGGGCTAGTGCGAGACGTTGCCAGCTCGCATCGACGACCATGACCGGCGCCTTGAGCTCTTTCATCATCATCGCCAGCGATATGGTCCACGGCGTGCTGCCGACTATGATGATGCCCGGCCGATTGCTGCCTTTCAGGTTCAGCAGCTTGGCGACCAGATCGATCGTAAAACCATGGGCGACAATCGTTACGACGACCACGGCAAAGCTGAGGCCGATCAGGGCAGTCCCGTCATAGCCGATTTCTTCCAGGCGAAGTGCGAACAGGCCGGAGATTGCGACGAGCACGATCCCGCGAGGGGCAATCCACGCAAGAAAGAGCCGCTCGTTCCATGGAACCGAACTGCCCAGCAGGCTGAGCAGTATCGTGGCCGGGCGGACCAGGAATAGCAGCGCCAGCAGGAAGAGGCCGAAATTCCAGTTGAGGTATGCCAGTTCCTCGAATTTCAGGCTCGACGACAAGAGGATGAAGATACCGGAAATCAGGAGAACGGCCACGTTCTGTTTGAACGGATGGATGCTCCGCAGGGACGTCACGTTCATGTTTGCCAGCGCCACACCCATGACGGTGACGGCAACAAGGCCCGCCTCGTGCTCGATCTGATTGGACAGAACGAAGACCACGATCACCGCCGTCAGCAGCACCGGAACCTTCAGGAATTCAGGGACGGTACCGCGCGGGAAGGCCCACGCGATCGCTGCTGCAGCCACATAACCGATTACGCCGGCAAGGATTGCTGCGAAGATCAGCGGCGGGACGACTTCGAACAGGCCCGAACCCGGCGACGCGGTGACTGCACGGAAATATTCATACGCGACAACCGCGAACAGGGCGCCGATCGGATCGTTGACGATAGCTTCCCACTTGAGGATCGCCGCCGGTCGCGATTTCACCGATGATTGCCGCAACAAGGGCATGACGACGGTCGGGCCGGTGACCACAAGAATACCCGCAAACAGGATCGCCACAGGCCATTCGAGCCCGCCGATCGAATGTGCGGCAAAGGCCCCAAAGACCCAGGCGATCGGACCGCCCAGGATCACAAGGCGCCAGACAGCTTCGCCTGCGTGCCGCAATTCGCGGAGGTCGAGGCTCAGGCCGCCCTCGAAGAGGATAAGCGCAACGCCGATCGCCACCATCGGATCGAGCAGTTCGCCGAAGGCATGTTCGGGATCAAAGAGCCCGAAGACCGGACCCGCCAGAAATCCAGCGGCCAGCATGAGGACGATTGCTGGCCACCCGGTACGCCAGGCAAGCCATTGAGCGCCTATGCCCAACATGCCCACCATCGCGATGACTAATGACTGTTCCATGCCCCCCTCTGGCTGCGCGACTATATCGCTAGTCCGGGCGCCCACACGGCGCCAGCCCTACCAATGCCCGACCCTGGCATTATTTCCATCGCTATGCGCGATTCATGCGCCGGCGAAATTCATCAATGCGCGTACGTCGACCGAGCGTTCGGCGAGCTTTTCCCGACCACCAAGTTCGGGCAGATCAATAACGAATGCGGCGCGAGTGACCAACCCGCCCGCATTTCGCAACAATTCCGCCGCAGCGGCAGCGGTGCCGCCTGTTGCAAGAAGATCGTCGACGATCGCTACCGCTTGCCCGTGTGCAATGGACTGCGGGTCCATTTCCAAACGGTCGACGCCATATTCGAGTTCGTAATCTACGCCGATAACGCGGCAAGGCAACTTTCCGGGCTTGCGTATCGGAATGAACGGCAATTCCAGCCGCGCGGCGACCGCCGCACCAAAGATGAAGCCGCGCGCCTCCATGCCGGCGATTGCCTCAGCACCCGAAATTTCCCTGGCAAGCCATTCTATCGTGGCGGCAAAGCCAGGCCCATGACCGATGAGGGTGGTAATGTCGCGGAACTGGATTCCTGCCTTGGGAAAGTCCGGGATTGTCCGGACAAGGGCTTTGAGCTCGTCAGGCGTCATGGCGTCGACCCTCCAAACAAAGAAGCCCCTTGCATCCTGACGATGCAAGGGGCGCATATCATCTTGAGAAAAGAGATAATCTAGGCGTCTTTGCGCTTGGTCGCTGCCCAGATCTGCTTCTTGGAGAAGTACGCAAGCACAGTCGCGAAAAGCAGGAAGATCAACACCGGCCAACCTGTCTGCTTGCGCTTCACCAACGTGGGTTCCGCTGTCCATGTCAGGAATGCGGCTACGTCGGTAGCCATCTGCTCGATGGTGGCTTCGGTGCCATCGTCGAAGGTCACCTGACCGGCAGTCGTCAGCGGCGGAGCCATGGCAAGGTTGAGGTTCGGGAAATAGGGGTTGTGATGCAGGCCCGGAGCCGGCGCGGCTTCGGGATGTTCTGCCAACAGTTCCGCGGACGGTTCCTGATAGCCCATCAGCAGCGAGGCGACATAATTCGTGCCATCACGGCGCGCCTTGGTCATCAGCGAGAGATCAGGCGGAATGGCATTGTTGTTGGCTGCAGCCGCTGCGACATTGTTGGGATAAGGCGACGGGAAGTAGTCCGTAGGCAGGCCAGGACGCGTGGTCGCTTCGCCGGTGTTCGGGTCGATACCGGGCACCTGCTTGGATGCCGCGAAAGCCTTCACCTGACCTTCGTCATAGCCGATCTGTTCGAGATCGCGGAACGCGACGAACTTGAGGCTGTGACAGGCCGAGCAGACTTCGTTGTAGACCTTGAAGCCACGCTGAAGCTGCTGAACGTCCCATTTTCCGAAAGGCCCATCGAACGAATAGGCGATATCCCGCGGCTCTTCGTAAGGAAGGTAAGCGGGTGCCTCTTCCGTAATCGCGGCGTAGGCGCCGACCACGAAGGAATACAACGCTACGACCGCGAAGCCGAGGCCGACGAGAATTGCGACAAGGCGGATGCTGAGAAGCTTGGTCATTTCTTTTCTCGTACTCGCTTAGGCAGCCGTCTTGGCGTTTTTGCCGAGCACTGCCTTGTCGTCCGAGCCGAGCACGGCTTCGGTTATCGAATAGGGCAGCGGTTCCGGCTTCTCGATCTGGCTGACGATCGGAATGATCACCAGGAAGTGCAGGAAGTAGTAAGCCGTGGCGATCTGGCTCAACATCACGAAGGGTTCTTCGGCCGGCGCACCGCCGCAATAGAACAGCACGGCCATGGCAGGGATGAGACCGAACCAGAAGAACTTGCGGAACATCGGACGGTAATGGCCGCTGCGCACAGGCGACTTGTCGAGCCAGGGGAGGAAGAACCAGATCAGGATCGAACCGAACATCGCGATCACGCCCATCAGCTTGGCCGGAATGAACAGGAAGTCGACCGTGAAGGCGCGAAGGATCGCGTAGAAGGGCCAGAAGTACCATTCGGGCACGATGTGCGCCGGCGTCGAAAGCGGGTTCGCTTCGATGTAGTTATCCGGGTGACCCAGCGTGTTCGGCAGGAAGAATACCAGCGCGAAGTAGAGGATCAGCGCCACACCCAGACCGAAGCCGTCCTTCGCCGTGTAATACGGGTGGAAGGGCAGCGTGTCGCTTTCCTGCTTCACTTCCACGCCCGTCGGGTTCGACGATCCCGGAATGTGGAGCGCCCAGATGTGCAGGATAACAACCCCTGCGATTACGAAGGGCAGCAGGAAGTGGAGGCTGAAGAAACGATTGAGCGCCGCATTGTCCGGAGCGAAGCCGCCCAGCAACCAGACCTGAATCGGCTCGCCCACCAGTGGGATTGCGCCAAACAGGCCGGTGATGACCTTGGCGCCCCAGAAGCTCATCTGACCCCAGGGAAGGACGTAGCCCATGAAGGCGGTGGCCATCATCAGCAGGAAGATGACGACGCCCAGCAGCCAGATCATTTCACGCGGGGCCTTGTACGAGGAGTAGAAGAAGCCGCGGAAGATGTGCAGGTAGACGACGATGAAGAAGAAGCTGGCGCCGTTGGCGTGCGCATAGCGCATCATCCAGCCCCAGTTTACGTCGCGCATGATATGTTCGGTCGTGGCAAATGCCACCTGGGCGTTGGCAGCATAATGCATCGCCAGCACCACGCCGGTCACGATCTGAAGCACCAGGAAGAAGCCGGCCAAAACGCCGAAATTCCAGAAATAGCTCAGATTGCGGGGAACAGGATAGCCTGCACCGACAGCGTTATAGACGAGGCGCGGCAGCGGCAGCTTCTCGTCGAAGAACCTCATGACCGGATTGGTCGGGGTATATTCCTTGGCCCAGGGAAAGCTCATCGTATCGTCTCTTCTCTCTACGCTCAGCCGACCTGAATGACGGTGTCCGAGGTGAACTCGTATTCCGGCACTTCGAGATTTGCCGGCGCGGGACCCTTACGGATACGGCCAGCCGTATCGTAATGCGACCCGTGACAGGGGCAGAAATAGCCGCCGTATTCGCCTTTGACTTCGCCTTCGGCGGCACCGAGGGGAACACAGCCGAGGTGAGTACAGACGCCCATGGTCACGAGCATGTCTTCGTGACCTTCCTTCGTCCGTTCCTCGAGAGTCTGCGGATCCCGCAAGCTGCTGGTATCGACGGCGTTGGCCGCCTGGATTTCAGCACCCGTCAGGCGACGCACGAACAGCGGCTGCTTGCGAAACACTGCCTTGATGGCCTGTCCCGGCTCGATCGCCGAGACATCGACTTCCGTCGAACTGGCGGCAAGGACGTCTTTCGACGGCGCCATCTGGCTGATCAACGGATATACGACGGCAAGACCGCCGATACCCGCAGCACTGACTGCAGCGATGTCGAGAAAGTCACGGCGGCGGATACCGTCATCGGTAACGACTGCCGTTTCGGAAGTTGCGGTTGCAGCGGTGTCTGCCATCAGCGCTTTGCCTTGCCTGCCTTGGTATTGCGCCGTGGCCCGGACGGGTTAGGCGCAGAGTGCGAATCCATGGCCGGACCTATCCGAAAGCCGGTACGCCCGAATATACGGTACGTGCGCGGAAGCCCCCAGTGTGCCCGGTTTGGACGCGCCTCTAGCCGCTATGCGGCAGGTTGCCAACCGCCATTTTGGCAAGCTTTGTACGTCAAGGTGCAATCGCGGCAGGGATCACACGGGTAGTGCGATGACGCTGAGCTGCCTGCCCCCGGTTTCCTCGCCCCGATGCGTTGCGCGCCTGAACGAGAAGAAGCGATGGGGCTGCGCATAAGTGTCTTCGCGCAGATCCTCGATATCGCGGACACCTGCATCGCTCAGGCACTGGTACACATAGGCTGGCAGATCGAACTGGTAATGGCCGGGGCGCCCGGCTGCGAAGAATGGTGCATCGCGATTGTCGAACTGTTCGCGAAATCCCTGATCGACCTCGTAGCTGCCCTGCGCGATCGTGGGGCCGATTGCCGCCTTTATATCGGATGCATGTGCACCCAGCGACACCATCGCCGCCACCGTGTGTTCCAGCACGCCGCCCACTGCTCCGCGCCAGCCAGCATGCGCTGCACCGACAACGCCGGCTTTGGCATCGCTCAGCAAGACCGGAGCACAATCGGCGGTGACAATGCCCAATGCGATACCCCGCCTGGCGGTGACGAGCGCATCGGCTTGCGGTGGTTCGGGCCATGGCTCATCGACGATCACGACCGTCGCCGAATGTATCTGGCGCGGACACATCAATTTCGCGCCGCGGGCTATGTCGTCGGCTTCCAGACCAATCGACGTCGAGAAGCCATGGGGAATGCCATCGAGCAGGTCGGCCTTCAGGAAACCACTCACCACGCGATCATCCCAGCGAACGCGTGACCTGTTCGAACGTGTCGCGCGAGAGTTTTGGCGCAGCAGCAACTCTTTCGAGCGCGTCGCGCATCAACTTCGCGCGCCCTTCTTCGATCCGGCGCCAGCGCCCCAGGGACGGAATAAAGCGGGCTGCCGTCTGCGCATTGATCGGATCGAGTTCCAGAACGAGGTCAGCGATCATGTCATAGCCCTCGCCATCCGCCGCGTGAAATGCGGAAGGATTTGCCGCGAAGGCCATATAGAGCGAGCGCACTCTGTTGGGGTTCTTCAACGTGAAGTCCGGGTGAGCGCGCAGAGCTTTCACATGATCGATGGCGTGCGGATGAAGCGAACTGGCCTGCAACGCGAACCATTTATCGATGACCAGCGCATTGCCTGCGTAGCGATTGTAAAAATCTTGCAGCTTGTCGGTGCGTTCCGGGCTGTCCAAGCCGGCAAGGACCATCAAAGCGCCCTGACGATCGGTCATATTGTCCGAATGGTCGTACTGATAGGCAGCGAGTTCGGCTGCCTTTGCGGGATCGCTGGCAGCGGCATAGCTTAGCACCAGCGTCTTGACCTTTCGCGCGCCCTTGGCGTCTGCATCCAGCGAAAACGGCAGGCCTTCGACCCGATCGTAAAGAGCGTGGAACTGTGACGCCAACCGATCACCGAGATCGGCCTTCAGCGCCTCCCGCTCGGCATGAATTCGGCCAGGATCGGCAACCAGCATCTGCTCTGCGATATAGGCCTGGCTTGGCATCGACATCAGTTCGCCGCGCATGAGGTCTTCGAGGCGATCGTCTTCAATCACCGATTTCATTGCCTGCGCTATGTCGCCGCGCGCCGCCTTGCAGCCAGTATCGTCAAGATCGCCCGTCACTGCGCCGACGAGATAGCCGGTCATGAGTTCCTGCATCGCTTCATACCGGGCGAACGGATCGTCGTCCTGCGCAGCCAGAAACACGAGATCATCCCGAGATACGTCGCGCTCGATCGAAACCGGGGCTGAAAATGTCCGATTGATCGAAAGCACCGGCTTCTGCGCAAAGCCACCGAACGTGAAAATTGCGCTGTCCTGATCGAGAACGACGAGTTCTTCGCCCGTGTTCTCACCCGACTGACGGTCGAACAGCGCGACCTTCAGGGGAATCGGCATCGGTTTCTTGTCGGGCTGACCGGGAGTGGCAGGAATGGTTTGCGAAAGCCTCAGCGTCGCGCTGTTGCCCGCATGCTCGAGCTGCACCCTTACCTTCGGCGTGCCCGCCTGCGAATACCAGCGGCGGAACTGGGTCAGGTCCATGCCGGTGCCATCTTCGATGGATTTGACGAAATCCTCGCATGTCGCGGCTTCGCCATCGTGGCGATCGAAATAGAGGTCGGTCCCGCGGCGGAACCGCTCTTCGCCAGCCATGGTCCGCATCATGCGAATGACTTCGGCGCCCTTGTTGTAGATGGTCGCCGTGTAGAAGTTGCTTATCTCGCGATAGGAATCGGGCCGGATCGGATGCGCGAGAGGGCCGGAATCCTCGGGGAACTGTACGCCGCGCAATACGCGGACATCCTCGATGCGCTTGACCGGCGCACTGCCCATATCCTGGCTGAACAACTGGTCGCGTAGGACGGTGAAGCCTTCCTTGAGGCTCAGCTGGAACCAGTCGCGGCAGGTGATTCGGTTTCCCGACCAGTTGTGGAAGTACTCGTGGCCGATCACACCCTCGATCCCGTCGTAATCGCCGTCGGTGGCGGTGTCGGGATCGGCGAGGACATACTTCGTATTGAAGATATTGAGCCCTTTGTTCTCCATCGCCCCCATGTTGAAGTCCGAAACCGCGACGATATTGAACAGATCGAGATCGTATTCGCGCCCGAACGTCTCCTCGTCCCATTTCATGGATCGCTTCAGGCTCTCCATCGCATGCTCGGTCCGATCGAGATCTCCGTCGCGGACCCAGACGTTCAGTTCCACCTTGCGGCCGCTGGCAGTCGTGAAACTGTCTGTCCGAGCGACGAGGTCGCCGGCCACCAGGGCGAAGAGATAGGAAGGCTTGGGCCAGGGATCGTGCCATTCCGCCCAGTGCGTGTCGCCTTCTTCGCCAGTGTCGGAACGGTTGCCGTTGCACAGCAGTACAGGGAACTGCGCTTTCGGCCCGCTCATTCGCACAGTGTAGGTGCTGAGCACATCCGGGCGATCCGGGAAGAATGTGATGCGGCGAAAGCCTTCCGCCTCGCACTGGGTGCAAAGCATGCCATTGGAAGCGTACAGCCCCATCAGTTGCGAATTGTCGGACGGGTCCAGTTCGGTGACGATTTCGAGTGTATGCCGCTCGCCTTCCAGCGTGACGACGAGATCGTCGCCGTCCATCATATGCC
This sequence comes from Qipengyuania sp. L-5Y, assembly GCF_056859455.1. Lineage (NCBI taxonomy): Bacteria > Pseudomonadati > Pseudomonadota > Alphaproteobacteria > Sphingomonadales > Erythrobacteraceae > Qipengyuania > Qipengyuania sp. L-5Y. Next base: position 164,271 of record NZ_JBSXOM010000028.1, on the reverse strand, counting down.
CTGCGCAATCGCCTCCATCGCAAGTGATCGACACGAGTTCAAGACTATCGCCGTTCAGGCGAATTGTCGGGGAAGCGTCGGCATCCGGATTGCGTTCGACATCAAGCCTGGCGACCACACGCGTTTTATCGAGGCCCAGATCGAACTCCATCCTGATCGTCGGGATCAACCAGGCAAAAGGCGTGTAATCTGAGCGCTTTATTTCGGGCGGCGCCTTGGGTTCAAACGCTGCATCGGCCATTTCGGGGTTGCCGTCGGGCGAAGCGGGAGTGCGCGCAATATCCATGAATGTCCTGTCGTTTTTCCGGGCGAAAATGCTCTGTCACCCAATGCAACGCCCGTCGAGGCCTTGCGTTCAATCGGCAGGTCGCAGGTTCTGTCCGATTGACAGCAACGACCTGCTCCCGCACCGAACGCGTCCGATGCTGAACTCGATTGCCACCTTCCTTCGCGCTTTCGAAGGCCCTGTACGCGGCCAACCCGGCAGCGAATGAGCAGGCTGCTCATCTTCGGTCTCGGCTATACCGCATCCCGCATTGCGCGCATCATGGAAGCGCGTGGCTGGCACGTCGATGCGACGGGAGGCGCGGGCAATGTCAGTTTCGATGATTCGCACGCAGTGACTGCAGCCCTCGCTCGGGCAACCCACATCCTGAGTTCCGTTCCGCCGTCCGGTGATAGCGATCCGGTGCTGGATGCCTATGGCCATGCCTTGCGTGGAAAGTCGCTCTTTTACCTCTCCTCTACCGGCGTTTACGGCGATGCCGGCGGCGCTTGGGTCGACGAAGCTTCTCCAACCGGAACTGGGCGGCGAACTGCCCGGGCGCATTGCGATGCGCGGTGGCTCGAAATGGAGGCGCGGGTGTTCCGCCTGCCGGGCATCTATGGTCCCGGGCGCAGCGCGCTTGACCGGGTGGCAGAGGGCAAAGGACACCGGATCGACCTGCCGGACCAAGTCTTCAGCCGGGTCCACGTGGACGATATCGTTTCAGGGGTGGTAGCTGCTTTCGAAAGCGAGGCCCCGCCGGGAGCCTATAATCTCGCGGACGATCTGCCGACCAGCCAGAACGCAGTGATCGAAGAGGCTGCGCGGCTTCTGGACGTGCCACCTCCGCCGTTACAGACGATGGAGGAGGCCGACCTTTCGCCGATGGCGCGCGGTTTCTACGCCGAAAATCGCCGTGTGGCCAACGGCAAGGCGAAGCGGTTGCTCGGCTGGACCCCGCGCTATCCAACGTATCGCGAAGGTCTGGCCGCGATCAGGGCTCAGGCGTAGCACGGCGCGGCGGCGGACTTGCCCGCCCACGCATGGCGATCACCATTCCCGATAGCGTAATGACGGCCCCGGCTGCCGGCAGCGGTCCCCACACGAACCCTTCGAACAGGGTCGAAAGGACCATGGCCACTACCGGTACGATTACCGAACTGTAGGCCGCCTGACCGGCCCCGATTTTGCGAACCAGGCCATAATACAGCGGGAAAGTCACCACCGAACCGGCAAGCCCGAGATACAGGATACCGAGCGAGTATGAGGTGCGTGTATCGAATTGCGGCGGCCCCGACGTTGCCCATGCAAACACGCTGTTGATCACCACGCCAATGGCCATCGACCACGCCAAGAGGGTGAGAAAGGGCTGCTTCTTCGCGCCCTCCATTGCCTGCGTGATATTGGCAGCGCTGGCCGAAAGAATGCCGCAAACCGTCAGCCCGGCACCGAGCAGCACTTCGCTCAAGGTCGCAGGCGACGACTGCCATTCATGGGCGAAAAGCAGCGCGACACCTATTGCCGCGATCGCCGAGCCGACAATGAACGGCCCGGTGATCTGCTGGCCCAGAAAAACGCGCCCGAAGATCGCATTGGGAACGACCAGCAGGGCGAACATGACTGCCACGAGACCCGAAGTGATATAGCTTTCGGCATTGTAAACGAAGGCGAAATTGAGCGTGAACTGGAACAGGCCCAACAAACAGGCCCAGCGCATGCCACCCGGCGCGAGAGACAGTCTTTCCCGTCGGATTGCAGCCAGGGCGAACATGCCGAGGGCCGCCACGATGAAGCGATAGGAGATCGACCAGCTCGCCGGGACGCTGGCGATCTGGTCGCGTATCACCAGCCAGGTCCCGCCCCAGATCACGCTGACAAGCAGAAATGCGGCGAAATTACGGGGCGTAAACAGGCTTTCGCCCTCTACAGGCGTACTCATAGCTGGGCGAGCGCCTTTGCCAGAGCGGACGCGTCTTCTTCAGGCGTATTCCATGCCGTAACGAAGCGGGCAGCATCGTCGCCCCAGTCGTAAAAGCCGAAACCCTTTTCGCGCAGCGCCTGGCGTTCGTCTGCAGTGCAGCGCACGAACAATTCGTTCGCTTCCACTGCATGCATCAATCGCTCCTCGCAACCAGCGGCGATTTCCTGAGCCGCAGCATTGGCATGGCGCGCGTTGGTCAGCCAGATATCGCCGTCCAGCATGGCGTGAAGCTGCGCGGCAAGAAACCGGCCCTTGGATTGCAAGTGCCCGGCACGCTTGCGGCGGTAACGGGCCACATCGGCAAGAGCGGCGTCAAAGAACACGATTGCCTCAGCCCCGAGACCGCCGTTCTTGATGAATCCGAAGCTCAATGCGTCGACATCTCCTGCTGCTTCAGCCGGAGTGGATTCAAGAAAGGCAACGGCATTGGCAAAACGGGCGCCATCCATATGGATTGCGAGTTTGCGCTCTCGCGCCAGCGCCACGATGGCTGCAACCTCTTCGGGCCGATAGGTCCTGCCATATTCGCTGGCTTGAGTGATAGAGATGGCGTGCGGTTGAACCTGGTGCACATCGTCGCGGATCGGGTCGACGACGGCGCGGATCGCATCGGGCGTCAACTTGGCGCCATCGCCCTTCGCCAGCAGCAGCTTTGCGCCGTGAAGATAGAAGCCTGGCGCGCCCCCTTCGTCCATTTCGATATGGGCTTCTTCGTGGCAGACGATTCCCCCATGCGGTTGAACCATGGTTGCCAGGGCAAGACAGTTGGCTGCCGTCCCCGTAGCTACCCACAGAACCGCACATGGCTTGCCGAACAGGTCGGAAAATCTCTGGTCGAGAGCATTGCTCAGACCATCCCCGTCATAAGGCGAATCGGGTGCGTCCGCCGCCTTCAGGGCATCCCAGATGGCCGGGTGAACCGAGGCGGCATTATCGGATAGGAACTGCATCGGAACGCCCATAACCACCGGCGCATTGCTTGCACAGGAAGGAATAACGGAACGATGGAAACTTCACCGATTGCTATACGCAAAGAGGATAACGAAACGAGCGGTCAGTATGTCGCAAGCGACGGCGATGGTACGCACGCAGGCAAACTGACATGGACTCTGCGCAATGGCGCGCGTGATGCGGAGCACACCATCGTCGCGCCGGACATGCGCGGGAAGGGTATTGCCGCAAAACTGGTGGATGCCCTTATAGACGACGCACGCGACAAAGGCTTCAAGATCATCCCGAGCTGTTCCTATGTCGCCGCACAATTTGACCGCCATCCCGAATGGGAAGACTTGCGCGCCTAGGCAGATTGCGAACCGGCTTCCACAACCTCGGAAAAATCCTGCTCGCCCATGCTTGAAAGAACCGCGTCGCGGATGCGCATTGCGTCCGCCAACGCGATACCCCGCATTCGCAGGTGTCCCCCGGCAAGCCCGAACCTGATGTCGGCATAGCCCCGCACGCGCGCCAAGGGATTACGGACGATTTCGACCGATTGCAGCTTTTCGCGCGATGCAATGGCCATGCTGGGCGCGAACCAGCCGTGCCGGGTATATAACTGGCGTTGCCCCAGCGCATGCCGATCCCAGCGCCAGCGCATATATTCGTGCAGGGCAAACCATCCGCCTCCGGCTATTATCGGCAGCAAGGCGAGATATGCATTGCCAGATACGAACAGCGCGGCGGCAATTGCGATCATCAGGAAGAATCCCATGAGAAAGCCGTCGATCCGATAGCGCCGGGATGAGCGATGCCACTCGATTTCCGCGCCCGGCAGTTCGAACCCGGTTTCGGCCACTACCGGGGAAATTTCTTTCAGCCGGGCAAAAGGCACCGCTTCGTGATTGGCCGACCCGCTATCGCTGGCGAGACTGACGAGCTTCAGGGAATGCCAGCCGAACCACCGCCTGACCAATCCCGTGCTGAGCCGCAGCGCCTGCACCCGGTGCACCGGCATGACGAGATCGGTGCGCGTCAGCAGCCCGCGCCTGCGCCGCAAACCCTTGTCGGTTCGCTCCAGCCGGAAGCCCCATTCGCGAAGGACCGTTCGGACCACTCCCGTTGCGACACCGATGAAGATCAGCGAACCCACGGCGATCACACCCCCGACAAGCTGGGCAAGCACTCCGAGGCCAGCCAGCCATTGGCCGGGTCCGGCTATCTGTTCGCGCCACGAGCGCCAGTCCCAGACTTCGAACGGCAGCAGGAAATCGAGTTGTTGCGCGGCCCCCGCGACGACCGCGACGACGGCAAGGGAAAATTCGAACAGGCCGAAAGTGAGCACGCGCCCCGGCCCCATTTCATAGAGCAGTCGGGAATCCGGCTCGGGCGCGATGTCGGTGTGGATATTCTGCTCGGGTAGCGAACTGCCATCGCGCCGGGACCGGACGAGCTCCCGCAGGCGCTCGCCCTCGACCTCCGGCAGATAGGCAAGTTTCAGGTCGTCGCCCCCGCCCGCCCCGGTCTCGAATTTTACCTCGACGAGCCCGAACAGCCGCGGCACGAACTTCTGTTCAATGCTGACATCCTGAATTCGCTCATACGGTACCGACCGCGCCTCGCGCGACAGAACCCCGCTTTCCACCCGGATGTCGTCTGCTCCGACCGTATAGGTGAAGCGCGCCCAACGCAGATAGGCGAAGAATATGTTCGCCCCGACCGCCAGCACGACAAGGGGGAGGAAATATAGCAAGGCATCGCCGAAATCGCCTTTGTCCAGAATGGTGAAACCGCCGACGACGAGTGGCAGGACAAGCTGGGAAAGCATGGCGACAGCCCGCACGGCAAACGTGCGCGGGTCTGTTCTGCGGGGCGTGTCCTCCAACGGTTCGGTCACCGCGTGTCGCGCCTAATTGCCGCGCGGATATCTTCGCGCATGGCTGTCGCATCTGCATGGCGCAGGCCGGGAAGCGATACGGAGGCGTTGTGCGTGCCCGCCGTGTGGACGGTCAGAGTAGCCAGGCCGTAAGCGCGTTCCAGCGGCCCCTGCCCCACATCGATGTGCTGGACGCGGCCGAACGGCACGACCGTATCGGCACGGAAGAAAACGCCGCGCACCACCCGCAGTCTTTCCTGCGCCAGTGAATATCCGCGCGCATTGTAACGCCTCAACGGCACACGGACGAGCGCATAGGTGGCGACGAGCAAAGCCGGGATCCAAACCGCCCCGGTCCAGCCCGGGATTGCGAATTCCGCAATGGTGGCGGCCACCAGCAATACAACCCCCACGATCGCGAACTGCAGGCGCAGCATCGATTTGTAAGCAGGGTCGAGCGGGGTCAGATCGTCGGCTTCATCCATACCGTGCTAGCTAGGCAATACAGCGCGCCGATACAATCGGCTTTCGCATCGCGCCGGCATCCCTGCGGGCGGGGCGAACACTGGACATTCCATTTTCCGGGAAAATGGTGCTGCTGGGGAGGATTGAACTCCCGGCCTCACCCTTACCAAGGGTGCGCTCTACCACTGAGCTACAGCAGCACATGTCGCCGCGAGAAAGGCTCGCGGGGTGGAGGCGCGCGCTATTGGCAGACGCGGAGCATAAGTCAACCTTCGCTTGAGCCCGGAGGCAAAATTGGCGAAGGCTTTCTGCATGGCCAGTGAGAAAAACAAATCGAGCCGTGAGGAACGCCTCGCCGCAAAACTTCGCGAGAACCTGCGACGCAGGAAAGCGCAGGGGCGCGAAATCAGCGAATCGGACCAGACAAGCCTTCCCAATGAAGAAACAGAGCGCTAACGCGCACTGCTCCTAGGGGAAACCGGAGTAATCATGTCGAAACTGATCCTCGTTCGCCACGGACAGAGCGAGTGGAACCTCGCCAACCGTTTCACCGGCTGGTGGGATGTCGACCTGACCGAAAAAGGTGAAGCCGAAGCGCGTGAAGCCGGCGAATTGATGAACGCCAAGGGCGTCCTGCCCACCACGGCTTTCACCAGCCTTCAGAAGCGGGCGATCAAGACGCTCAACATCGCACTGGAAGCCTGCGACCGTCTGTGGATCCCGGTGACGCGCGACTGGCACCTGAACGAGCGCCACTATGGCGGTCTTACCGGGCTCGACAAACAGCAGACGCGCGAAAAGCACGGCGATGAACAGGTCCACGTCTGGCGCCGCAGTTTCGACGTCCCCCCGCCGGAAATGGAAGCCGGCAGCGAATTCGATCTTGCCGAGGATCCGCGCTATGCCGGGATCGACGTACCGCGCACCGAAAGCCTCAAGCTGACGATCGAACGCGTCCTGCCTTATTGGGAAGAAGCCATTCTGCCGCTGCTGGGCAAAGGCGAGACGGTCATCATCTCCGCCCACGGCAATTCCCTGCGCGCGCTGGTCAAGCACCTGTCCGCCATCTCGGATGACGAGATTACCGGGCTCGAAATCCCGACCGGTCAGCCGATCGTCTACGAGTTCGAGGGCACGAAGGTGTCGGGCGAACGCTACTACCTCAAGGATTCGTAAGGATGGGCGCCAAAGTTGCCATCGTCATGGGTAGCCAGTCCGACTGGGAAACCATGACCTGCGCCGCAGAGGTGCTCGACGAGCTCGGCGTGGAAAGCGACGTGCGCATCGTATCCGCGCATCGCACGCCCGACCGGATGTACGATTTTGCCAAGGGTGCGGCGGACGCGGGTTTCGAAGTCATCATCGCCGGCGCCGGCGGTGCGGCCCACCTTCCCGGCATGATCGCCGCGCTCACCCATATTCCCGTGCTCGGCGTGCCGGTGCAGTCCAAGGCGCTTTCGGGGCAGGACAGCCTGCTGTCGATCGTCCAGATGCCGGCCGGGGTTCCCGTGGGGACGCTGGCCATCGGCAAGGCAGGGGCGACCAATGCAGGGCTGCTCGCCGCGGCCATTCTTGCCAATCACGACGCCGCCGTGTCGCAGCGCCTGCAGGACTGGCGCGCGGCCCGCAGTGCGGCCGTGACCGAGCGTCCCGTCGGTTGATGCTGAAGCGCGGCAGCACGATCGGGATATTGGGTGGCGGCCAGCTTGGCCGGATGATGGCGGTCAGCGCGGCCCAGCTGGGCTATCGCTGCATCGCTTACGCGCCCGAGGGCGACAATGTCGTCAGCGACGTGTGCGACGACATCTTCACCAACAAATGGGACGATGCAGCCGCAGTCGCTGCCTTCGCTGCGCAATGCGATGCCGTGACCTGGGAATTCGAGAACGTGCCCGTCGCCACGGCGGCGTCTATCCCCGAAGACCGGATATTCCCGCATCCGCGCGCGCTCGAAACCGCGCAGGACCGGCTGAACGAGAAGCGCTTCGTCGAAGGGCTCGGCGGCCGACCGGCGGCGTATGCCCGCATCGATTCGCGCGCCGATCTGGAAGCCGCGATCGACACTCTGGGCGCACCGGGCATTCTCAAGACGCGGCGCGATGGATATGACGGCAAGGGCCAGTGGCGCATCGGTTCGGACCGCGATGCCCAAGGTCTGAACCTGCCGGACATGCCCTTGATTTACGAAGCTTTCGTCGAATTCGAGGCCGAGTTTTCGGTTATCCTGGTCCGCGGGCAGGACGGGGAAATCCGCTTCTGGGATTCGACGCGCAATTCGCATGATCACGGCATCCTTGCGACGTCCTCCCTGCCCGCTGGCGAAGCGATCGCGGCACAGGTCGACAGGGCGCGGGAGCTGGCGCGGCAGGTGGCCGACGCGCTGCGCTATGTAGGCGTGCTGACGCTGGAATTTTTCGCCACGCGGGACGGGCCGGTGTTCAACGAGATGGCCCCGCGGGTCCATAATTCGGGGCACTGGACGATCGAGGGCGCGGCCACGAGCCAGTTCGAAAATCACATCCGCGCTGTAGCCGGACTGCCGCTTGGCAGCACAGCCACGGTCGCCCGGTCGGTGACCATGACGAACATCATCGGGCGCGATATTCTCGAAACCGAAGAATGGCTTAGCCAGCCCGACACGCATCTGCACGACTATGGCAAGGCCGAGGTTCGCGAGGGGCGCAAGATGGGCCATGTAACGAAGCTGGAACGGTGAATCTGTTCCTGATCTATGCCCGCGCGGCCAATGGCTGCATCGGTCGGGACGGGGCGTTGCCGTGGCATCTGCCGGCCGATCTGAAGCGGTTCAAGGCGCTGACAATGGGCAAGCCGATGATCATGGGACGCAAGACTTTCGAGAGCCTTCCGGGCCTGTTGCCGGGTCGCAGGCACATCGTGCTGACCCGCCGAGAGCGCTGGGATTCGACCGGCGCCGAACTGGCGAGGGATGTCAATCAAGCGTTTGATCTGGCGTCGAACACTGCCGAACAGGCGGCAGTGATCGGCGGCGCGGCGATTTTCGACGTCTTCATGCCGCTGGCGGATCGGATCGAGCTGACCGACATCCATGCCGATTTCGAAGGCGACACCTTCATGCCCGCCCCCGGACCCGAATGGCGCGAGATCGCCCGCGAGGACCACGCTGCCGAAGGCGATGCGCCCGCCTACAGCTTCGTCACGCTGGAACGGGCGCGGGAGTATGCCGCGTGAGGTTCCTCGACCACCGCGAGCCACTGCCCGAAAGCCTGCGCGGCGCGATTGTGGCGCTGGGCAATTTCGACGGTTTCCACCTGGGCCACCAGGCCGTGGCGGGCGAGGCGATCCGCTGGGCGCGCGAGGAAGGCCGCCCGGCCATCATCGCCACTTTCGATCCGCATCCCGTGCGCCATTTCCAGCCCGATGCCCCGCCCTTCCGGCTGACGACGCTGGAACAGCGGCAGGAGCTGTACCTCGCTGCCGGGGCGACCGCGATGCTGGTGTTCCATTTCGACGGCGAGCTGGCCGGAACTACCGCAGAGGATTTCGTGCAGCGCCTGCTGGGCGACCATCTGGGCGTGGCAGGCGTGGTGACGGGCGAGGATTTCACCTTCGGCAAGGCGCGCGGCGGCAATTTCGACAGGCTGGTCAGCCTTGGCAAAGAGGTCGGGATCGAGGCGCGCGCGGTGCCGCCCGTGCTGGATGGCGGCGAAGCCGTATCGTCGAGCCGCGTGCGCAATGCCCTGCGCGACGGCGATCCGCAGGAAGCGGCCCGGCTGCTGACCCGGCCCTTCGCCATTCGCGGCGTGGTGCAGCATGGCGACAAGCGCGGGCGCGAGATCGGCTATCCCACGGCGAACCTGCCGGTGGAACATTACCTGCGCCCGAAATACGGCATTTACGCCGTGACCGGGCGCATCCTGTCGACCGGGCAGGAGCTGAAGGGCGCGGCCAATATCGGCGTGCGGCCTCAGTTCGATCCGCCCAAGGAACTGCTTGAGCCCTATTTCTTCGATTTTTCGGGCGATCTCTACGGGCAGGAGATCGAAGTCGCGTTTCACCACTTCCTGCGCGGCGAGGCAAAGTTCGACAGTCTCGACGCGCTGGTGGCGCAGATGGACAGGGATTGCGACGAAGCGCGGCGGCTGCTGGCGCAGCTTTAGCGATTCGTCATTCGCGCGCAGGCTGCAATCCAGCCGGGAAATGCCGTGGCCCGCGCCGGATCCCTGCCTGCGCGGGGATGACGGTAAGAGGCGGGCGGGCAGGCCACTCCGCACTTTCCTACACGGCTGCTTTGCCCTAACGGCCAGCACCTATGTCCGAAAAGCGCGATTACCGAGATACCGTCTTCCTGCCGAAGACCGATTTCCCCATGAAGGCCGGCCTCCCCCAGAAGGAGCCGGGCATTGCCGCACGCTGGGAATCGGACGGACTGTATCAGCAGCTGCGCGATGCACGCGCCGACCGCGAGAAGTTCATCTTCCACGATGGTCCGCCCTACGCCAATGGCGACATGCATATCGGCCACGCGCTGAACCATACGTTGAAGGACATGGTCTGCCGCACGCAGAACCTGTTGGGCAAGAATGCGCCCTATGTTCCGGGTTGGGACTGCCACGGCCTGCCGATCGAGTGGAAGGTCGAGGAACAGTACCGCAAGAAGAAGCTGGACAAGAAAGCGGTCCCGGCGAAGGAATTCCGCGCCGAATGCCGCGCCTATGCGCAGCACTGGGTCGATGTGCAGCGCGAACAGCTGAAGCGGCTGGGCATCATGGCGGACTGGGACAATCCCTATCTGACCATGCAGTTCGACAGCGAGGCGACCATCGTGGCCGAGCTGACGAAGTTCGCAGAAGCGGGCAATCTCTATCGCGGTTCGAAGCCGGTGATGTGGAGCCCGGTCGAAGAAACCGCGCTGGCCGAAGCCGAGGTCGAATACGAGGACATCACCAGCACGCAGATCGATGTCGCGTTCGAGATCACCGAGAGCCCGATCGAAGAACTGGTCGGCGCGCATGCGGTAATCTGGACGACCACGCCGTGGACGATCCCGGTGAACCAGGCTTTGGCCTATGGGCCGGACATTGAATACGCGCTTATCAGCTGGCCGAACGCCAAATATCTGGTGGCCCGCGAACTCGCTACTGAGTTTATCACTCGCATAACCACCGTTCCGAGTGGACAACCGTCCGAACCATGGCCCGACGCCGATAAGTGGGATGAGAATCTCCAGATATTCAAAGGCTCCGACCTCGCCGGAACGGTCGCGCGCCATCCGATGCACCATCTTGGCGGGTTCTACGCCAAGCCCCGCCCATTCCTGCCGGGCGATTTCGTTACCACCGACAGCGGTACGGGTCTGGTCCATATGTCGCCCGATCACGGCGAGGACGATTTCCTGCTGTGTCGCAAGCACGGCATCGAGCCGGTGTTCGCCGTCATGGCCGACGGGCGTTATCGCGACGACTGGGAATGGCTGGGCGCAGGCGATGTGGATGCGGACGGCAAGGAACGCCGCCGCAGCGTCATCAACAAGCCGTTCAATTCGCCCGAAGGCCCGATCTGTTCGGACCTGCGCGAAGCCGGTGGGCTGCTGTCCGCCAGCGACGACTACCAGCATTCCTATCCGCATAGCTGGCGCAGCAAGGCCAAGGTCATCTATCGCTGCACGCCGCAATGGTTCGTGCCGATGGACAAGCCGCTTGGCGCGCCCGAAGTGCCTGTCCTTCGACAGGCTCAGGACGAGCGGGGCGGGGAACAGGTCGCAGATACACCATCCGCTCAGCCTGAGCCTGTCGAAGGCCACGCGCTGCCCTCGACCCTGCGCGAGCGCGCGCTGAAGGCCATCGCCGACACGCGCTTCGTTCCCGAAAAGGGCCGCAACCGCATCGGTTCGATGGTCGAAGGCCGCCCCGACTGGGTGCTGTCCCGCCAGCGCGCCTGGGGCGTGCCGATCACGCTGTTCGTGAAGAACGGCACGGGCGAATATCTGCAGGATGCAGACGTGAACGCCCGCGTGATCGCCGCGGTGCGCGAAGAAGGCGTCGATGCCTGGGATGAGGCGCGCAAGGCCGAATTCCTCGGTTCCGCGCACAATCCCGACGATTACGAAATGGTCACCGACATTCTCGACGTCTGGTTCGATTCGGGCTGCACCCATGCCTTCGTCCTCGAATCGGGACGCTGGCCGGACATGCAGTGGCCCGCCGACCTCTATCTGGAAGGCAGCGACCAGCATCGCGGCTGGTTCCAGTCGAGCCTGCTGGAAAGCTGCGCGACGCGTGGCCGCGCGCCCTTCGACCAGATCCTGACCCATGGGTTCACCATGGCCAGCGACGGGCGCAAGATGTCCAAGAGCCTTGGCAATACCATCGACCCGCTGAAGGTGATGGAACAGTATGGCGCCGACATTATCCGCCTGTGGGCGCTGAGCGTCGATTTCACCGAGGATCACCGCATCGGCGATGAAATCCTCAAGGGCGTGGGCGACCAGTATCGCAAACTGCGCAATACCTTCCGCTATCTGCTGGGCGCGCTCGACGGTTTCGTGGGCGACATGGGCGATGCCGGGGAAATCCCCGAGCTGGAACGCTATGTCCTGGCCCTGCTGGCCGATCTGGACGGCAAGCTGCGCAAGGCCGTCGAGGATTACGACTTCAACGCCTATACCCGCCTGCTGGTCGATTTCTGCAACGAAGACCTGTCGGCCTTCTATTTCGATATCCGCAAGGACAGCCTTTATTGCGACGGGCCGGATTCGGTGCGCCGCAACGCCTATCGCACCGTGCTGGACATATTGTTCCACGCACTGGTCCGCTATGCCGCGCCGGTGCTGGTGTTTACGGCGGAAGAGGTGTGGGGCACGCGCTATCCGGATGGCGGCAGCGTCCACCTGCTGGAATGGCCTGCTGTGCCGGGCGTCACCGCGGACGGGGCGAAGTGGGACAAGCTGCGCGCCTTGCGCGAGGACGTGATGGAAGCGATCGAACCGCTGCGGCGCGAGAAGGTCATCCGGTCCGGCCTGGAGGCCGATGTAATCGTTCCCGCCGACGCTGTGCCGGAAGGTTTCAGCGACGATGATCTGGCCGAACTGTTCATCACCGCGTCAGTGACGCGTAGCGATAGCGCGGATGTGACGGTCACACGGACATCCGAAAACAAATGCGGGCGCTGCTGGCGCCTGCTTCCTTCCGTGACGGAAGACGGCGATCTATGCGACCGCTGCGAGCCCGTCGTCGCCCAACTGGATGCCGCCCGATGAACCCGATCATGAAGAACCGCATCATCGGCTGCGTGACGGCACTGGCCATCTTCGTGGTGGACCAGCTGACCAAGAATTACGTCACCAAGGGGCTGGGCATCGACCGTGTCGGCGATGCGATGGAAATCCTGCCCTTCTTCGACCTGCGCTTTACCCGCAATTTCGGCGTGTCGCTGGGCATGTTCGAAGCGACCAGCCCGGAAATGCGCTGGGGCCTGGTGCTGGTAACCGCGCTGATCGCCCTGGTGGTGACGGTATGGATGATGCGCGAGAAGCTGCTGGCGGATATCCTGGCACTGTCGCTGATCCTTGGCGGGGCGCTGGGCAATATCAAGGATCGCTACGATCTCGGCTATGTCGTCGATTTCGCCGATCTGCATTTCGGGGAATTCCGCCCCTTCCTCATTTTCAACGTAGCCGATGCGGCTATCACCATCGGTGTCGTCATCGTCCTTGCGCGTGCCTTCTTCATGGGCGACAAGGACAAGGCGGAGGTCGATGGCCTCATGAACAGCAAGGCGGCCGATGCCGCGGAGAGCAAGTGATGATCAAATTCGCCCGAATCGCCCTGATGGCCGGCCTCGGCGCCATGACCGCAGCCTGCGGCAGCGGGGGCCTTCTCGACCGCAACCGGCCCGATGAATTCGCCGTGCAGCGCCAGGCGCCGCTGGTGGTTCCGCCCGATTTCAACCTGCAGCCGCCCCAGCCCGGCGCCCCGCGCCCGAGCGAAGGCAGCGCCGCTGCGCAGACGCTGGACGTGTTGTTCGGCGGTCCGCAGGCCCGTAGCGGCGTGGAAACCAGCATGCTGGAACGCGCCGGTGCCGCCGAACCCGGCATTCGCAGCGCTGTGGGCGACCCGCAGACCGCGACCGTCGCCAAGGGCGCAGTGACCCGCGACATCATCGCCGCCCCCGAAGGCGACGGTGCAACCGCAAGCGCGGTGATACCGGGCTGAAGCCCGGGTTTCGTTCAGCCTCATGCGCCGGCGTCCGCGTGTGCGGCCTTAGGCTGTCCTCGCTCACACGCCCTTCGGGCGCATCGCTGCGGGCGGCCAGTCGGCCTTGCCTCGCCTGCGGCTCGGACACTTTCGCCATTCGTATGGTGTGCGCCAGATCCGGGCCGGTGAAGGTCCGGCAGGGGCGACCGCCCGCCCGCAGCGGGTGCAGCTTGCTGCACGTCTAGCGAGGACGAACCCGCGCAGGCCGGTTCGCAAATTAGAGAATCTCAAAATCCGCTGGCCTGGCGAAGGTCGTCAGCCCGCCTCGCGGCTCACCAGCAGCTTGTCGATCCGGCGACCGTCCATGTCGACCACTTCGAAACGCCAGCCCTGATCGGTGAAATAGTCGCCTTCGCCGGGCAGGCGCTTGAGCACATGCAGCGCGTAGCCCGCCGCCGTGCCGAATTCGCGATCGTCGCCATATTCGAGGCCCAGCCGGTCGGCCAGCACATCGGCCGAGAGCGAGCCGGAGACCAGCAGGCTGCCGTCTTCCCGCTCGACCACGCCGGGCCCTTCGGCACCGTCCTGATCGCTGAGGAAATTGCCGACCAGCGCGGTGAGCAGATCGACCGGAGTGACGATGCCGTCGAGATGGCCGTATTCGTCATGCACCATGGCCATCGCTATTTCGGCCTGCTGCAGCACGCGCAGCGCATCGACCGCATCGAGCTGATCGGGCACGACCTCGGTCTTGACCATCAGGGCGCGCAGATCGATCGGTTCCTTGGCGATCAGGCGCGTCAGGATATCGCGCACCTTGACTACGCCCAGCACCCTGTCGGCCGAGCCTTCCGCCACGGGCATGAGCGAATGCGGGCTGGTGTCGATCGCCGCGCGAATGGCCGCCGCGTCCGCATCGGCATCGATCCAGTCGACTTCGGTACGCGGGGTCATCAGCTCGCGTACTGGACGCTGGGCGAGGCGTACGACGCCCTGCAGCATCTGGTGCTGTTCGCTTTCGATCACCCCGCTGCGGGTGGCTTCGGCAAAGAGCATGTGCAGTTCTTCCGCCGTGACCGAGCTTTGCCCCGAGGGACGCACGCCGAGCAGGCGAATCAGCACGCCCGAGGACGCATCGAGCAGCCACACGAGCGGCGCCGCCACGCGCGCCAGGATCGCCATGGGCCGCGCCATGACCAGCGAGATGGGCACCGCCGCGCGCAGCGCGATCTGCTTGGGCACGAGCTCGCCGATGACCAGCGTGGCATAGGTGGTGATGGCGATGACAGACGCGAAGCCGATTTCCGCCGCATACTGCTGGGGCACGCCCAGCATGGCGAGCCGTTCGCCCGTCGGCCCGCCCAGGCTGGCGCCCGAATAGGCACCCGAAATGATCCCGACCAGCGTGATGCCGATCTGCACGGTCGACAGGAACTTGCCCGGATCGGATGCCAGGGAGATGGCCGTGGCGGCGCCCTTGCTCCCTTTGGAGGCGGCCTGCTGGAGGCGCGATGTCTTGGCCGACACGATGGCAAGCTCGCTCATGGCGAAGACGCCGTTGAGCACGATCAGCCCGATGATGATCAGCAGGTCTGTCCAGGGAAAGGGTGTCACGCGGCAACGGCTAGCACAAAAGTGCGCCGCTGCCAGCGCCCCGCGTGAAACTTATCTGACATGGCTGTGGAACGGCAGGGGCGTTGAAAGGTTTGAGGAACAGCGACGCGGGTGGGCGCGTCCGGTACCACTCGCCCGGAGCCGCCCCAAGGGTCGGATGCCGCGCAGAAAAGGGGAAGAATAGATGAAGAACTCACGCATTCTCACAGCAAGCCTTGCAGCCGTTTCGCTGCTGACCGTCTCGGCCTGTGTCACCGATCCGAACACCGGCGAACGCAAGGTCTCGCGCACCGTACTCGGCGGCGCCGGCGGCGCTGTTGCAGGCGGCCTGCTCGGCGGTCTCATCGGCGGCAAGACCGGCCGCATCATCGGCGCCGCAGCAGGCGGCATCGGTGGTGGCGTCATCGGCTACAAGATGGACCAGCAGATCAAGGAACTGGAAGAACAGACCGCCGGCACCGGCGTCGACGTTTCCGAAACCGATGGCGGCGAAGCCATTCTCGTCAACCTGCCAGACGGCGTGACATTCTCGACCGGCAGCTACACCATTTCGCCGGGCTTCCGCGATCTGCTCGACCGCGTGGCCGGCAGCCTGCGCCAGTATCCCAACAGCCTGATTGACGTATACGGTCACACCGACACGACCGGCTCGGCCACCACGAACCAGCGCCTGTCGGAACAGCGCGCACAGGCCGTGGCCAACTACCTGATCTCCCAGGGCGTCAGCTCTTCGCGCGTGCGCTGGATGGGCTTCGGCGAAACCCGCCTCAAGGTCTCGACCGGCGACAATGTGAACGAACCGCTGAACCGGCGCGTCGAAATCAAGATCGTTCCGTTCGATCAGCGGGACATCGAAGCCGCACAATCGCAGGGAATGTAATACTCCACAGCCCTTCGAGCTGTCGCAACCAACTGGGGCCGGTTTACGCCGGCCCCTTTTTCATTGTGCAGCCGCGACGCGTGTTGCGATCCGTGCCACCGCGGCGGCGTGGATGCCGGGGGCGCTGGCGAGTATGCCGAAGGCGCGGGGATCGCGCTTGTTATAGTCGAGCTTCTTCCCGAACGCATCGCTGACCGCCGCCCCTGCTTCGCGCGCGATCAGGCCCGCTGCGGCGATATCCCATTCGAAACCCCACCGCACCGTCGCCACGAGGTCCGCTTCGTCTGCAGCGACCATCGCGATGCGCAAGGCAATGGAGTTGGGTTGATCGACCGTCACCAGATCGGCATCGGCTTTCGGCAAGACATGCGCGGGCACCCGCGAGCCGGCGAATTCCTGACGCGTGCTGGCCACAAGCCTGTCGCCGTTGCGATAGGCGCCCTGCCCCGCCACCGCCTGCCAGGTTTCCTTGCGCGCGGGGGCGCACAAGGTGCCGATGAGCGGCCGCCCGCCACTGATCAGGGCAACGGAAACCGCCCAGCCGGTACGGCCGCGGATGAAATCGCGCGTCCCGTCGACCGGATCGACCAGCCAGATGAGATCATTGTCCAGCCGCGCTGGATCGTCGGCGGTTTCTTCCGACAGCCAGCCTGCCGACGGCAGCAGCGCCCCCAGTTCCCGCTTGAGAAAGGCGTCCACTGCGAGATCGGCTTCGCACACCGGATCGCCGGGCTTTTTCTCCCACGCATTCAGATCGTTCCCCGCCCCCGGCCAGAGGTCGTAGGCGATCCTTCCTGCTTCGGAGACGATGGATTCGAGGCGCTGACTATCGATCATGAAAGAATGCCTGCTGCCTGCACCCGAAAGCGGGCCTTTTCAAGCGCGTCCAGACATGCTTAGGGCCCTCGCAACTCACTTTCCCCAACGCATGACGCGAAGGACGACGCTCCACCATGAACATCCACGAATACCAGGCCAAGGAACTGCTCGCGAAATACGGCATCGGCATCCCTGCAGGGCATGCCGCGCTGACGGTCGAAGAGGCCGTGGAGGGTGCGAAGAAGCTGCCCGGACCGCTTTACGTCGTGAAGGCACAGATTCACGCCGGCGGCCGCGGCAAGGGCAAGTTCACCGAACTGGGTCCCGATGCGAAAGGCGGCGTACGCCTGTCTAAGAGCATCGAAGACGTGGAAGCCAATGCCAAGGAAATGCTCGGCAATACGCTGGTGACCGTACAGACGGGTGAGGCCGGCAAGCAGGTCAACCGCCTCTACGTGACCGACGGCGTCGACATTGCCAGCGAATACTATCTGTCGATGCTGGTCGACCGCGCTACCGGCCGCGTTGCCATGATCGTATCGACCGAAGGCGGCATGGACATCGAAGAGGTTGCCCATTCGACGCCCGAGAAGATCACCACCATCACCATCGATCCGGCACAGGGCTTCATGCCGCATCACGGCCGGGCAATGGCCTTCGCGCTCAAGCTGACGGGCGATCTGAACAAGCAGGCGCAGAAGCTGGCGAAGCAGCTGTACACCGCCTTCATGGATCTCGATTGCGAAATGCTCGAGATCAACCCGCTCGTCGAAACCGAAGACGGCAACCTTCTGGTGCTCGACACCAAAATGAGCTTCGACGGCAACGCGCTGTTCCGCCACAAGGACGTGGAAGCGCTGCGCGATGTGACCGAGGAAGATCCCGCCGAAGTCGAAGCGAGCGAATACGACCTCGCTTACATCAAGCTTGACGGCAACATCGGCTGCATGGTGAACGGCGCGGGCCTTGCCATGGCGACGATGGACATCATCAAGCTGAACGGCGCTTTCCCGGCCAACTTCCTCGACGTCGGCGGCGGCGCCACCACCGAGAAGGTGACGGCGGCATTCAAGATCATCCTGAAAGATCCTGCGGTCGAGGGCATCCTCGTCAACATCTTCGGCGGCATCATGAAATGCGATGTGATTGCCAACGGCATCGTGCAGGCAGCCAAGGACGTGAACCTTTCCGTGCCCCTCGTCGTACGCCTGGAAGGCACCAATGTCGAAGAAGGCAAAGCCATCCTCGACAATTCTGGCCTCGCCATCGTCAGCGCCGACGATCTGGGCGACGCGGCGAAGAAGATCGTTGCCGAGGTCAAGAAGGCCGCATGATCGCCCGGCACAGATGATTTGCAGCTTTTGAAAGGCGGGCCCCGGAAACGCGGCCCGCCTTTCTATTTCTGGCGCCAGGGAACACTCGTTCGCGGCCAGCCTTATCTAAGCGAAAGCCCGTCGAACGCTCACTTGACGTTTACGTAAACGCAAGTTAGGCGGGCGCCACAGTTTCCAGTCGAGAGGAAGGCAGAACCCATGAAAATCCTCGTCCCCGTCAAGCGGGTGATCGATTACAACGTCAAACCGCGCGTCAAGGCCGACGGTTCGGGGGTCGATCTTGCGAACGTCAAGATGAGCATGAACCCCTTCGATGAAATCGCCGTCGAAGAGGCGATCCGCCTGAAAGAAGCGGGCAAGGCCGAAGAGATCATCGCCGTCAGCATCGGCCCGGCAAAGGCGCAGGAAACGCTGCGCACCGCGCTGGCCATGGGCGCCGACCGCGCCATTCTGGTGCAGACCGATGACGAAGTCGAACCGCTCGCCGTTGCCAAGATCCTCAAGGCCATCGCGGACGAGGAACAGCCGGGCATCGTGATGCTGGGCAAGCAGGCGATCGACGACGATTCGAACCAGACCGGCCAGATGCTCGCGGCCCTGATGGGCCGTCCGCAGGGCACCTTCGCCAACACGGTCGAAGTCGACGGCGACAGCGTTACCGTGAAGCGCGAAGTGGATGGCGGCCTGCAGACGGTCAAGCTGACCATGCCGGCAATCGTCACCACCGACCTGCGCCTGAACGAGCCGCGCTACGCGTCGCTCCCCAATATCATGAAGGCGAAGCAGAAGCCGCTCGATACCAAGGCTCCGGTCGATTACGGTGTCGACACCGCACCGCGCCTCAAGACCACCAACGTCTCCGAACCGCCGGTTCGCCAGGCAGGCGAAAAGGTCGAGGACGTCGACGCGCTGGTCGCCAAGATCAAAGCCCTCGGCATTGCATAAGCCAGACAGACGAGAAGGAAGACAGATATGAAAACCCTCGTTTGGGTCGAACACGACAACAAGAGCCTCGCCGATGCGACGCTCGCCGCCGTAACCGCTGCCGGCAAGCTGGGTGAAGTCCACCTGCTGGTCGCAGGCTCGGGCTGCCGCGCGGTCGCCGACGAAGCCGCCAAGATCGAAGGCGTGGGCAAGGTCCATCTCGCAGACGATGCGGCCTACGAGCATGCGCTGCCGGAAAACGTTGCCCCGCTGGTGGCCGATCTGATGGGCCATCACGATGCGTTCGTGGCGCCTGCAACAACCACGGGCAAGAACATCGCCCCGCGTGTCGCCGCGCTGCTCGACGTGATGCAGATTTCTGACATCCTTTCGGTCGAAGGCGACAAGACCTTCACCCGCCCGATCTATGCCGGGAACGCGATCGCGACCGTCGAATCGTCCGACGAGAAGCTGGTGATCACCGTGCGCGGTACGGCCTTCGAAAAGGCCGCTGCCGAAGGCGGCTCGGCAAGTGTCGAAGAGGTTTCGGGGCCTACCGATGCCGGTCTTTCGACTTTCGTCAGCGAAGAAATCGCCGAAAGCGATCGTCCCGAACTGACGAGTGCCAAGGTCATCGTGTCGGGCGGCCGTGCGCTGAAGGATTCCGAAACCTTCGAACAGATCATCACCCCGCTCGCCGACAAGCTCGGTGCCGGGATCGGTGCCAGCCGCGCAGCCGTCGATGCGGGCTACGTTCCGAACGATTACCAAGTCGGTCAGACCGGCAAGATCGTCGCACCGGAAGTCTATATCGCCATCGGTATTTCAGGCGCGATCCAGCACCTTGCAGGCATGAAGGATTCCAAGACCATCATCGCCATCAACAAGGACGAGGACGCCCCGATCTTCCAGGTCGCGGACATCGGCCTGGTGGCCGACCTGTTCAAGGCGGTGCCGGAGCTTACTGAAAAGCTCTGATTGAATTGACATAATGTTTATGTACCCTCCCGCAGCGCATTGTTGCGGGAGGGTTTTTTGTTTCATCATGTTTCGAGGTTATCCATCTTTCTGGCCGTGGTCGCCACATCCCAACCTGTTCTTGCAAGCGCTCCGGATAGTATGGTCCTCGAACCATCGTCGCAGTGGCAACTCGATTACGGGGATACCCGCTGCCGGATCGGCCGGATTTTCGGTGAAGGCGAAACTGAGACGGCACTTTATCTGGAGCAGGTGGAGCCTTCTGAAAGCCTCCATTGGATCGTCGGGGGCGGGATAGTCACCCGCCTCGGATCGAAGTTCACAACCCAGTTCGGACCTGGTTTCGATCCTTACATCACCCGATCGGACATTGGTTTAACAATATCAGGTTTCGGGGATGCCGTTCGCGGGACCGGATTTGAAGATTCCGAATCGAACGCCGAATCCGACGAGGAAGAGCCAATCGGTCTACCACATCTGGATCCTAACGAAGGGGCTTCGGTTGAATGGGTGAGACTGTCTCGGGGCAATCGGAGCTATCAGCTTAAATTAGGCAATCTCAAGCCCGTATACGAAGCAATGAATACCTGCATGGTCAACTTGGTCACCTATTGGGGCGGCGATCCAGAATTGCTTCGCAAGCGAAAAACTGCACCCATCCTGACAAACTTGAACCTTGTTGCGATGCAAATCCAGCGCCACTATCCCTCGCAGGCACTTTCGAGAGGCGCACAGGCAGATTTGCTAATTCGCGCGATGGTCGAAGCCGACGGCACGGTAAGCAAATGCCATATTACAAGCCTGACGCAGGCAGACTTGTTCGATACCGAGGCGTGCCGTGTCATGCTTAAGGATGCGAAGTTCGAACCTGCGACAGACATGGATGGGCGCGCGATGGCATCTTACGCAATTCAACGAGTGCTCTACCGAATGAGTTCTAACCGTTAGAATATCGCCTCGAGTGTATGGATCGTCACGCCGACTAATCCGCCCACCATCGTACCGTTTATGCGGATGAACTGGAGGTCGCGCCCCACGGCGCCCTCTACCCGATCGGTGATCGTCCGGGCGTCCCAGCGGCGAACGGTTTCCGATACCAGCCGCACGATCTGGTCGCCATAACGGGTGGCGACACCGACCGCGGTACGGCGGGCGAAGCGGTTGACCTGGCGTTGCAGCCGCGCATCGTCGCGCAGAGCGGCGCCCAGTTCGCCCAGCGTCTCACCGAGATAACCGCCGCCCGGTCCATTGGAATTGCGGATCGACGTGATCAGATTGGCCCGCAGCCTTTCCCACACACCCTGCCACCATTCGCCGATGGCCGGATTGTCGAGCAGTTCGTTCTTCATGCGCTCCACACGCTCCCGCATCTCCGGATCTTCGCGCAGGCCCCTGGCGAGCTCGTGCAGGCCTTCCTCCACCTTGCTGCGGAGAGGATGCTCGGGATCGACCAGAACCTCCGCCAGCAGCTTGTAGAGCCCGTCGAGCACCGAATTGGCGAGCCGCTCGTCGAGGCCGGTGAACCGCAGTACGGCGTTGGCGCGCTTGTGCACCATGTCGCGCACCATCGTTTCGTTGTCTTCGAGTACCAGGCCGGCCCAGCGGATGATCTTGTCGATCAGCGGCTTGTGGCGCCCGTCGGCGATCATCGCGTCGAGCATGCCGCCCAGTAACGGCGCCACTTCGAGCTTGCCGAGCTGGGTCTTTATCCCGCTGCGGACCTGTGTGCCGAGCCGTTCCGGATCGAGCGATTCGAGTACTTCGACGGCAAGTTCCCCCGCCCCCGAACGGATACGCGAATCCTTCATCGCGCCGGGATCTGCCAGGTAACTGCCGACGGCGTGGGCCAGGTTCATCGAGCCCATCCGCCGGCCGACAACGGCTGGCGTCAGAAAGTTTTCGCGCAGGAAGCCTGCCATCGTGTCGGCGATGCGGTCCTTGTTCTCCGGAATGATCGCCGTATGCGGTATCGGCAGGCCGAGAGGGCGGCGAAACAGCGCGGTCACGGCGAACCAGTCGGCAAGGCCGCCGACCATGGCCGCTTCGGCAAAGGCGTGGAGATAGCCCCAGGCCGGATGCGCCTCGAGAAAGCGACCGGACCAAAGGAACAGCGCGGCCATCAGCACGATGAGCCCGGTTGCCGTGCGCCGCATGGTGCGCGCACGGTCTGCCGCTATCGGAGGGTCTCCGGAAGGCAGACCCGCTGGCGAGCGGCCCTTCACTCCGCGGGTTCGACCCCCGGCTCTTGCGAGCCGTTCCGCACGATCCCGCGCGTATCATCGCCTTCCTTGTACGTCAGCATGCGGGTGCGCAGCCACGGGCCAACCCGCTTTTCGAAGCCGTCGGCAAGGCTGAACCCTGCCGGCACGATAAGCAGCGTAAGCATCGTCGACAGGATCAGTCCGCCAATCACCACGGTACCCATCGGCGCGCGCCATGCCCCGTCGCCGCCGCCGAACACGCCCGACAGGGCCGTCGGCACCATGCCGGCGGTCATCGCGACCGTCGTCATGACGATCGGCTGTGCACGCTTGTGACCGGCATCGATGATGGCGTGCAGCTTGCGCGTGCCCTTGTCCATTTCCTCGATGGCGAAGTCGATCAGCAGGATGGAGTTCTTCGACACGATGCCCAGCAACAGCAGGATACCGATGTAGACCGGCATCGATTGCGGCTGGCCGAACAACCACACCAGCAGAATGCCGCCGAGGGGAGCCAGAGCGAGACTGGTCATGTTGACCAGCGGGCTCATCAGGCGCTTGTAGAGCAGCACCAGGACGGCAAACACGAGCAGGACCCCCGATGCGATGGCGATTGTCAGGCTGGTCATGAGCTCAGCCTGCCATTCGTCCTGACCGACGACGTCGCGATTCACCCCCTGCGGGAGATCCTGCAGGATTGGCAAGGCATCGATCTTCGCCTGCGCTTCGCCCGTCACCACGCCCTGCGCCAGATCGGCGCCGACAAGAACGCGGCGGTTCTGGTTGTAACGCTGGATCGTGGTCGGACCCGAACCGAAGGTAATGTCGGCAACGCGGGACAGCGGCACCGACCCGCCGCTGGCGGTCTGGACCGGCAGATTACGGATGGTGGTCAGATCTTCGCGCGATTGCTCCGGCAGCTTGACCCGGATGGGAATCTGGCGATCGGAGAGCGAGAACTTGGCGGCATTCTGTTCGATCTCGCCCATGGTCGCGATGCGGATCGTCTGGCTCAGCGCGACGGTCGTCACACCGAGTTCCGCGGCAATGTTCTCGCGCGGGGTGATGATCAGTTCGGGGCGGTTGATGTCCGCGCTGATGCGCGGCGCAACCAGCATGTCGATGCCCTTCATCTGTTCGACCAGCTTGGCAGCGGTTTCGTTGAGAAGTTCCGGATCCGACCCGGCAAGCATGACGGTCATATCGCGGCCAGACCCGAATCCACCCGATTGCGACGCGAACCGGACGCGCGCATCGGCGATCTGCGCAAAGGTCGGGGCCAGGGCTCGTTCAAATTGAATGGAGGTACGTTCACGGTCGGGGCGCAGCGTGATGTAAATCGTCGCCTGCCCTTCGCGCACGCGTTCAAGCGCCCGGTCGACTTCCTGCTGTTCGTAAAGGATCGCCGCGACCTGATCGGCTACCCGTTCGGTCGTCTCGAGAGTGGTCCCCGGGACCATCTCGATTTCGATCCGGCTATTGTCATCGTCGATATTCGGCTGGAACTGTGAGGGCACGATGCCGAACAGCAGGATGGTCAGCAGCAACGCGAAATAGCCGACACCCAGCATCCACACCCGGTGATCGAGGAAGCGGGCACGGAGATATTGCCACACCTGCGCCATGTGATCGCCGAAACGCCGAACAACGAAACCGAGGATTGCGAAGGCGGCCAGTGTGGCCAGCAGTCCGGCAGCGAGGGCCAGCGCAAGCTGGATCACGCCGACAAGTTTTGAAAGGATTTCAGCAGGCAGGCTGGCATTGGGGCCAGCGATCATGGCCGAAATGCCGAACCCCTGCAAAAATCCCGAAACCGTCATCGTGACACCG
Source organism: Qipengyuania sp. L-5Y (assembly GCF_056859455.1). Taxonomy (NCBI): domain Bacteria; kingdom Pseudomonadati; phylum Pseudomonadota; class Alphaproteobacteria; order Sphingomonadales; family Erythrobacteraceae; genus Qipengyuania; species Qipengyuania sp. L-5Y. Next base: position 139,994 of record NZ_JBSXOM010000028.1, on the reverse strand, counting down.
GCGGAAACGGCCAGGGCGAGCAGCACGACCAGCAACAGGGACAGGACGTAGAGCCAGCGATGGCGCGGTCCTTCAAGCCCTTCGCGCGCAGCATACATCTTGCCCCGATCGAGCGACCACCGCAGCACGTTCATATAGCGGTCCATCAAGGGACCTTCACCGTGCGCGGCTTCGCCATGGGCCTTGAGGAAATAGGCGGCGAGCATCGGCGTGATCATACGGGCGACGGCCAGCGACATGAGGACGGCGACGACGACGGTGAAGCCGAAATTCTTGAAGAACTGACCCGAAATACCGGGCATGGCGCCGACGGGGAAGAAGACCGCAACGATGCAGAAGCTGGTAGCGACCACCGGCAGTCCGATTTCATCGGCAGCATCGATCGATGCCTGATAGGCCGTCTTGCCCATGCGCATGTGTCTGACGATGTTTTCGATCTCGACGATCGCATCGTCCACCAGCACCCCTGCCACCAGGGCCAGGGCGAGAAGGGACAATTGGTTCAGATTGAACCCGAGCAGATCCATGAACCAGAATGTCGGGATAGCCGACAACGGAATGGCGACGGCCGAAATCGCCGTTGCCCGCCAGTCGCGCAGGAAGAAGAACACCACTACCACGGCGAGGATGGCGCCCTCGATCATCGCGGCCATAGCGCTTTCGTACTGCTCCTTGGTGTATTTCACCGTGTTGAACAGCGGGATGAACTTCACACCCGGATTTTCGGCTTCGATCTCCTTGATCTTTTCGAGAGCGTCTTCATAGACGGTGACGTCCGAAGCGCCCTTGGCGCGGCTCATGGCGAAATTGACGACTTCCTTGTCCCCGACCTTGCTGATCGACGTCCGTTCGGAATATCCGTCGCGCACCTTGGCGACATCGGCGAGCTTGACGGTGCGGCCGCCACCCAGCTGAATCTGGCGCTGGCTCAGCGCATAGGCGTCTTCGCTATTGCCGAGCACGCGAACCGACTGCTTGGTGCCGCCGACTTCGGTCGCGCCACCAGCCGCATCGATGTTGCTTTGCCGCAGCACTCCGTTGATCTGGCTCGCGGTAACACCCAACGCCTGCATCTTCGGCAGGTCGAGGATGACTTCTATCTCGCGATCCACTCCACCGAACCGGCTGACTTCCGCCATGCCTTCGATGCTCAGGAGTTGCTTGGCGACATTATCGTCGATGAACCAGCTCAAGCCTTCGATCGTCATGTCGTCCGCTTCGACGGCATAGATCGCCAGGAAGCCGCCGGAGACTTCCTGTTTGGTTACGCGCGGTTCAATAATCCCGTCAGGCAGAGACCCGCGGATCTGGTCGACCGCGTTCTTAACCTCGGCAACGGCGTCGTTCGGGTCCGTACCGATCTCGAACTCGATAAAAGTATTGGAATTACCCTCGCTCGCCGTCGAATTGATCGAATTGACCCCGTTGATCGAGCGAACGGCGGATTCGACCAGTTGCGTAATCTGGTTTTCGATTTCGGTCGGTGCCGCGCCGGGTTGGGAAATCGATACGCTGACCGCCGGAAATTCGATGTCCGGATTGTTGACCACATCCATGCGGGCAAAGCTGATCAGTCCCGCAAGCAGGAGGGCGGTGAACGCGACCAGCGGAATGACAGGATTGCGGATCGACCAGGCAGAAATGTTCCGGAAGCTCATCTACTTGTCTCCGCTCACTCGGCCTCGGCCGCGCGCGTCTTCACGGTTTCGCCTTCGGTCAGGAACCCACCGGCACGCAGCACGACTTTTTCACTGCCCGTAAGACCGTCGGTAATCACGATGCCCTTCGAAGTAACCGTACCTGTCGTGACCGGACGACGCTCCGCCTTGTTTTCGGCATTGACGATCAGGACGTATGGCCCCTCGCGATCGGACAAGACGGCGCTTTCCGGCAGGATCGGGGCAACGACGGTGCCGCTGGAGATGGTCGCGGTAGCAAATCCACCCGGCCGAAGCCCGGGAGCGTAAGACAGCGCTATGCGCACAGTGCCTTGCCTGTCTTCAGGGCTAATCGTGGGCGAAAGCTGCCAGACCTGCCCGGTATAAAGCTGGTTGGTGCCGACAGGGCGGATCTGCGCTCTTGTTCCGACAGAGATGGAACTGAGAGCATCTTCGTTCAGACGAGCCAGCATTTCCATTTCGCCGCCGCGCGCGATGCGGAACAGGGGGGCGGCCCCTGCGCTGACCGTCTGGCCGGTTTCGACACTGCGCTCCAGGACATAGCCGGAATCGGGTGCGACGATATTGAGGCGGGCGTTGCGGGCGCGCAATTCGCCGAGCTGTGCCTGCGCTACGCGGACGCGGGCGACCGCAGCATCGCGTGTGGCCGTCAGACGATCGACATCCGCCTTTGAAACGAAGCCGCGATCGACCAGCTGGAGCGCACGGTCGAGATTGGCCTGCGCCAGATTTGCATCGGCTTGGGCCACCTGGATATTGGCCGCGGCGCTCTGGACCTGCTGAGATTGTACGGACTGGTCGATGCTCGCGAGCACCTGTCCCTTGCGGACCCAGTCGCCGGCTTCCACCGGAACGGACACGACGCGGCCGCCTTCACCGACAACGCCCACAGGCATTTCGCGGCGCGCAGACAAAGTACCCGTGGCTGTGATTTCGCCATCGACCGTCGTCCGGCCGGGGGTGATCACGGTCACGGTCGGCGCCTGTGCATTTTCGTCACCCGCCGGCGTCGTCGTGCCCGCGCCGCGCAGGACGAAGAACGCCACGATCGCCACGGCAAGAACGAGCAGAGCAGCAATGATGATGATCCGGCGCTTCTTGCGCGCGGACCCTTCGAATTCGGCGGACTCACGGTCGAGTTCGACCGCAATCGGCTCGCCCTTTTCAGCCATCACTCCAGATTCGTAGTTCATCTTTTCCCTGCCCCAGTAGCGCCACGGATATGCGGTGTATTACATGCCTATATCACTTAGCGCAAGATTTTCGCAATCCGGGCGATATAACAGGGTCATGATTAGGGCAATCTAGGGTTCGACCGATGGCATGCATGGCTTGACGAATGTCACCGTCAAACCACAACGTGGAGCAGACACGAAAAGGGCGGAGCGCCTGGTAGCGCCCCGCCCTTCGCGAAATAAGTGTATCGTTCGGCTTAGCGGACGCGTCCGCGCTGAACCATATTGGCGATGCCGAGAAGCACGATTGCGCCCAGCAGCGACATCAGGAGGCCCGGTACGCTGAATTCGGTCAGCGTCGCGCCGATACCGATGAGCGAGCCGATGAAGCCGCCGATGAACGACCCGACGATGCCAACGATGATATTCCAGAAGATGCCCATCGAGGCATCACGGTTCATCACAAGGCTTGCGAGCCAGCCGATGATACCGCCGACGATGATTGCGATAATCCAACCCATTACAATTCCTCCTGTTTACCCCGTCAAACCCTTTGGCCCTTCAACGGACCGTCGTGTCATACGGTTCCCTGCGTTGGGTGCAGGAATGCAAGATGAGCGTGTGGGTGGGTGTTTGGTTCCCGCGGAGCGATCCCAGGGAACCGGCCGGGATCAATATTTCAGCTGACGCTCGTAGAGGTCGCGATAATGCTGGATGCGCGTTACCCGCAGGCCCTGCATGCCCGAACGGTCGACCGACCGCTGCCATGACGCGAATTCCTCGAGGCTGAGCGAATAGCGTTCGAGCACTTCATCGATGGTCAGCAGACCGCCGTTCACGGCAGCCACGACCTCCGCCTTGCGGCGCACGACCCAGCGCTTCGTCTTGGGTGAAGGCAAGTCGTCAACGGTCAGCGGCTCCCCGAGGGGGCCGATAACTTGTGCAGGGCGGATGTCCTGGTTTTCGATCATTTGTTCTCTCTATCGCCGTGCACCGCATCGCTTGCGGCATCCGCAGCACTTAACCCGGTGGGTTTGCCATGGCTTAAATCTTCATGGTTAAACGCCGGTTTACTTTCCTCGCCGACCTCGCGGCGAGCTTCGCCGAATGCGTTGAAGCCGCCGCCGACCTTGCCCAATTCGTCTCGCAAATCGCGAGTCGCGGCGAGTTTTGCGACCAGATCGGTCCAGCGGAACTGCCGCAAAACCGTAGTTTCACGCTGATCCTGGACCTGCGCCCTGTTGATGTGCCCCTCGAACATGCAAGATGGATAGCGCGCCATGGTAAACGATCCGTGAAACCATGATTGTGGGCCTTACGGGGTCCTACTGGTGGCAGGCGCGCAAGCCGTGTATGGGGCGGCAATGCACGCAACCGAAACCCTATCGCCGGACCAGGCCGCTGCACTGTTCGACCTGCCGCGGCCGGCTTCCGAATGCCGTATCGTCGTCGCCATGTCGGGCGGCGTGGACAGTTCCGTCGTGGCAGCGCTCGCGGCGCGCACCGGGGCCGAAGTCATCGGCATCACGCTGCAGCTCTACGACTATGGCGCGGCAACCGGGCGCAAGGGTGCGTGCTGCGCCGGGGACGACATTCGCGATGCGCGCGCGGTCGCCGAACGTCTCGGCATCGCGCATTACGTGCATGATCACGAAAGCGCCTTTCGCGAAGACGTGGTCGAAACATTCGCGGACGATTACCTCGCCGGACGCACGCCGGTGCCCTGCATCAGGTGCAACATGGGGCCCAAGTTCACCGATCTGCTCGACATGGCGCGCGAACTGGGGGCGGACTGCCTCGCTACGGGCCATTATGTCCGGCGCGTCATGGGCCCGGCCGGGGCCGAATTGCACCGCGCGGCCGATCTTGCGCGCGACCAGTCCTATTTCCTTTACGCCACGACCGACGACCAGCTCGATTTCCTGCGCTTCCCGCTGGGCGGCATGCCCAAGACCGATGTGCGCGATCTTGCCGAAGGGGCGGGCCTGCGCAACGCAGCCAAGCCCGACAGCCAGGACATCTGCTTCGTTCCGGACGGCGATTACGCCAAGATCGTCAAGAAGATGCGGCCCGAAGGCGCACGGCCGGGCGCGATCGTCCATGCCGCCACGGGCGAAACCCTGGGCGAACACAAGGGCGTCATCCACTACACGGTCGGCCAGCGCCGGGGTCTCGAAATCGGCGGCCAGCCCGAACCCCTGTATGTCGTCGGCATCGATGCCGCCGAAGCGCAGGTCAAGGTCGGCCCCAAGCGCATGCTGGCGGTGGCCGAAGCGCATATCATCGAGACCAATCGCATCGGCCCGCTTCCCGACGTGCCGCTGACGGCCAAGGTCCGCAGTCTCGCCAAGCCGGTGCCGATCGTGCTCGACGGTTCGCTGGGCGACGGCCAGCCCGTGGCGATACGCTTCGCCCAGCCCGAATTCGGCGTGGCTCCGGGCCAGGCGGCGGTGATCTATGCCGGTGACAGGGTCGTCGGTGGCGGCTGGATCCATTCGACCACGCAGGTCGCCGCCTAGTCCTGCCACTCCTGCAACAGGCAGCCGTAGCCTTCGCGGTACGTCGCGGTGTCGGACGCGATGAGCGGGATGGACGCTGTTACGCTCTTCGCTTCGGCATCCTCGCTCAGCGAGATCAGTTCCATGCCGTCCAGCTTGTCCTTGGCGCAATCGTCCAGGCTGCGTCCGGCCACGAAGCGGCACGAACAGGCGACCCGCGCGGCATAGGCCGATCCGGTGGCGCCCGTCTTGCGCAGGCCATCGCCCCACGCCAGCCAGGCGGCGCCCAGCAGCGCGGCAACCAGCAGGATCAGCCACAGCCAGCGGCGCGGGTTGCGGGAGTGTGTTTTGGCCGTTGCCAAGCGGGATTCCTTCGTGCGAGTGACGCTGGGCCATGACCCTGCATTTCGCCCCCCTTATCGCGCTTGCCCTCGCCACCTCAAGCCTCGTCTCCTGCGGCTCGCCGGGTCCGGTCGAAGAACCCCCGCTGAGCGATGAGGCTCTGGCCGCGGTGAGCAAGGATCCCGGCGCCCCGACCAAGGCCCTTGCCCGCGCGGCGGACGAATTGTTCACGCTGGACGGGCTCGGCGAAACGCGCGCGCTGGTGGTCTACCATGGCGGAAAGCTGGCGCTGGAACGCTACGCCCCGGGCTATGACAAGGATACGCGCTTCGTCAGCTGGTCGATGGCCAAGACGGTCACCGCCGTGATGATCGGCATGCTGGTGGCGGACGGGCAGCTGCGGCTCGATGCCCCCGCCCCGGTCCCGCGCTGGCAGCGCACCGGCGATCCGCGTGCCGAGATTACCCTGCGCCATCTGCTCCAGATGCGCAGCGGCCTCGAACACACCGAAGCCGGCGATCCGCCGTGGGAAAGCGGCGAAGTGCGCATGCTGTTCCTCGACGGGCGCGACGACATGGCCGATTACGCCACCGCCCAGCCGCTGGAGGCGGAACCCGGCGAAAAATTCGAATATTCCTCCAACACCACCGTGATTCTCGCCGCGATCGCGGCCCGCGCCCTGACCGACAGCAAGGATCCCGACGTGCGGCGCAAGGCGGTGGCCGATTATCTCAAGGCGCGATTGTTCGAACCGCTGGGCATGACCAGCGCCGTGCCCGAATTCGACCGTGCGGGGACACTGATCGGCGGCAGCCTGATTCATGCGACCGCGCGCGACTGGGCGAAATTCGGGGAATTGCTGCGCAACAAGGGATCCTATCGCGGCGAGCAGCTCGTCCCGCGCCAGTGGGTGGATGAAATGGTCGAACCCAGCCCGCGCAGCCCGCAATACGGGCTTCAGACCTGGCTCAACCGCCCCCTTCCCGAAGGCGAGGAACACCCGCTCTTTCCCGATCGTGCTCCGCACAGCGCCTTCTCGCTGATCGGTCACATGGGTCAGTATGTCTTCGTCTCGCCAGCACAGAAACTCACCGTCGTCCGGCTCGGCCATTCCAACGCCGAAGAACGCAAGGCCATGCTCCAGCAACTGGCCGACGTGATCGAACTCTATCCTGCAAGCTAGGGCAGGACGAAACTGCCTTCGACCACGGTGATGCAGGATCCGGACAGGATCGCCCTGTCCCCGTCCCGGCGGCAAACGGCATGCCCGCCACGTTTCGATGCCTGGAACGCAGTGAAGCTGTTCCGCCCCAGCCGCTCGGTCCAGAAATAGGTCAGCGCGGCGTGGGCCGACCCGGTGAAGCTGTCTTCATCCACGCCGCCGCCCGGCACGAAAACCCGGCTCACCACATCGGTTTCCAGACCCGGCGCCGTGCAGATGAACTGGTCGTTCCCCAGCGCGGCCAGACCGCGCAGATCCGGGTCCAGCGCACGCACCTGTTCCTCGTTTTCGAACAGATAGATGCCGTACCGATCGGGGCTGAGCCAGACGTCCTGCGGCTTCGCCCGCAACAGGTCTACCGCCTGCGCCCAGGCGTCCGGCTCGGTCGGGATCAACGGCAGTGCCAGCTCATATCCGGCAGCCCCGCGGGTTACCGCGAGCAGCCCTGCCCGGCGCGTACGGAACGTCACTTTATCGCCGCCATCGCGCATCAGCAGCGCGTGTCCGCTGGCAAGCGTCGCATGGCCGCACAGGCGCACTTCTTCCGTCGGGGTGAACCAGCGCAGTTCCCAGTCAGCCTCGCCGCTCGCATCGCGCACGACGAATGCGGTCTCGGCGAAATTGTTCTCTTCGGCGATGGCCAGCAGTGTCGCATCGTCCAGCCAGCGCTCCAGCGGCATCACCGCGGCCTGATTGCCCGTAAAGGGGCGCTCGGCAAAGGCATCGACATGGAAATAGGGCAGCTTCAAACTCACGCATCTTTCTCCAGCTTGGCGAATTCGTCATCCTCGACCAGCGGATTGCCGGGTTCGTCAACATGGCCTTCCGGGTCGATATGGATGAGCAGTTCCATGCCCGGAAACTGTCCGCACAAATCCTCTTCGACCCGTTCGATGATCGCGTGCGCCTGCTCGATCGTCATCGCCGGCGGCAGGTCGACATGGAACTGGACGAAATCGCGGTTGCCGCTGGTCCGTGTACGCAGGTCGTGCAGGTTGGAAAGCTCGGGATGCCTGGCCGCCGCCTCGACGAAGGCGATCCGGCGCGATTCGGGCCATTCGCGGTCCATCAGCGCATCCACCGCCTCGCTCGCGCCGCGCCACGCCCCGAAGGCGAGCCAGGCGGCAATGGCGAGGCCGAACAGCGGATCGGCCAGGCCCAGGCCCGCATACTGATCCAGCATCAGGGCTGCGATCACCGACAGGTTCAGCAGCAGGTCGGACTTGTAATGCAGGTGATCGGTCTGGATCGCCAGGCTGCGCGTCCGGCTCATCACGTAACGCTGCCAGCCGAGCAGGGCCAGGGTAAGCGCAATGGCAACCACCGATACGGCGATACCGTCTCCTGCGGCAGCGGTCTGGTGCTGCCCGGCAAGCTGCATGATGGCGCGCACCGCGATCCCGAATGCGGAAAGCGCAATCAGCATGACCTGGAATATCGCCGCCAGTGCCTCTGCCTTGCCATGACCGAACCGATGGTCCTCGTCGGCGGGCATGGAGGCGACCCATACGCCGGTCAGCGTGGCGAGGCTGGCGATCAGGTCGAGTGCCGAATCGGCCAGACTGCCGAGCATGGCCGTCGATCCGGTGCGCCAGCTGGCCCAGGTCTTCAGCGCAACCAGTATCACCGCCACGGTGATGGACGCCATCGCCGCGGAACGGGCGAGTTTGGCAGTGGGCGCCGTCATGGATAAAGCAGCGTGTTGGACCACGCTTCTTCCGCGCTATCACGCGAAAACAGGCGCCGGTCGTGAAGGCGGAATTCGCGATCCTGCCAGAATTCCATCCGGCGTGGACTGAGCCGGAAGCCCGTCCAGTGTTGCGGGCGCGGCAAATTGCCTTCGGGATAATGTTCTTCCAGAGCGGCCACCCGGTCGAGATAGACCTGGCGATCCGGCAGCGGGCGGGACTGGTCGCTGGCAGCGGAACCGATTTGCGAGACCCGGGCGCGCGAATGGAAATAGGCGTCGGCCATCTCCGCGCTGACTTCCTCCAGCGGGCCTTCTATCCGGATCTGCCTGCGCAGGCTTTTCCAGTGAAACAGCAGGGCCGCGCGCATATTGGCGCGGATCTGCTCACCCTTGCGGCTTTCGGCATTGGTATAGAATACGAAGCCGTCGCTGCCATGATCTTTCAGCAGCACCATGCGCACGGACGGGAATCCGTCGGGCGATGCGGTGGCCAATGCCATCGCATTGGAATCGTTGGGCTCGCTTTCCTTTGCCTCGGCAAACCACACTTCGAACAGCATGAACGGGTCGCTCTGCGGAATGGCGCTGGTGTCGTTCTGCATCGGACGTTTCCTACACTGGGAAGAAGTTGGAACTGGGTTCAGGAGCAAAATTCACCGGAGCCCGTTTTTGCCCGACAAGGCCTATATACAGGAAATAGCCATCGACCATGGGATGTTCTCTATCGCCAATATGTTCTGCAGGAAACCACGCGCGCTTGCATGCGCATGGCGTAGCAATTAGCTAACACACCATGGCCGATCCCTACTCCACACTTGGCATAGCGCGTAACGCGTCCGAAAAAGACATCAAGAGCGCCTATCGCACGCTCGCCAAGGAACTGCATCCCGACCGCAACAAGGATAATCCCAATGCGGCCGAACGCTTCAGTCAGGTGACCAACGCCTATGATCTGCTGTCCGACAAGGACAAGCGCGCGCAATTCGATCGCGGCGAAATCGATGGCGATGGCAACCCGGCCAATCCCTTTGCGGGAATGGGCGGCAGTGGCGGATTTCGCCCCAATGGCGGTCAGCGCGGATACCGGACGGAAGATTTCCAGGGGTTCGGCGGTGAAGAAGTCGATCTAGGCGACATCTTCGAAGGCCTGTTTGGCGGGCGCGGACCGCGCGGCGGCGCAGGTGGACCATTCGGCGGCGCCCAGCAGCAGCGCCGTCAGCCACCCCAGAAGGGCGCGGATATCGGCTACAAGCTGCGTGTCCCCTTTACCGATGCAGCGACGCTGAAGGATCAGCGCATTACGCTGGCCGACGGCAAGACGATCGATCTCAAGCTGCCCAAGGGTGTCGAAGACGGCACGCAGATGCGCCTCAAGGGCAAGGGTCAGCAGGGTCCCGGCGGCGCGGGCGATGGCCTCGTCACCATCGCGATCGACCGGCACAAGGTATATCGGCGCGAAGGCGACGATGTGCGGCTCGATCTGCCGATCACGCTCGACGAGGCAGTGAACGGCGGCAAGGTCCGGGTGCCCACGGTCGATGGCCCGGTCATGATGACCATCAAGGCCGGCACCGACAGCGGCACCGTGCTGCGCCTGAAGGGCAAGGGCTTTACCCGCAAGAACGGAAGCCGGGGCGATCAGCTCGTGACGCTCGAAATCCACCTTCCCGCCGATCTCGCGGAACTTGCCAAGCGGCTCGATGGGTGGAAGGACGATGGGGATCCGCGCAGCAAGCTCGGGATTTAGTTTTTGTCGCAGCAGGACTTGGTAGAAGATCAGGACCGCGAGGTTCGTTCGCTGTCGCCGGAACAGCGGCGCAAGGACGCACGCCACCTGCGCGATCGTCTGGAAGATCAGGTCGGGCCCGGCACGCGCGCATGGGAAGTGGCAAAGCGTACGCTTGTCGGTACCTATAATGACGGGTTCATCCACGCGGGCAACCTCGCCTATCTCTCGATGCTCGCCATTTTCCCCTTCTTCATCCTGGGGGCGGCGGTCTTTTCGGCCTTCGGTGAAGAAGCCGAACGCGCGGCCACGATCAATGCCGTCCTCAGCGCCATGCCGCCCGTGGTCGGCAATGTCATCGAACCCGTCGCCCGCGACGCGATCGAAGCGCGCAGCGGCTGGCTTTTATGGGTCGGCGGGCTGGTCGGCCTGTGGACGGTGGGCAGCCTGATCGAGACGATCCGCGATATTCTGCGCCGTGCCTATGGCACCCATGCCGAACATGCCTTCTGGAAATATCGCCTGCTTTCTTCGGGTGTGATTCTCGGCGCGGTATTCCTGCTGATGCTCAGCCTCATCGCGCAATTCCTCATCGGCACCGCACAGGAAGTGATCGAAGCCTATTTCCCGCAGCTCGTTGATCGAGTGTCGGACCTGCGCCTGTCGCGCATCGTGCCGGCGCTCGGGCTGTTTGGCTCGCTCTACCTCATCTTCTATTCGCTCACGCCATCGAAATACCGGCGCAAGCGTTATCCCAAATGGCCCGGCGTCCTGCTCACCACTTTGTGGTGGATCGCCGTAACGACCTTGATGCCCGCGGTGCTGCGCAACTTCTTCTCCTACGACCTGACCTACGGCGGGCTTGCCGGGGTAATGATTGCGCTGTTCTTTTTCTGGCTTGTCGGGCTGGGTGTGGTTATCGGCGCCGAACTGAACGCCGCCTTGGCCGAAACGCCCGAGGAAGAAATGAACTTTATCGGGCGGGAAGACGAACGCCGCCGGGCTTCTCTGGCCCGTGAAATGCAAGAAGAGGAGCACGCCGAATGAGCGGGTTGATGACAGGAAAGCGTGGGCTGATCATGGGATTGGCCAATGACAAATCGCTGGCCTGGGGAATAGCGAAGCAATTGCGCGAACACGGCGCCGAACTGGCGTTTTCCTATCAGGGTGACGCGTTGAAGAAGCGCGTGGGCCCCCTTGCCGAACAGCTCGGCAGCGATTTCCTCATCGAATGCGATGTGTCGGACATGGCCGCGCTCGACACGGCGTTCGACACGCTCAGATCGCGCTGGGACACGATCGACTTCGTCGTTCATGCCATCGGTTTTTCGGACAAGAACGAACTGCGCGGGAAATATGTCGACACCAGTCTCGACAACTTCCTGATGACGATGAACATTTCGGCCTATTCGCTCGTCGCGGTCGCGCAGCGGGCTGCGGCCATGATGCCCGATGGCGGCTCGATCCTTACCCTGACCTATTACGGCGCGGAAAAGGTCATCCCGCATTACAACGTCATGGGTGTGGCCAAGGCCGCCCTGGAAACCTCGGTGAAATATCTCGCCAACGACCTGGGTCCGCAGAACATCCGCGTCAACGCGATCAGCGCCGGGCCGATCAAGACGCTGGCCGCCAGCGGCATCGGCGACTTCCGCTACATCCTCAAGTGGAACGAACTCAACTCGCCGCTCCGCCGCAATGTCACGATCGACGATGTCGGCGGATCCGGCCTCTATTTCCTGTCCGATCTTTCCTCGGGCGTCACCGGCGAAACCCATCACGTCGATGCCGGCTACCATGTCGTCGGCATGAAGCAGGAAGACGCGCCCGACATCGGGCTTGTCTGATATTTTTGTTCATCGTATGTTCTGCCTCGACTCAGGGGAGGACGTGCGATGCTCGAAGGTGGATGCCAGTGCGGTGAAGTACGATATCGGGTGTCGGGCGATCCGGCGCATCATGCGCTGTGTCATTGCCGGGATTGCCGCGCCTCGTCCGGTGCTCCGGCAACAGCCTGGATGGCCTTTCCTGCCGAAAACTTCAATGTAATCAAGGGGAAAGCAGTTTCCTACAACTCCTCCGGCGCCTCCTGGCGGCACTTTTGCGGCCAATGCGGCACCGGTATGTATTTCATCAACGAACAGATGTTGCCGGGTATCGTGGACATCCAGTCCGCTACCCTCGATGACGCGCAGGCTCATCCCCCGGCAGCGCAGATCCAGACGGCCGAACGCCTCGATTACATGTCCGATCTCGCAGCCATGCCCCAGTTCGAACGGTACCCGGGCCCGTAAATCCCGCGATCAGGCCACGTCAGGCCATATCCCGCGCGTGTCATAGATAATCCTGTCCTGCCGTTCCTCGGCGGGAATCACCTTGAACACGTCGTGGTCGACGAGAGCAATGAGTACACCGCATTCCTCGAGCGCGGTATCGATATCGACCAGTTCCGCGTTCGTACCGGCAAATTCCTGCGGTAGTTCGCCTGCATAAGGTTCCACGACGCACACCCTGTCCCCATATTCGCGTGCAAGGGATGCAGCGACATAACGCGCGGGGCTTTCGCGGAAATCATCGATGTTCGCCTTGAAGGCGAGGCCCAGGCAGGCAATTTTCTCACTCGGATTGGCTTCGGCCAGTGCTCTTGCACGGGCAAGCACGTGATGCATCTTCAGGTCGTTCGTTTCGCGAGCCTGGCGAATAATCCGCGCTTCCTCGGGCGCGCCGTGAACGATGAACCACGGATCCACGGCGATGCAATGACCACCCACACCTGGTCCGGGCGTAAGAATATTAACTCGCGGATGCCGATTGGCGAGACGTATCACCTCCCAAACATCGAGCCCCTGCCGGTCGGCGATCATGGAAAGCTCGTTAGCGAAGGCGATATTGACGTCGCGAAAGGCATTTTCGACCAGCTTGGTCATTTCGGCAGAGCGCGCATCCGTCGTGACGCATTCGCCTTTTACAAACCGTTTGTAGAAAGCGAGCGCCTTCCTTGCGCAACGAGGCGTAATTCCCCCGATCGACCGATCGTTATGCGTCAATTCTTCCAGAATTTTGCCCGGCAATACCCGTTCCGGACAATAGGCGATGCTGATGTCAGGGCGAGCTTCTGCTATTCCCGGCATGGCCAGATCGGGACGCACTGCGGCGATCGCATCGCGCACCGCTTCGGTCGTGCCGACGGGCGACGTCGATTCGAGAATAACCGCGTCACCCTGCTTAAGAACTTGAGCGACCTTTCTTGCCGCCGCCATGACGTAACTCGTATCGGGCGTATGGTTGCCGTCCTTTGCGAAAGGCGTGGGCACCGCAATGACGAACACGTCGGCAGTTGCCACTTCGGTCGATGCCTTGAGCAGCCCACGCTGGACAACGGCCTGTACCAGACCATCCAGATCGACTTCCTCGATGTGAATTTCGCCCCGATTGATCGTATCGACGACGCCTTGCGCCACATCGACACCATGCACCGGACAACCAGCACGCGCGATGACCGCAGCAGTAGGCAGGCCAATATATCCCAGCCCGATCACACAAACGTCCGGCTTCATGTCACCACGCATGGTATTTCAATCCCTGAATTTTGCCGAGCATGCCTAGCGTCGGGTGGTAAATTTAACAGTAACGGCTATTTCCGTGGCACCAGAAGGTCGATGATCCTTCCTGCCGAGTGCCCATCGCCAAAAGGATTATGTGCACGGGCCATGGCGGAATAAGCCGCGTCGTCGTCAAGCAGCCGTTCGGTCTCGTAGACAATCTTATCTGCATCTGTGCCCACCAACCTGGCCGTTCCGGCTTCCACGCCTTCGGGCCGTTCGGTGGTTTCGCGCATGACCAGCACCGGCTTTCCCAACGCAGGCGCTTCTTCCTGAACACCCCCGCTGTCGGTAAGCATCAGATGGCTGATATCGAGCAAACGCGCAAAATGCGGATAGTCGAGCGGATCGATCAAAGCGACATTGTCGAGTCCACTGAGCTCATCGTTCATAACTGCCCGGACGTTCGGATTGAGATGCACGGGAAAGATGACCGCCACATCGGGTCGCGCGGCAATCCGTGCAACAGCTCGAGCTATGTTCCTCATCCCGTCACCGAAATTCTCGCGGCGATGGCTCGTTACGCCGATGATGCGTTTGCCGGCGAAGCGGGATTCCAGCGAAGCAAGACCGGAGGCAATTTCCGGGTGCGCCTGGGCATGTTTCGTGACCCAATGCAGAGCGTCTATGACCGTATTCCCGGTCACATGCACGCTCTTAGGGTCGACGCTCTCACGCAATAAGGCCGCCTGCGCGGTCTCTGTCGGTGCACAATGGAGGGTGGCGAAGGTTCCGACTGCGCGTCGGTTAACCTCCTCTGGCCATGGCTGGTAGATATCACCACTGCGCAGGCCTGCCTCGACATGGCAAACCGGGATCTTGCGGTAGTAGGCGGCAAGTGCCCCCGCCAAGACCGTGGTCGTGTCGCCCTGCACCACCACCCAATCAGGCTGTTCGTCATCAAGCACTTTGCCGATTTCGAGCAGAGCACGTGCGGTCAGCGCATCGAGGGTCTGGCCCGGCTGCATCAAATCGAGATCGTGGTCAGGGATGACGCCGGTGATATCGAGCACCTGGTCCAGCATTTCGCGATGCTGAGCTGAAATGCAGACGCGGCTTTCGAATCGCGTATCGTCGGCCAAGGCATGAATTACGGGAAACAGTTTGATCGCTTCGGGTCGAGTGCCGAAGACGGTGAGGATTTTCTGGCGCGCGGTCATGCGCGCATGCCTACCCGCAAAAGGTTAAATGGCGATAGAAATTACAGCGGGTCTTCTTCACTGGTGCTCGGCTGGGGTAGCGCGGAGACGTCCGGCGTTTCAGCGGCGCGCTCGCGGTCGAGTCGTTCCATGTATTCACGCTCGATCATCTCGACGCGCTCCTGCTCGGAGGCGGCGTCTTCATCGATGGTCGAAAGACGCTTGGCACGCTCTGCCGCGATGATTTCACCGAAGCGCACGCCGGCGTTGTTTGCCTTGTCGGCATAAGCGGCGTCGATCATCTGCTGCGTACAACCGGTGAAGCCGCCGGCGCCCGTTGGCGAACAGGACATGATTCCGAACGCCCCAGCCATTTCGAAGCTCTCTACGCGTTCGGCCCAGGCTTTGTTATCGGGGCTGTCCGAAAAGCGGAGATTTTCAGGAATGCGGTACCGCTCGCTCTCCGCCTTGCGCGCGCAGACGACGATTTGATCAGCCGTGCTTTGGGGGCATTCATCATCGCCATAGACGATGACCATATTGTAATTGTCATCCGACGCTTCCGGTACCTGCTCCTGTGCAGCTAGGGGGAAAGCAAGCGCAAGGCTGGCAATGGCAATCAGGGGCTTCGACATGGTCGTCCTCTCGGCGAATAGGTACGCAGAGCTTAGCGCTCTGCGGGGTGAACTGTCTATGAAGCGCGCGCCGGGCCCTGCCGGTTCCCGTTATACGCGTTCGGAGATACGGATTGCAGTCCGGCACCCCAATCGAATCAGCCCGGACAGCAGCGGATAGGCTGGAGCACGTTCCGCTCCGGCGGCTAGTGCGGCGTCACGATGTTCCCGCTCGTCATCGCGAAATTGCTCGATCATTCCCGCGAGTTCGGGATCCTCGCCGGTCTCGTGGAGGCGGTCGAGCTGCTTCGAATAATGATCGTCGATTTCGGTTTCGATTGCCGCGGTACAGGCCATGGCCGCTTCCGGTCCGATCAGGGCGCTAACTGCGCCCAGGGCAAACCCTGCCCTGTCCCAGAAAGGCTGAAGTACCGTCGGGCGGACACCGCGTTCGGCCATGAGCGCATCGAACTTCGCCCGGTGACCAGCCTCCTGTTCGGCCATTCCTGCGATTTCGGCAGAGTGCGGGCCACGGTCGCCCATGACCGCCAATTGCCCCGCGTAAATGCGGGTGGCACCAAATTCGCCTGCCTGATCGACGCGAATCATACGTTCGATATGGTCGGGAACAGCTGTCATACACGTCGGTCCTTGCCGAGCAGCGCCAGAATGGAAAGCCCCGCCACAGTCGAGATGAGGAAATTATATCCCGCCAGGCTGATGCCGAAGAGGGTCCACGCAGGCTCGTCACATCGGACCAGCGGCGTGTTCATGATGTCGTCTAGCGCGTTGCCTGTGCCGCCCCCCGTCACCACCGCACAGGATGTCACACCCTGCCACCAGCCATATTCGACGCCCGCATGAAACAGCCCGATCCCGCCCGAAATCAGAATGGCCAAAGCGGCAAGACCGGTCCACAAACGAACTGGAGCAATGGCATAGGCTATCAAAGCAAGCGCCACGGCGGCGAAATGCGGCCAGCGCTGCCACCAGCACATCTCGCAAGGATATAGCCCGAAACCATATTGCGACAGATAGGCGCCGCCCAGCAGCAAGGCTGGAACGGCGAGCGCCAGGACGCGGGCGAGACGAACGTGCTGCGAAAGGCTCATGGAGCCGCGGTGTACCTTATTTGACGCGGGCGGCAATGCTCTTGGGGCTGGTACGGCGCAGCGTTTCCAGTGCGTAATGCAGCTGGAAATCCTCGATACCCTTTTCCTTCAGCTCTTCAGCGGTCTGTTGGAAACGCGGGTCTTCACGCATGTCCTTTTCGATCGCCTCGTCGGCAAGACCGATTTCGTTGACCAAGTGCCCGCGCAGGTCCGATTCGCGCATCTGGAAACGAGCGCGCTTTGCCAGATCGGGATCGGACAGCTGCGGCACAGCAATATCGGGCGTGATCCCGCCTTCCTGAACCGAGTGGCCCGAGGGAGTGTAATAGCGCGCCGTCGTGAGCTTGAGCGCGGCATCATTGCCGAGCGGCAGCAACGACTGGACGCTGCCCTTGCCGAAGCTGCGTTGCCCCATGACGACGGCCCGGCGATGATCCTGCAGCGCCCCGGCGACGATTTCGGAGGCCGAAGCCGAGCCGGCATCGATCAGCACGACGATGGGCAGACCCTCGGCAATATCGCCGCGGAAGACGGTTTCCGCATCGTAGGAAATGTTTTCGCCCCGCGCCCGGCCGCGCTGGGAGACGATACGGCCATCGCTGAGGAAGAGATCGGAAAGCGCGACCGCCTCATCCAGCGAACCGCCTGGATTGGATCGCAGGTCGAGCACCAGGCCGTTCAGGCGGCCCGTAGCGTTCTTCTGAAGATCTTCCCATGCGCCGAACACGTCGCTGCCCACATCGCGCGAAAATTCATTGACCATGATGTGGCCGATATTGCCATCCTCAAGCTCCCAGGTGACCGGCTCGAGCTCGATCACGCCGCGGGTCACCGACACATCGAAAGGTTCATCCCGACCGGGCCGGAATATCGTCAGCTGGATCGACGAACCTTCGGGACCGCGCATCTGCGCCACTGCCTCATCGAGCGACTGGCCAACGATGAACTTGCCATCGAGATGAGTGATGTAGTCGCCCGCCTTGAGACCGGCCTTGTCGGCGGGGCTGCCGCGGAACGGCGAAATGATCTTCACGGCACCATCGTCCTCGACAACGGAAAGTCCGAGGCCGGAATAATTGCCGTCGATCATTGTTTCGAGGCGTTGGAGATCGCTGCCGTCGAGATAGCCGGAGTGCGGATCGAGCGAAGACAGCATGCCATCGATCATGCCGCGAATGAGCACGTCGTCTTCGACCGGCTCCACATAACTGGCCTTGATGCGCTGATACACCGCCAGAACCTTGGCGAATTCGGGACCGGCGCGGCCATCCACCTGCGCAAGGCTGGCGGTAGTCGCAGGGATTAGCGCCACGGCGGTCACGAGGGCGGCCGAACGGGCCAGGGCGGCGAATTTCATTGGCGGAACAACTCCTTTGCGCGCGCAATCTATAGTCTGTCTGCGCTGAATGCCAGATGAGCATTGCTACCAACCCGGCATGGAGCGATTTAACGCCCGCGTGTCACCGCAAATGGTCGAGCGGGTTCACCGGTTCCCCATCCTGCCTGAGCTCAAGCGTGACCTCGCCCGGCGCTGCCGGTGCAAGGCCGAGCGGCGACCCGGCCCCCACATTCTGCCCCACATCGACATCGAGCGTCCCGAGGCCCGTCACGAGGCTGATCCACCCATTTGCATGCTCGACAATCACGATCCTACCGAATCCCCGATAAGGGCCGGCAAACGCAATCCTGCCCGCGCCCGGGGCGACGATCTGCGCGCGTGGGCGCGCCGACAGCACAATCCCCGCCTGCCGCTGTCCGCTGGCCGCCGCCTCGCCGAAACCGGCCGCGATCTTGCCCGCGACCGGCAATTGGTACTGCGTGGGCGGTTCAGTGGCGCTTGGCCGCGGCGACGGGGCAGAAGAAACGCGCGCCATCCGCGGATCGGCGGGCCGCGGCAATGGCCCCGGCAAAGCAGCAAGCCGGGTGCGGAGCGATCCGGCCACTTCGAGCCGCCCGACGAGTTGATCGAGATCGATCGCCTGTTCTGCCAGGACCAGGGCCCGCTGTGCTTCACGATCGGCACCGCTGGCAGCGCGCCTTGCCTTCAGGCGTTCGCTTTCCGCCAAGGCCGTGAGCTGCTTGCGGCGCTGGATCAGCGCCGCTTCGCTGTCGCGCCGATCGGCCACGGCCTGACGTGCTTCGGCCTGAAGCGATTTGGCTCTGTCGAGATCGCCTCGCAATGCCGCTGTGCGATTGCGAATTACTGGTATCGTGCTGTCGAGCACGGCGCGCGTATAGACGAGATCGCGCAATGAACCGGATTGGAGCCCGGATAACGCCAATGGGCGGCGCGACATCGACTGGAGCGCCCCGGTCAGGCGAACGAGAGGGGCCCGCCGCGCCGACAGGCGCCGATTCAGCAGTCGCCTCTCGCGATCGGTAAGCGCCAGACGGGCTTCGGCAGCAGCAATCGATGCCTCCGCCTGCTGCACCCTCGCCGCCAGAGCAGCCGCATCGGCGCGGGCCTTGGCCGACGTCTGGCGCGAACTGGCCGCCTCGCGTTCCAGCCTTTCGCTGCGCGCGCGGGCGTTGCGCTGCTGCTGGCGCGCAGCATCGAGCGCCGCGCGCGCTTCATCCGCGCTGTCGAACCGAGAGGGTGCCTGCGCAATCGCAGGCAGGCCCAACAGACCTGCGACGGCAAATGCAGCAATGACGGCGAAGCGGCACCTCATGGCGTCCGTCCTGCCCGATCAGCCGCTGCGATGATAGGGGTGACCGGCAATGATGGTCGTAGCGCGGTAGAGTTGCTCCGCCAGCATGGCGCGAGCAAGCAGATGCGGCCAGGTCGCCTTGCCGAAGGCGAGCAGCAAGTCGGCCTGGCTGCGCTCGTCTTCGGAATGCCCGTCGGCGGCGCCCAGTATGAAGCGGCATTCGCGCATACCGTCGTCCCGCCAGCGTCCGAGAATGTCCGCCAGATCTTCGGACGGGAGATCTCTTCCGCGCTCATCGAGCAGGACGGTCTTGTACGGCGCCTGCGGCTCGGGAACGCGGCCCCCGGTTTCGGGCAGTTCGGTGAATTTCACCGGCCATGTCAGCCGCTTCTCATAGCGCGCGACAAGTTCTGCCTCGGGCGAGCGCGCAATTTTCCCGCGGGCGATGACGTGAAGCAGAATGATCAACGCTCCCGAAATGGTGGCAGGCTCGGCTCGGTCGATCCCGGCAAAGCCAAGGTAAGGGCCCGCGCGGAGCCATTTCTCGAGGACGGTCTTAGGCCCCCGCTCTCTATCTCGAGAACGGGAAAATGATTACGCCATCCCGGCGACGGGCGGCGCATCACCGAATGCCCACATACGCTCAAGATTGTAGAAGCTGCGAACCTCCGGGCGGAAGATGTGGACGACGACATCGCCTGCATCGATCAGCACCCAGTCGGCAGCTGGCAGCCCTTCGAGCTTAACCGGACCAAAGCCTTCCTGCTTCACCTTTTCGGCAAGCTTTTGAGCCATCGCGGCGACCTGACGGGTCGAGCGGCCCGATGCGATCACCATGTGATCGGCAATGGAGCTTTTCCCTTCGAGATCGATGGTCACGACTTCCTGAGCCTGATCATCATCGAGCTGTTCAAGCACAAGCTTGAGCAGCGGATCGGATTTTGCATCAGCCAAGGCAATCACCTTTGCCGAAGCAGTCCCGGAAGAAGCCGGGCTGGTTTGCGCCTGAGTCATAGGCGAATATGTTACTCCTGATTTGAGAGGCTTGGGCCATGAAGGATACAACGCGCATCATGGCGCGGTGGTTTCCTCCTCGGACGGTATCCTTCGATGCGTCAGCTGGTCCCTCGGAGACGGCCCGGCATAGCGTAAAGCCCAATCGGGATCAGCACGGCGGATGGCCGTGGCCGATCTTTCATCGGGATCGAAACGCAATGTCACCAGTGCCGGTGCGCTCCATTCGCCCCTATTCACAAAGCTGGGAAGAGGTACGGAAAAGCGCCTCAGCCAGGCCATCGCGGGGCTCGCGATAGCAGCGGCATCATAGCCGGGCCTGGCGATAACCGCAATCGGCATCGTGCGTGCAATGCCGCGCCAGTCGCGCCAGCGATGGAACTGCGCCAGATTGTCCGAGCCCATCAGCCAGACGAACTCCCGTTTCGGGTATCGCCGCGTGAGGGCTTGCAATGTGTCCGCGGTGTACCGCGTGCCCAGTTCGCGTTCGATCGCCGTCACGCGGATACGCGCCCGTTTCGCTTGCGCCATCGCCGAGCGGGCACGGGTGGCGAGCGGCGCCATCCCCTCTGCCGGTTTGAGCGGATTTCCGGGGGATACGAGCCACCAGACCTCATCGAGCCGCAGCGAGCGCAGCGCGAACAGCGAAATACGCCGATGGGCGGCATGTGCCGGATTGAAGCTGCCACCCAGCAGGCCGATCCGTTTGCTGATGCCGGTCAAACCGGGAGCCTGTCTCGTTCAGGAAACACATGCGAACGAATGACAGCGCTGCCCCCAGCGAATCGATGAAGCGCAAAAAGCAGTAGTTGGGAAATTAGTTCCCGGGCTTGTTCGAAAATTTGCGCGCGGCGAAACGACTCGTCCCGTTCAGGGTTCGACTCGTGGATTCTTCGGGAACCTCGATTCGATTTCATTAACATCTTTCGCTAGCGACACGCCCGGGACGTTAAAGACCATAAGGGACGGGTCGTTTTGAGCAAACCATTTGCCACCACTGGCTGGGGGAACCGTGTGCGCGGCTGGTTCCCGGACCGCGAATTTTTCATGCGGTCGGAAGGCCAGGTCCGCTTCATCACCATATCGTCGAGATTGCAGATGACGGCCGCCGCTATTGCGCTGGCCGTCTTCGTTATCTGGATGACATCGATGGCCGTTGCGGGCTGGACCCAATATCGCGCCACCGCCGACCGGCTGTCATTGCTGGACCGCGAAGCGAAGGTGGCAACTGCGACCGAGCGCGTGGACGCCTATCGCAACGACATCGACGCCGTCGCAAGCGACCTCGTAAAACGGCAGGAATTCATCGAGGACATGGTCGCCTCGCTGCCAGAGGACGTGAAAGCGGTACAGAACGTCAGCGATTCGTCGGGTGAAGCGGCGGCTATGGTGGACAAGGTCAGCGTATCCATTCCCGAAGCCGGACGGCTGGCGCGGATCGAAGCGCGTCAGCTGGCTTTTGTCGAAGGCCTTACGCGTTATGCCGACTGGCGTTCACAGCGCGCCGCAGCTGCGCTCAAGAAACTGGGCCTCAATCCCGATTCGATGATCCGCAATGCCGATCGCGGCGCGATGGGTGGTCCGCTCGAGAAACTGACGACCGGCGCCGGCGATACCATCGATCCGCGCTTCGAACGTCTCGGTCTTTCTATTGCCCGCATGGATGCGCTCGAGCGCGGCCTTGACGGCGTACCGCAGGTCGCCCCGGCCAATGTCCAGATGGTAACATCGAGCTACGGCTATCGCCGCGACCCGTTCACCGGCGTCGCCGCCATGCACAAGGGTCTCGATTTCCGCGGGCCGACAGGCACGCCGATCTACGCCGCATCCGATGGCCGCATCAGCTTTGTCGGTCGCAAGTCGGGCTATGGCAATGTAGTGGAAATCAGCCACGGTAACGGGCTGATGACCCGTTATGCCCATATGTCGAAATTCAACGCGAAGGTCGGTCAGACGGTCGTAGCCGGGCAGACGATCGGTGCGATCGGATCTACCGGCCGCTCCACCGGCCCGCACCTGCACTTCGAGGTGCGAATCAACAACCGTGCGGTCAATCCGCGCACCTTTCTGGAGACAGCCCCCCATGTTCTCGAAGAAATCCGACGAACTTCCCAGCTCGACTCCGCCAGCTAATCCGGGAAGAGATCGTATGGCCAGCAAGAGCAATTCCACCTTCTCCGTCCTCGGGTCCGATCTGACGATCACCGGCGACATCCAGGCATCGGCCGATCTGCATATCGATGGTTCGGTCGAAGGCGACATCGCCTGTTCCTCTCTGGTGCAGGGCGAAACCAGCACCGTTAAAGGCGCGATCAAGGCCGAGTCCGCCCGGCTGGCCGGCACTGTCGAGGGATCGATCACCGCACGCGAACTGGTAATCCTGAAATCCGCGCGGATCATGGGCGACGTTTTCTACGACGCGCTGACCATCGAACAGGGAGCTCAGGTGGAAGGCCGGTTCGCCCACCGCGATACGAAAGCCAAGGCGTCCGCACCGCCACAAGGTGACACAAAGCCCGAGCTCACCGTCGCCGGCTGAGACCTTATTTCCAGAAAACAGAAAGGCCGCCCGCGCAGATGCGTGGGGCGGCCTTTTCTTATCCGACTGCAGACACGCGTCAGTTTAGGACTTCGGCCCGCAAAGCCTTGCGATCGAGTTTACCGATCATCGTCTTGGGCAGTTCGTCCCGTATGACGACTTCGGCAACGCGTTCGTGCTTGCCGACACGCGCATTGAGCCATTCACGCAGCTGTGGCCCGGTCGCCTCACCCCCGTTTTCAAGCGTGACATAGGCCACGGGCACTTCGCCGCGATACCCATCGGGCCGCCCGATCACGAGCGCTTCCTTGACGGCTTCATGTTCGAGCAGGACGTCTTCGACCTGGCTGGGAAACACCTTGAAACCGCCCACGGCGATCATGTCCTTGATGCGATCGACGATTTCCAGAAAGCCGTCTTCATCCAGCGTGGCCACATCGCCGGTGCGCAGCCAGCTTTTGCCGTGGTGTTCGACGAATACGTCCTTTGCCGCTTCGGGCCTGTTCCAATAGCCCTGCATCACCTGCGGGCCGTGGATCGCCAGTTCGCCCGGCTCCCCGTCGGGTGCGATGACTGTGGGATCTTCCTTGTCGAGCAGGAGGACTTCGGTGCCCATCACGACCTGCCCGATCGTGCCCGGCTTGCGCATGCCTTCGTAAGGATTGGCCGAAACGACACCGGAGCTTTCGGTCAGCCCGTATCCTTCGACCAGCCGCACGCCGGTGGCCGCTTCGAATTTCTCGCGCAACGGTCCGGGCAGCGGCGCGCCGCCCGATATGCAGACCTTGAGCGTCGAGAGATCCGTCTTGGCCAGATCGGGATGATCGACCAATGCCTGGAACATGGTCGGCACGCCTGGAAACCCGGTCGCGCCGTATTTTTCGATGGTTTCGAGGACCTGTTTGGTTTCAAAGCGCGGAACCATGGCGATTGACGCTCCCGTCAGCACGGCATGGTTGAGAAGCGTGGTATTGGCGAAAACATGGAAGAAGGGCAGCGCCCCCATGAGGACTTCGCCTGCCGGATCGCCAAACGGGTTCAGGCCCGCAGTCTGCTGGGCGTTGATGGACAGATTCGCATGGGTGAGCATGGCCCCTTTCGGGGTCCCGGTGGTCCCGCCGGTATATTGCAGAAGCGCCAGCGCGTGCGGATCTTGCGCAGCAACGCCGCCCTCCAACCGCGCCCCTTCGTCGAGTAAATCGTTCCAGCGTAGAATGTCACGACCATAGTCGACCCCGGCAACCTTGCTGCGCGCGAACAGGCGCAACGCAATTCCCTTCAGCGTCGGCAGCATCTTCGCCAGCGAGCTGACAACCAGAGTTTCGAGCGCCGACCCGCGCAGCACCTTGGTGGCGGTGGCATAGAGTTCCGGCACATCGACGGTCACCAGAAGCCGCGTGCCCGAATCCGCCACCTGCTGCGCGAGTTCGTCCACCGTGTAGAGTGGAGAGAAATTGACCACCACCGCACCGGCCATCATCGCCCCGTAATAGGCAGCGACGTAGCTCGGCACATTGGGCAGAAACAGGCCGACGCGATCCCCTTCGCCGATACCGCGTGCGTGCAGCGCGCGTGAAAATGCCTGCGCATCGGCATAGAGTTCGGAATATCGATAGGTGCGCCCGAGAAAATGCAGCAGCGGTGCCTGCGGCGATGCCTTGGCGCTGCGCCCGAACATATCGGGCAGGGACATCGCTTCGAAATGCGTATCCCATGCAGTCGGGTGATGGTTCGGCAGCTTGCTTACATCCATGTCAGTAGCATGGAGTATTGTGCTATAAAGGCAAGCAAAAAGGCGGGAGAAGCCGCTGCTTCCCCCGCCTTCGTCAACTCTTCAGAAAGACGAGCTCAGGCTTCGTCGGTAGTCTCGCCTTCGCCGGCTTCCTGCGACACGCGTTTCGCTTCGAGCCAGGCTGCCGCTTCCGCTTCCTGCGCGGCTTCGGCAGCGGCCTTTTCGTTGGCATCGCGTTCGGCGCGCAGTTCTTCGATCAGCTTTTCCCGATCGCTCGAACCCTTGACCTCGACGGGCAGCGCATCGTCTTCTTCTTCGCTGACCGGCAGGTTTTTCGCGGCCTTGGCAACGACGGCGTCGAGTTCACGCTGCGAACAAAGGCCCAGCGTAACCGGATCCTTGGGCTGGATGTTCTGGATGTTCCAATGGCTGCGTTCGCGGATGGCGCCGATGGTATTGCGGGTGGTACCAATCAGCTTGCCGATCTGCGCATCCGAGATTTCCGGGTGGTTGCGAAGGATCCAGGCGATGCCGTCGGGCTTGTCCTGACGCTTGGAAACGGGGGTGTAGCGCGGCCCCTTGGTCCGGCTGACTGCCACCGGTGCGCGCTGCATCTTCAGGCGATAGTCGCTGTCCGCCTGGCCCTTTTCGATTTCGGCCAGCGTCAGTTCGCCCGAATGTACGGGATCGCGCCCGGTATATTTGCTGCCCGCCAGATCGTCGGCCATGGCCTGTACTTCGAGGATGTGCAGACCGCAGAATTCGGCGATCTGTTCGAAGGAGAGGCCGGTATTGTCGACCAGCCAGGTGGCGGTCGCATGCGGCATCAGCGGTTTGGGTTGGTCGGCCATGAATGTGCCTTTTCTCGTATCCGAAAATAGAAGGGCCGCCCCTCGCGGGACGGCCGTTACCTTGCCGATGTAGGCGACAGTCCCGGATTCGGCAAGCGTTTCGCTAGACGATGGGCAGTTCTTCCGCGTCGAACGCGGCGAGACCGCTGAGAAACTGCCCTGTCGCGGAAGCCCAGGTGAAGCCCGCACCATAGGCAGCACAGGCTTTCCGGTCGCAGAACAGCGCCGCGGCTATGGCGCGGTCGAGATCATCGCACATTGCACCGACATCGTCCGTTATGATGTCGCATGGCCCTGCCACGGGATAGGCGGCGACCGGCGTTCCGCAGGCCAGCGCCTCTATCATCACAAGGCCGAACGTATCCGTCCTGCTGGGGAAGACGAAGACGTCGGCAGCCGCATAACAGCCGGCCAGTTCGCGGCCCGTGCGGCGCCCGAGGAAATGCGCATCGGGATATCGCGCCTTCAGGGAAGCCAGCGCCGGACCATCGCCGACCACCACCCTGGTGCCGGGATAGCTGCCTGCGAGAAATGCCTCGATGTTCTTTTCCACGGCGACCCGGCCGACGTAAAGCTGGATCGGCTTGGGGAGATCGGCGAATTCGGGCGGCGGCGGCGCGTCGGGCGTAAAGCAGGACAGGTCGACCCCGCGGCTCCAGCGATGGAGGCGTGTCAGGCCATGCGCGCGCAGTTCATCGCTGATGCTTTCTGTAGCGACGAGCACCCGTTTCGCCGGGCGGTGGAACCACTGGATATAGCGCCAGAACCATTGCGCGGGCAGGCGCGTGCGTTTCGCCAGATAATCCGGAAATTGCGTATGATAGGCCGTGGTGAAGCAGATCGAATGCCTGGCACAATAGCGCCGTGCCGTCATGCCGAGCGGCCCTTCGGTGGCGATATGGATGGCCTCCGGCGCGAAGGATCGCAGAAGACTGGCGACAGCCCCCGGCCTGGTGAAGGCAAGGCGGATTTCCGGATATGTCGGACAGGGAATGCTGGCGAACTGATCGGGAGAGACCACCATCACCTCATGGCCATCCTCGCGCAATTGCTCGCACGTCGTCGTCAGCGTGCGCACGACACCGTTCATCTGCGGATGCCAGGCATCGGTGACGATGGCGATGCGCTGCGGGGTCTGGGGAGCAATCGACCGGGCTGGCCCGGGAATGGATTGCATCAGGGTCATGCAGCCTCGGGCACCGTCACGGCGACGTCATGACGCCCGGCGTCGCGCCGCGCGACTTCTTCGGGCCAGTTGAGGATTTCCATGCTTCCGTCGAAATGTTCGACCAGCGCATTGCATCCTTCGACCCAATCGCCATCGTTCCAGTATTCGACGCCGTCGAAGTCGCGAAATTCCGCCGTGTGAATATGGCCGCATACCACCCCGTCGACGCCGCGTTCGGCGGCCGCGCGGGCAACCACTTCCTCGTATTTGGAAATGAACTCGACCGCGTTCTTGACCTTATGCTTGGCCGCGCGGGAAATGGACCAATAGGGCAGGCCCAGCCGTTTGCGCAGGCTGGCCACCCAATTGTTGAGCTTCATCATCAGGTGGTATGCGGCATCGCCGATGAAGGCGAGCCAGCGATGCGCCAGCATGATGGTATCGAATTCATCGCCGTGCAGCACCATCAGGCGCCGACCGTCGGCGGTTTCGTGGAAGGCGGCACGCATGATCTCCACCCCGCCGAAGTTCATGCCGGCGAAGGGGCGGATCATCTCGTCGTGATTGCCCGGGATATAGACGATGCGCGTACCGCGCTTGGCGCGCTTGAGAATGCGCCACACGATGTCGTTATGTTCGGCCGGCCAGTAAAACTTCTTCTTCAGCCGCCAGCCGTCGATGATGTCGCCGACCAGATACATGGTTTGGCTGTCGGTGTGGTCGAGAAAGTCGATCAGCAGTTCGTGGTTGCACCCCTTGGTGCCGAGATGGACGTCGCTGATCCAGATCGTGCGGAAGCGGCGCCGTTCCCCCAGCGTACGCTCCGGCACGCTGGGCCTGATCGATGGAAAATTCGCCACCTTGTGAGCGGCGTCGAAGTGTTTGGGCAAATCGTTCATGGGCCAGACCCCCGATCACTGTCGGGTATGCCCTAGCCCACGATTGTTACAGGCGATTCACAGTGCCGTTACGGAATGGCGACATTGCGACGATTGCGCGTCAGCTTTCGGCGACCTCCAGCACGATCTTTCCGATATGATCGCCGCCTTCCATACGGGCATGGGCCGCCCCCGCTTCGGTCAGCGGGAAAATCTTGTCCATGACGGGCGCGATGGTGCCATCCTCGAACAAAGGCCAGGCGTGATTGTGGATCTCGTCGGCCAGCAAGGCCTTGAAATCGTCGGAGCGCGGCCGAAGCGTGGAGCCGGTCAGCGACAGGCGCTTGCGCATCACGGTCGCCATGTTGATTTCGGCCTTGAGGCCGCCCAGCACGGCGATGGTCACATGGCGCCCATCATCGGCCAGGCATTCGATATTGCGCGCCACATAGTCGCCCGACACCATGTCCAGCACCACATTGACGCCCTTGCCGCCGGTAAAGGCCTTCACCTCCTCCACGAAATCCTGGCTTTTGTAATTGATGGCGAGATCCGCCCCGAGGTCGCGGATCGCCTGGCACTTTTCTTCGCTCCCCGCGGTTGCGATCACCGCGATGTCGAATGCCTTGGCGAGCTGGATCGCCATGGTGCCGATCCCGCTGGTGCCGCCATGCACGAGCAGCGTGTCGCCATCGCTCGCCCAGCCGCGTTCAAAAACGTTGTGCCACACCGTGAACAGCGTTTCCGGAATGGCCGCAGCGGTGGCCATGCTCATCGTTTCGGGAACGTGGAGGCAATGGGCCGAATGGGCGAGGCAATATTCCGCATAGCCGCCGCCCGACACCAGCGCGCAGACCCGCCGATTGATCAGTTCGGGCGCTGCGCCCTCGCCGACGGCCACCACCGTGCCCGACACTTCGAGCCCCGGAATGGGCGAAGCGCCCGGCGGCGGCGGGTAGAAGCCCTGCCGCTGGATCACATCGGGCCGGTTGATGCCGGCATGGGAAACGCGGATGAGAACCTGATTCTCACCCGGTTCGGGCACCGGCAATATTTCGGGACGCAAAACATCCGGGCCTCCCGGATCGTCAAAGCCCATTGCGGTCATCGTCTCGGGCAAATCTGCTGCCACTCGCGCCCCCGTTATCTGTCTGGTCATAGTGGCGCTACTGCCACTTTTGCGGTGCAATACCGTTCGTACCCGTTGACAGCAACCGGGCATCCTTGCGAGATTGCCAATCGATGGATGACGATGACCGTCCACGCCCCCGAGGCGATGCCGCGAGCAAGCTCGCCACCGAAGACCTCGGCCCTTATTCGCAGGACGAACTTCAGGAGCGGATCAGGCTTCTCGAATCCGAAATCGTCCGCGTCGAGAAACACCGCCTCTCCGCCTCTGCCCACCGCGATGCGGCAGAAGCGTTGTTCGGGCGAAAGGAATAGTTGGCGATGCGGGGGCTGATATTTTCCGGCTCCGCACCCATATTCGCCATGCATACAGCAATGGCTAACCTCCGGCCCGTAGGCTGTTTCCAGTTCGCCCCAAGCGAGTCGCCCAAGAAAGACAACTGAATGCCCAGCTTTGCAGCCAACCTCGAAAAGACCCTCCACGCAGCGCTCACCGACGCAGGCGAGCGCCATCACGAGTACGCGACTCTGGAGCATCTCCTTCTCGCGCTCATCGACGATGACGATGCCGCGCAGGTGATGAATGCGTGCGGCGTCGATCTGAGCGAACTGACGGCCGTGGTGAAGCAGTATCTCGAACAGGAATATCAGTCGCTGCAATCGGACGAAAGCGCCGACCCGCAGCCGACCGCCGGTTTCCAGCGCGTCATCCAGCGCGCGATCCTGCATGTGCAGTCTTCCGGCAAGGATACGGTGACCGGGGCCAACGTACTCGTCGCTCTGTTTTCCGAACGCGACAGCTACGCCGTCTATTTCCTGCAACAGCAGGACATGAGCCGGCTCGATGCCGTCAGCTTCATCAGCCACGGCATCGGCAAGGGCGGCAAGCAGATCGAAAACCGGCCACCCGACGGCGCGGAAGGCGGCGAATCGCAGGCCGAGGAAAAGGCTGGCGAAAAGGGCAAGAAGGAAACCGCGCTCGACCAGTTCACGGTCAATCTCAACAAGAAGGCCGAAGACGGGCGGATCGATCCGCTGATCGGCCGTGGCCCCGAAGTCGACCGCACCGTCCAGATTCTCTGCCGCCGCAGCAAGAACAATCCGCTGTATGTCGGCGATCCGGGCGTCGGCAAAACGGCGATCGCCGAAGGTCTCGCCCGCAAGATCGTGGAAGGCGACGTGCCCGAAGTGCTGCAGGATGCAGTGATCTATTCGCTCGACATGGGCGCGCTGCTTGCCGGTACCCGCTATCGCGGCGACTTCGAAGAACGGCTCAAACAGGTCGTGAACGAACTCGAAGGCATGCCCGAAGCGATCCTGTTCATCGATGAAATCCACACCGTGATCGGTGCCGGTGCGACCAGCGGCGGGGCGATGGACGCCTCGAACCTGCTCAAGCCCGCATTGTCCAGCGGTGCGATCCGCTGCATCGGATCGACCACCTACAAGGAATTCCGCAATCACTTCGAAAAGGACCGCGCCCTGCTGCGGCGCTTCCAGAAGATCGATGTAAACGAACCCACGATCGAGGATACGATCAAGATCCTGAAGGGTCTGAAGTCCGCATTCCAGGATCACCACAAGGTGACCTACACGGTCGATGCGTTGAAAACGGCGGTGGAATTGTCGGCGCGCTACATCAATGATCGCAAACTGCCCGACAAGGCGATCGACGTGATCGACGAAGTAGGCGCGATGCAGATGCTCGTGGCGCCCAGCCGCCGCAAGAAGAAGATCACCGCGAGGGAAATCGAAGCGGTCATCGCGACCATGGCGCGCATTCCCCCCAAGTCGGTATCGAGCGACGACAAGAAGGCGCTCGAGAATCTCGAACGCGACCTGAAGCATGTGGTTTTCGGGCAGGATGCGGCGGTGCACAAGCTGTCCACCGCGATGAAGCTCAGCCGTGCAGGGCTTCGGGATCCGGACAAGCCGATCGGCTCTTTCCTGTTCTCCGGCCCGACCGGCGTCGGCAAGACCGAAGTCGCCCGCCAGCTTGCCTCCATCATGGGGATCGAACTCAAGCGCTTTGATATGTCCGAATATATGGAGCGCCACAGCGTTTCGCGGCTGATCGGTGCGCCTCCGGGCTATGTCGGCTACGATCAGGGCGGTTTGCTGACCGATGCAGTCGACCAGAACCCGCATTGCGTGCTGCTGCTCGACGAAATCGAAAAGGCCCATCCGGATCTCTTCAACATTCTGTTGCAAGTCATGGATAATGGCCGCCTGACGGATCACCACGGCAAGACGGTCGATTTCCGCAATGTCGTGCTGATCATGACCACCAATGCCGGGGCAGCCGACATGGCACGCAGCGGTATCGGGTTCGGCGATGTCAGCAAGGAAGATGCGAGCGAAGAAGCGGTGAAGCGGATGTTCACACCGGAATTCCGCAATCGTCTCGATGCGATCGTGCCGTTTGCCTATCTCGGTAAATCGACGGTGGGACGCGTGGTCGACAAGTTCATTCTCCAGCTCGAACTCCAGCTGGC
Source organism: Qipengyuania sp. L-5Y (assembly GCF_056859455.1). Taxonomy (NCBI): domain Bacteria; kingdom Pseudomonadati; phylum Pseudomonadota; class Alphaproteobacteria; order Sphingomonadales; family Erythrobacteraceae; genus Qipengyuania; species Qipengyuania sp. L-5Y. Next base: position 108,739 of record NZ_JBSXOM010000028.1, on the reverse strand, counting down.
CGAACAGAATGTCGACATCCAGTTCGATAAGGAAAGCCGTTCCTGGCTGGCGGACAAGGGTTACGACCGCCTCTATGGTGCCCGTCCGATGGGCCGGTTGATCCAGGAAAAGATCAAGCAGCCTCTCGCCGAAGAACTGCTGTTCGGCAAACTGGCCGATGGCGGCGAGGTGTCGGTAACAATGAAGGACGGCAAACCGTCCTTCGAACTCACCCCCGCCCCGCCCAAGGCGAAGAAAAAACCAGCGGCCAAGAAAAAGGCCGCCCCGAAACGCAAGTCGGCTCCGAAAAAACCCGAAGCCGATACGCCGGAAGGCGCCGACGAAACCAAGGGCTGATCAAGCCTGCAATCGAAGAAGGGGCACCACCGGGAACGGTCGGTGCCCTTTTTTCTATCCGCGATGGTCTTTTGATAAATATCTTCCGAGGGCGGGCCGCCGGGAATTTCTTCGGCGCGAATACCAGCTAGCGAGCCCCCTCGATGGGGCTCTGTTGATCGTTCACCGAGCCACGCTTGTGAAGGTGGACAGCTTCACTTACGCCCTACCGTTACATAGTCGGGGGGATGCATGTCGGTTCTCAAAATATCCAATCTGGTCAAGCGGTTCGAAGGCGTGGTCGCTGTCGACGACCTGTCGTTCTCGGTTTCCCCAGGCGAGATTTTCGGATTTCTCGGTGGTAACGGCGCTGGCAAGACAACGACCTTGCGCATGGTGCTCGACATCATCCGTCCGACGTCAGGGACCATCAGTGTGCTGGGCAGCCCGCCCGACCGACGCAATGCGCAGGCCATTGGGTTCCTCCCGGAAGAGCGTGGTCTGTACGCCGGAATGAGCGCGATCGACACGATCGTGTATTTCGGACGGCTGAAGGGGATGAAGCCCGCCGATGCCCGTAGTCGCGGAATGGAACTTCTCTCCCGCTTCGATCTCGCCGACCGCGCCAAGAGCGATATCGGCGACATGTCGAAGGGGATGGCCCAGAAGGTCCAGCTTGCCACTTCGCTCGTCAACGATCCCGAATTGCTGATGCTGGACGAGCCGTTTTCAGGACTCGACCCGGTGAATCAGGGGCTGCTGGAAAACGAAATCCTGCGCGCATCCGATCGGGGCGCAGCGGTCATCTTTTCTACCCATGTGATGCAGCACGCCGAGCGCCTGTGCGATCGCCTGCTGCTGCTGCGCAAGGGCCGAAAGCGGTTCGAAGGCACGCTGGATGAAGCGCGCGCGGCCTTGCCCGCACGGCTGATCGCCATGGCCAAATCGGATCTTTCGCTGATCCCCGGCGTCGCCCGCGCCGAACGGGGCGAGGCACATGGCGATGGCTGGCACGACTGGACCCTGCATCTATCCGATGGCGTCGATCCCGCTACGGTCCTCGAACACTGCAGTGCCAATGCGATTGCGCTACGCCGCTGGGAAGAACACCGGGCAAGCTTGCACGATGTGTTTGTTCAGTTGGTCGGGGCGGATCCCGATCAAGCGGCGATGGAAAGGGAGGCCGCCTGATGAGCCCGTCGATCGACATGAATAATGTGCTGCTGGTCGCGGGGCGCGAAATTCGGCAGATCCTCAAGATGAAGAGCTTCTGGCTCACTCTGCTGATCCTTCCCGTCGCATTCGCGCTCGGGCCGATTTTTGCTGAGAGTTTGGATGACGATGAGCCCACCCGGGTAAGCGTGGTGGATCGGTCCGGAGGCGATGCGGCGAAGGCGCTGGAGGCGCGGTTTGCGGCCGAAGATGCCCAATGGCTGCTGCGCGACCTGTCGCGCTACGTCCAGCGCTACGGACTGGAACAGGCCGATCCGAAAGCAAGCTGGGCACAATATGACCGCTGGTATACCGACGCGGACATCGCGGCGTTCGAGCGTGCGGGCGGGCTGGACGCCGCTCTTGAAAAGATCGCTGCCGTCCGGCCAGAGGGCGTCCCCCAATTCGAGCCTGATCCGCCCGCCTATGCTTTTTCCGCTCCGTCAGCAGAACTCTCTGCCGCAAGGGGAGAGGATTTCGGTACCGAGGCCCGTGCCCTGTTCGATGCAGATGACGATGCTTCGCCGGAAATCGTTGTTCTGATCGGCGAGAATTACCCCGCCGACCCGCGTATCCAGCTCTTCTCCGCCAACCAGCCCCGCGGCAGCTTCGTCACTACCATGCAGGAAGTGCTGACAACCGATCTGCGGGCGCGCCTGTTGGCCGCTCAAGGTGTCTCACCTGCGAATGCGGCGGCCGTGCAGAGCGCAGCCCCCGTCATCGCGGTCGATACACCTCCTCCCGGCGGCGGCGCGCGCGAGGCTTTGCTGGTACGCTCGATCGTGCCGCTGGCCCTCGCCTATATCCTCGTGATGAGCCTGATGCTTTCGGGCAGCTGGATGCTGCAGGGCTCGGTGGAGGAGCGCTCAAACAAGCTCCTCGAATCGCTCCTTGCCTGTATTCGCCCGGAAGACCTCATGTACGGCAAGCTCCTGGGCTCGCTCAGCGTCGGTCTGCTGATGATCCTCGTCTGGGGTGTCTGTGCAGGCGTTGCCGCTTATGCGACGCAGGGCGCGATATCGGATATGATCCGCCCCGCGCTCGATCCGGTCTCCAGCCCCGGCATCATCGCTGCGATCCTGTTCTTCTTCATCGCCGGCTACATCGCGATTTCCGCCCTGTTCGTGGCGATCGGCGCGATGGTCGATTCGATGAGCGAGGCGCAAGGCTACCTCATGCCCGTAATGCTCCTGATCCTGCTGCCGGTGACCTTCCTGATTCAGGCGATCCTGGCGGGGAATTCGGGCTGGATCGTACAGGTTCTCACCTGGGTTCCGCTATGGACGCCGTTCACCGTGCTGGCGCGCCTCGGCATGGGCATCGAGTGGTGGGAAATGGTCGGCTCGGGCGTCCTGCTTGCCGGTGCCATCGTAATCGAGCTGGTCCTGATCGGCCGACTGTTCCGGGCCAGCCTGCTCTCCACTGGCCAGAAACCAAGCCTGAAGCGCGTTATCGAGCGTCTGCGCGCGTCTCCTGCTCGATAGCGGGCACCTACGCGGGAACGCTTGTGCGTTCCCGCGCTTGAATCGAGGATGGCCGCCGCCCCCTTCTCCTGGATCAAGCCTGAACCGCACGGTATTCATATCGTCCCTGCCGATTGCTGGGTCGATCCCAGCCGCGCGGTCGACAGGGCGCTGGTGACCCACGGCCATGCCGATCATGCGCGCGGCGGGCATGGGCAGACCGTCGCCACGCCCGAGACGCTGGCCATCATGGAGTTGCGCTACGCCACGCGCGACGGAGCGACGCCAGTCGCCTATGGCGAGACCATCCGCCTCCCCGGCGGCGTCGATGCGACCTATATTCCGGCAGGGCATGTCCTCGGCAGCGCGCAGATCCTTCTGGAACATGCGGGGGAGCGCGTGATCGTCACCGGCGATTACAAGCGACGCCACGACCCCACCTGCCCGCCTTTCGAAGTCACTCCATGCGACATCTTCATCACCGAGGCGACGTTCGGCCTGCCGGTCTTCTGCCACCCGCCGATCGAGGACGAGATGGCCAAGCTGCTCGATCGCCTCGCCGCGAACCCAGACAGCTGCGTGCTGGTCGGCGCCTACGCCCTGGGCAAGGCGCAGCGTGTCATCGCCGAATTGCGGCGCGCGGGGCACAAGGACCCGATCTACCTCCACGGCGCGATGGAAAAGATGTGCCGGCTCTATGAAGAACACGGGATCGACCTCGGCGAGCTGCGACTGGTTGCCGATCATGCCAAGGACGATATGCGCGGATCGATCGTCATCTGCCCGCCGTCGGCCCTCAACGATCGCTGGTCGCGCCGTCTGCCCGAACCGATCACCGCCATGGCCAGCGGCTGGATGCGCATTCGCCAGCGCGCGCGTCAGCGCAACGTCGAACTGCCGCTGATCATTTCCGATCATGCCGACTGGGGGGAGCTTACCCGCACGATCCAGGAAGTCGGCGCGCAGGAGAACTGGATCACCCACGGGCGCGAGGATGCCCTGCTGCGCTGGTGCCAGTTGCACCAGAAGCGCGCACGCGCGCTTGCCATGGTCGGCTACGAGGACGAGGACGATTGACCGGAACGAGCACGCGGTTCGACAGTTTTTCCAACCATTCGCGTAAGGCGAAAAAGGGAGATTGCGATGCGTAAGACGTTGGCAACACTATCGATGGCCGCAATTCTGGTGGCCGGTTGTTCGGTAAAGGAAGACAACAACCAGGCCGAAGGCTCCACCATTTCGACAAGCGATCAGGCTGACGAAGCATCCGCCTCCGACGATGGCGCGCTGTACGCCGATGGCGAAGCGATGCCGCTCGATATCGAACAGACGCACCCTACCGGCACCAGCATCGCGCTCGAATCGATCCGCGCAACGCCTACCGAAACGCTGGTCACCATGACGATCAACAATGGCGCCGATTTTCCGGTAACGCTGAACGGCTTCGGCGGCGCCTATCTGTTCGGGCCGGATGGCGGAAAGCTCGAAGTCCAGGCCCCCGCCAATAACGAAAAGCTAGAAATCCCTCCCGGCCAGCAGGTTCGGGCAGAACTCGTCTTCAAGGGCCGTCTCAGTCAGGGTGGCCCTGCGACCCTGTTCTTCAACGAAGCCCGCGACCTCGACAATGACTCGTCCCGATATCCGGGCTTCCGCATTCCGATGCAGCTGACCAGCGCCGCCTTCACCGAAGACGGAGCAAAAAAAAAATCTAGTTCGCTTCGGCTGATCGGCTCCGCGCCGGGCGCGTCGGCGCGATCGGCCAGTTCGGTCTCCACGCTGCGCTCCGAACTGGAAGCGAAGGAAACCGATCGCGGTACGCTCGTGTCGCTGCCCGGCGATGTCCTGTTCGATACGGACAAGGCCGAAATCCGCGCTGCCGCCCGGCCCACGCTCGACAAGCTGGCTGAGCTGATCAAATCCGATTCCTCGGCCAAGGTGGCCGTGGAAGGCCATACCGACAGCCAGGGCGACGATGCCTACAACCAGCGACTGTCGGAACGGCGGGCGCAGGCGGTCCGCGACTATCTGAAGGATGTGCGCCAGGTCCCGGCAGACCGGATGACCGTAAAGGGCCTGGGCGAAAGCAGGCCCGTGGCGCAGAACATGACGCCGGACGGGAAGGAAAATGCCAGTGGCATGCAGAAGAACCGCCGCGTCGAAGTGGTCATAGCCAAGAGCTGACGGCTTGGAGCAGTTCGCCGCCCTTATCGATGCGCTGGTCTATACGCGCAGCCGCAACGAGAAATTGCGGCTGATCGCCGAATATCTTCGGGCGACACCCGATCCCGATCGCGGCTGGGCGCTGGCCGCCCTGTCCGACGGGCTGGATTTTCCGGCCGTCAAATCCTCCACCATCCGCAATCTGCTCAAGGATCGGATCGATCCGGTGCTATGGACGCTGAGCCGCGATTTTGTGGGCGATACCGCGGAAACGGCCAGCCTGTTGTGGCCCGCGCCCGAACATCCTCCCTCGCCCCCGGGCGTGACCGAAACGGTCGAACTGCTCGAAGCGATGAACCGCAAGACCGTCGTTTCCGAACTGCCCCGGCTGCTCGACCGGCTCGACGCATCCGGCCGCTACGCCCTGCTCAAACTCGCCACCGGGGGTATGCGGATCGGCGTTTCCAGCCGCCTAGCCAAGACTGCCTTTGCGCAGGCTTTCGACGTCTCGGTCGACGAGGTGGAGGAATATTGGCACGGCCTCGCCCCGCCCTATCCCGAACTGTTCGACTGGGCCGCCCATGGCGAAGCGCCGCCCGACATGGCGAACCTGCCGACCTTCCGTCCCTTCATGCTGGCCCACCCGCTAGAAGAAACGGTGGTCGATCTCGCGGATTATGCGGCAGAATGGAAATGGGACGGTATCCGCGTGCAATTGGTACGGGCGGGGGACGAAACGAAACTGTTCTCCCGCTCGGGCGACGATATCTCCGCAACCTTCCCCGAACTGCTCGATGTACTGCCCTTTCCCGCCGTTCTCGATGGCGAACTGCTGGTGCGCGGAACGCATCAGGGTGGGGAAGAAGGGGGCGCAGCCAGCTTCAACGCGCTGCAACAGCGGCTTGGGCGCAAGACGGTGTCCAAGAAGATGCTGGCCGAAGCGCCCGCCTTCGTGCGGCTTTACGACGTGCTGCTTCTCGACGGCGAAGATCTGCGCGCCCTGCCCTGGACCAAGCGGCGCCAACGCCTGGAAAAACTGATGGAGCGCCTGCCCGAAAGCCATTTCGACCTCAGCCGGGTGGTCGACGCGCGCGATTTCGAACATCTGGGCGAAATCCGCGAAGGCAGCCGGGATGACGCAATCGAAGGGCTGATGCTGAAACGCAAGGACAGCCCCTACATCGCCGGACGCCGGATGGGATATTGGTACAAGTGGAAGCGCGATCCCCTGCTGGTGGATTGCGTGCTGATGTATGCCCAGCGCGGCAGCGGCAAGCGGTCGAGTTTCTATTCCGACTACACCTTCGGATGCTGGGACGGCGATCCCGATGCCGGGGCGGATCTCCTCCCGGTCGGCAAGGCTTATTCCGGTTTCACGGACGAGGAACTGAAGAAGCTGGATCGCCATGTGCGGCAGAACACGGTCAACCGCTTCGGGCCGGTGCGCGAAACGGACAAGAGCCTGGTCTTCGAGGTGGCCTTCGACAGCGTGCATGACAGCAAGCGCCACAAATCCGGCCTCGCCATGCGATTTCCCCGCATTCACCGCATCCGCTGGGACAAACCGCCGCACGAAGCCGATCGCATCGAAGCGCTGAAGGCGCTGATCAAGGATTGATTTCAAACCTGCGGTGGGCATGGTGCCGGCGTGCACCGTTACGATCCCGCAGGAAACTCGCTCTCGGCCTCGCCTTTCTGGCAGGCACGGTGGATGCGACAGGCTTCATCAGGACCGGCGGATATTTCGCCTCCTTCATGTCGGGCAATACCACCCGGCTGGGTCTGCACATCGCCGGGCAGCCGTCGATCGCCTACATCCCGTTTGCGCTGATCTGCGGCTTTGTTACCGGCGTGGTGCTGGGATCGCTGCTTGCATCGCGCTGGCCTGACTGGCGCAAGAGAGCCCTGCTGGCCGCCGTCACCCTGGTCCTCGGCGCCGGTGCGATCGCCAGCATGCTCGGATCGACGGTCGGGTTTCTCGCCGCATCGGCGCTCGCCATGGGAATGGCGAACAACGTCTTTACCAAGGATGGCGAAGTGACCGTCGGCGTGACCTACATGACCGGGGCGCTGGTCCGGTTCGGACAGGGCCTTGCCGCGCGCATGTCGGGCCGTTCTCAGGAAGGTTCGCGCGGCTACGGGTGGCTCTGGATGGCGCTCGCTCTGGGCGCGATTGCCGGCGGGATGCTCCACAAGCTTGTGCAGGATCACTCGCCGGCGATCCTGTGCGCGATGGCCTTCCTGCTGTTTTGCTACGCCGCCCTGGTGGAAAAAGGTCGAACGGACGATCCGCCCGCGGACGAGGGGATCTAGAGCGCAATCCGCAGCAGTTTCTCGCGCGAAGTTGCGCCGCGCAACAGTTCCACGCGTGACGGCGCCAGATCGAGGGCGCGCGCGACCAGCTGGATCACGGCCGTGTTGGCGGCCCCCTCCTGCGGCTTGGCGCGTACTTTCACGCCGACGCCGGTCTTGGTGATCGTGATGGTTTCGCTTCGTGCGCCTGGGGTGGCCCGAACGGCAAGGCGTCCGTGCTCGTCGATCAGGGCGCGCAGGGCGTCCGCGTCGGATAGGTCAGCGGGTAAGCGCTTCATCCACCGCTGCCGCGTGATGCCTGGCGTTTTCGGCGTAATGCGCCACGCCCATCCGCATGCCCGCGATTGCCGCATCGTCGAGATCGCGCATCTTTCGTGCAGGCCGCCCGCCCCATAATTCGCGCGGCCCCATCACCTTGCCCTCGGTCAGCATGGCGCCTGCGGCCAGCATGGAATCGCTGGCGATAACCGCCTTGTTCATCGCGATGGCACCCAGTCCCACGAAGCCGCGGTCCTCGATCGTGCAGCCATGTACCATGGCCATATGCCCGATCAGCACGTCGTCGCCGATGATCAGCGGCGATCCGTCCGGATCGCCCGGGCGCTCCGGGTCGCAATGGCAGACACTGCCGTCCTGGATATTCGTCCGTTCGCCAATGACGATGCGGCTGACATCGGCGCGCAGCACGCAATTGTACCATACCGAACTGTCGGCACCGATCTCGACATTGCCGATGACGGTACAGCCAGGCGCGATGAAGGCGCTGTCATGGATTTTCGGCGTGTGGCCGTGAATCGGAATAATGGTGACGCCCGGTCGGGACACAGGGGGGCGGCTCGCGGTCATCGTGTGCTCTCCCATTGCTCGCGTGAAAGCGAATACTGGATCGTCGGATTGTCCTCGGCCGGATAGGCGGGGTCGGAGAAATCCAGATCTTCGCGGCGCACCATGCCGAGCTTTTCCATCAGTTTCCAGCTGCCGATGTTGGCGGGGCTCGTCAGCGCGACCACATGGGGCGCCCCTACACGGGTAAAAGCCCAGTCGAGCACGGCATGCATCGCTTCTTCGGCATAGCCGCGCCGCCAGCGATCCTCCCGCACCAGCCAGCCGATCTCGTGATCGCCCTGGTTCCGCGCCAGTGGATTGTCGACCTGTTTGATGCCGCAGTGGCCGACCATTTCACCGCTGGCCTTTTCGATTATGAACAGGAAGCTGAAACCATGCTGCGCATAAAGCGCGCGCGATTTCGCATGTTTCGCTTCGATCTCGTGCAGCTCTTTCACGCCGCCGAGACGCGCCATCACGGTCGGCGTATTCAGCACGCGATCCTGTTCCGCCGCATCGCCTTCTTCGATCGTGCGCAGGATCAGCCGGTCCGTTTCGGCAATGATGTCAGCCACGGTCCGTACTCCATGCATCGCGGTCAATCGAATAGACGATGGTCGGGTTCCACGGTTCTTCGTAGCGGTTGTCGACATAGTCGAGCTCTTCGCGCCGGGCCATGCCCAGCCGCTTCATCAGGCCCCAGCTCGCCGTGTTGCCGGGAACCGTCAGGGCGAAGACTTCTTCTGCGCCGAATGTGTCGAAAGCGGCATCCAGCGTCGCCGTGGCCGCTTCTCTGGCATAGCCCCTGCCCCAGGCATCTTCGCGCAGGCGCCAGCCCACCTCGAACTCGCCCGTCAGCGTCGATCCCGGCGCGTCGGCGCGCTTGATCCCGCAGAAGCCGAGCATGGCGCCGTCTTCCTTGCGCTCGACGACCCAGAAGCAGAATCCGTTCTTCGCGCGGCAGGCCTCGACCCGGGCGCGCTGCTTGGCGCGGCCTGCATCGTCGAGCACGTCGCCCAGCCATTGCATGACCGCGGGGGTGTTGGTGACGCGGAAGAACTCGTCCCAGTCGGCATCGCCGCGCCAGTCGCGCAGGATCAGCCTTTCGGTCTCCAGGCGGAACTCAGCCATTGAGGAGCTGTGCGGCGCGCGGGGCGTGATAGGTCAGCACGCCGCTGCATCCGGCGCGCTTGAAGGCGAGCAGCTTTTCCATCAGCAAGGCATCGCGGTCGCCCACGCCCGCTGCCGCACCGGCTTCGATCAGCGCATATTCTCCGCTCACCTGATAGGCGAAAACGGGGACGTGGAATTCCTGTTTCGCGCGCCAGATGATGTCGAGATAGGCCAGCCCCGGCTTGACCATCACGCTATCCGCGCCCTCGGCAATATCCATCGCGATCTCGCGCATGGCCTCGTCGCCATTGGCGGGATCCATCTGATAGCTTTTCTTGTCGCCCTTCAGCAGGCCGCCCGACCCCACGGCGTCACGGAACGGGCCATAGAAGGCAGAGGCATATTTGGCCGCGTAAGCCATGATCTGGACATTGGGGTGCTGGTTCAATTCCAGCGCCATGCGGATCGCCCGCACGCGCCCGTCCATCATGTCCGACGGCGCAATGATATCCGCGCCGGCATTCGCCTGGTTCACGGCCTGATCCACCAGCACTGCAACCGTATCGTCGTTGAGGACATAGCCGCTATCGTCCAGCAGCCCGTCCTGCCCGTGGCTGGTATAGGGGTCGAGCGCGACGTCCGTCAGAATACCGATGTCCGATCCGCAGGCATCGCGGATCGCCTTGATGGCGCGGCACATCAGATTGTCGGGATTGAACGCCTCTACCCCATCGTCGCTGCGCTTGTTCGGCTGGGTGTTCGGGAACAATGCTACACATGGAATCCCCAGATCAAACGCTTGTTTCGCATGCTTTGCGATACCGTCGACGGACCAGCGCGATACTCCGGGCAGGCTCGCCACCGGCTCCTCCACACCCTTGCCGTCGGTGACGAAAAGCGGCCAGATGAGGTCCGCCGGCGACAGCACGGTTTCGCGATACATCGCGCGGCTCCAGCTGCTCGCACGGGTGCGGCGCATGCGGGTGTTGGGATAGCTTGCGTTTGTCATACACGCGCTCTGCCGCAAGCACGCACGCGGCGCAATCGCCGGGCTACTTCTTCGGCAGCGCCAGCCTGTCGATTTCGCGCACGGGCGCTTCGGCAGCGACCTCGGTGGCGGTCTGTTCCAGCTCGGCAAGCGCGGCCCCGGGCTCGACCGTCTTCATCCTGGCCAGAGTATCCTTGAACCGCTGCAATTCGGCCCCCGCAAGCTGCGCCCGCGTCACATACTGGACCGATGCGGGATCGATGGCGCGCCCGTTGCGATACATCTCGTAATGGAGATGGGGCCCGGTCGACAGGCCGGTCGAGCCGACATAGCCGATCACCTGCCCGCGCCGTACATTCTGCCCGCGGTCCACGGCGATGCGGCTCATGTGGCAATAACGCGTATCGATGCCGCCACCGTGGCGCAGCTTCACCGCATTGCCGCATCCGCCAGCGCGCCCTGCCGACAGCACGCGGCCATCCGTGACTGCGACGATGGGCTGGCCGTGGCCCGCCTTGAAATCGAGCCCCGAATGCATCCGGCGATAGCCGAGGATCGGATGGCGGCGCATGCCGAAGCGCGAGCTCATACGACCCGGCACGGGCGCCATCAGGCCGCCGCGTTGCTCCCCGACACCCGATGCCTCGTAAAACTCGCCATCCTTGCCCCAGCGCATCAACTGGACGGCAGATTTTTCGCCCCGGTCCAGACCCGCATAAAGCAACTGGCCCGCCTGCCGTTCGCCCGTGGCGGCACGGCGATGCGCGACGATGAAATCGAATGTATCTCCGGACCTGACTTCCCGGTCGAGGTTCACGTGCTGGCCCAGCGTCTTGAGATAGGCCTGAACGGCGCTCGCCGGTGCTCCCGCCGCTCGCGCCGAGCGGTACAGACTGTCGCCCACCACACCGCGTATCCGCAAAGGCGTATCGTCGACGCGTATAATCTTGCGGGTAAGTGAAAGATCGGCGCCATCGTCAAGGCGGCCAACGTCCAGTTCGAGATCGAACCGCGCGCGAAATGCGATCGACTGCAGCGGCCGGGGTTGGCCAGGGGCCGTACGGCGCCCCAAGGTGATATCGAATTGCGTGCCCGATTCCAGGTCCGACAGGGGGATTGCCCCTGCGACCAGCGCGGCTACGCGATCGGTGTCGCCCACACCGACACCTGCCCGGCGCAGCATGCGTTCGAAGCTATCGCCCTTGGCCAGCGTCGCGACCATCTCAATCGTGGGTCGCTCCGGCGCTGCGGCAAGCGGCGCGACGAGAGCGGTCGCCCCCATGTGGCGGCCACTGTCTGCACCGAGTCCCAGTGGCAGAATCATCTGGCTGCGAAACTCGTCGCGTACAGCATCATCGATATGCGCAGGTGGCGCAGCCTCGAGCGGCGCGAAAGTCGGCCAGAAAGCTAGAGCGGCCGCGCTCAGGCCAAGAAAGGTTCCTAAGCCGCGGAACCAGCGTTTGCTGCCGATTTCACTGCCAAGGTCGGGTGCCAGGTCCAGTCCGGCGATGCGACCCGAAAGGCGTTCGCGCACGGCGGACCACGAAAATTTGGAAAGAGGCAGGTTAGGCAGAATCTGGTCGTGCGCAAGCGCTGCGGCCGAGCCATTTCGCCCACCCGTCGCCGACTGCAGATCCGCTTCGTTACTGTCCGTATGGGACGTATACACGCCTGTCCCTCCGTATTGGTCACCCGATGCGTGTTCGGTGCGACCCAATCCCGCTTAAAGAGCCTGTGCCCGCTTTGCCTGCCAAAACAAAGTAAAGACGGTCTTAACTTGCGGCCATGCGAGTCCGGATTGCGGTGAATCGAACTTCCGGCGCGCCGCACGGTTGCCCTGAGGCCCGCGCACTGCCACCTAGGGCGCGTGCAGAGAAGCGCTATCAAGGCAGTCCTCGGACCCACCAATACCGGCAAGACGCATCTGGCGATCGAGCGCATGGCCGCGCATTCCAGCGGCTGCATGGGCTTCCCGCTTCGCCTGCTTGCTCGCGAAGTCTATGACCGCGTTCGCGCGATCAAGGGCGATGACGCCGTGGCGCTGATAACTGGCGAAGAGCGTATCGAGCCCAAAGGGGCGCGTTACATGTGTTGTACCGCCGAAGCGATGCCGCGCGATGGAGCGGGCGCCGCCTTCGTTGCTCTGGACGAAGCCCAGATCGGAGCGGATCGCGAGCGGGGGCATATCTTTACCGATCATTTGCTCAATACGCGTGGGCGCGAGGAAACGATGCTGCTGGGCGCGGCCACGCTCGAACCACTGGTGCGCCAGCTGGTGCCCGAGGCAGAGATTTCCGATCGCCCCCGCTTCTCCACCCTTACCCACATCGGGCCGCGCAAGCTGTCGCGCCTTCCGCCCCGAAGCGCGATCGTCGCATTCAGTGCCGAGCAGGTCTACGGCGTGGCCGAAATGCTGCGGCGCTTTCGTGGCGGCGCCGCAGTGGTCATGGGTGCACTCAGCCCGGAGACGCGCAACAAGCAGGTCGCCTTGTTCCAGAATGGCGAAGTCGACTACATCGTTGCCACCGATGCGATCGGCATGGGGCTGAACCTTGACGTCAACCATGTCGCCTTCGCCGGCCTGTCAAAATTCGACGGGGTCCGGATGCGCCGGCTTTTTCCCGCGGAAATGGCCCAGATCGCCGGGCGGGCTGGCCGTCACCAGCGTGACGGGACCTTTGGCACGCTCGCCGGGACGAACAAGCACGGCACGGCGCCCGAATTTACCGAAGAAGAAGTCTATGCGATCGAGGAACATCGGTTCGCGCCGCTCACCCACCTCTACTGGCGCGAGCCGGAACCGCGCTTCGATTCGCTTGCGACGCTGATCACGGACCTGGAGACGCCGCCGGGCGATCCTGCCTTGCGCCTTGCCCCGGAAGCCATCGACCTGGCCACGCTCAAGCGCCTGGCGGACGAACCGATTGGAGCCAATGTCCGGGGCGCAGGCATGGTGCGCCGGTTCTGGGAAGCCTGTTCCCTGCCGGACTTCCGTCAACGCGGCGCCGATGTTCACGCCCGTTTCGTCGCGCGATTGTGGCAGGACCTTGCGCAAGGCTATCTTGGCGCCGATTATGTCGCGGCGCGCATCAGCGAACTCGACAACATGTCCGGGGACATCGATACGCTGCAGGGGCGGATCTCGGCGATTCGCACTTGGGCCTATATTTGCCAGCGACCCGATTGGGTGCTGGCGCGTGACGAAATGGCGTCGCGGGCGCGCGCCGTCGAAGCCAAATTGTCGGATGCGCTCCATGCGCGACTGACCGAAAGATTCGTGAACCGAAGGACGGCGATATTGATGAAGTCGCTAGGACAGGATGCAGGCATGCTGCCGATTGAATTGAATGACAGTGGCGAGGTTAGCGTGGAAGGCGAAGTGCTGGGCCACGTTGAAGGATTGCGGTTCAAGGTGGATTCCTCTGCCCGCCACGAAGACCGGCGCATGCTTCTCGCGGCCGCGGAAAAGGCGCTGCCCAAACTGCTTGGGACGAAGGCTGACCAGCTGGTGGCTGCAGACATGGAAGGCATCGAGCTTGCACGCGGCGCCATACGGTGGAAGGGCGAGGTTCTGGCCGAACTCGAACGTCGAGACGGGAGCATAAAGCCACTGCTGAAACCCAGTCGTGAAGTGTCTGCATTGCCCGAAAATGCGCGCAACAATTTGATGGCCGGGCTGGAAAAATGGCTCGACAAGAAGCTCCAGCCTCTGGAGCCGCTTGAAAAGATGCACCATGCGGCAAGCAATCCGGATGCCGGGTCGCAAGCGCGCGCTCTGCTGCTCAATCTCATTGCCGGGCATGGTTACGTTACGCGCGACAGAGCGGGGATCGAGCATCTGCCCAAGGAGATGCGACCGTTCCTGCGAAAGATAGGGGTGACCTTCGGAGCCCTGGACGTCTTCGCGCCAGCCTTGCTGAAACCCGCTCCGCGGCAATTGCTCAATATGCTCGGCGTGGATCGCCGACCTTTGCAGGAAGCGATGCTGCCGGTGATTGCGGAAACCAAGAAACTACCCTCGGGCTATCGCGCCGCTGGCACGCAGGCCATCCGAATCGATCTGGCAGAGAAGATACTGCGCGCGGCGCATGAAACGCGGGCGAAGGCGCAAAGCAAGGACCGCAGACGCAAATTCGTGCTCGACTATGCCCTGCCGATATCCATCGGTTTGGAGGAAGATAACATCTCCCGCTTGCTGGGGAATGCTGGTTTTCGGGTGCAGAAAGCAAAGCCGCTGCCCGAAGGCCAATTCGGTCCGCCTCGACCCGATCGCTGGGAATGGCGGCCATCGCGCCGCAAACAGGAGCGACCTACCCCCATGAAACCCCGTGAAGGGAGTGCCTTTGCCGCACTTGCCGATCTAGTGCGTACATGATGGGGCCCGTGTGAGGATCGACAGGCTGCTGTGCCATTTGCGCTTCACACGAACGAGGAGCGCGGCACACAGGCTGATCAACGAGGGCCATATTCGCCGCAACGGCGAACGCGTCAGGCGCTGTTCGCGCGACATCGTCGAGGGCGACATCCTCACCTTGCCGCTCGGTAACACGGTAAAACTGATCGAAATCCTCGCGTTGCCGGAACGCCGCGGGCCGCCCCGGGAAGCACAAGCCTGTTATCGGGAGCTTGACCCCAACGGATAATCCGCCCTAGCAGCGCGTTCAGGCAAACAGTTCCAGGGATTACGCCACCAATGACCTATGTCGTCACCGACGCCTGCATCAAGTGCAAGTACACCGATTGTGTAGAGGTGTGTCCGGTCGATTGTTTCTACGAGGGCGACAATATGCTCGTCATCAATCCCAGCGAATGCATCGATTGCGGCGTTTGCGAGCCCGAGTGCCCCGCTGAAGCGATTCTCCCCGACACGGAAGATGGCCTGGAAAAATGGCTTGAACTGAACACCAAGTTCAGCGCCGAATGGCCCAACATCACCCAGTCGAAAGAACCGCCGGCCGATGCCGACGAGCACAAGGACGAAGAAGACAAGTACGACAAGTACTTCTCGGCCGAACCCGGCGAAGGCGACTGATCGCTTGCGGCCGTTGCCGCTCTCAGTTGAACGCTGCATCCTTGCCAATTGCGATTCGCAATTTTGTTGCGGCTGTGCTATATAATGCAACAACTGAGCCGGCTTGCTCCCGGCCAGGTGAGATAATTGAAAGGGCACGCCGCTTCCAGCAACGTCACAACCGGGTTTACACTGCACTCTCGCATGGGTCGCAGTCAGGCCTTTCTTGACGCTGCTGCCTTCGCGCCGCGCTCCGACGAAAGGAAAGATTGCATGGCTAGCAAGCCTGATGCCTTCGACGTTGGCGATTACGTTGTTTACCCCAAGCACGGTGTGGGCCGTGTCATCGAGCTCCAGAGCGAAGAAATCGCCGGTATGCAGCTCGACCTTTATGTCCTCCGCTTCGAAAAAGAACGCATGACGCTGCGCGTTCCGGTCAACAAAGTCGAATCCATCGGCATGCGCAAGCTGTCTTCCGACAAGACGCTCAAGGAAGCGATGGAAACTCTCAAGGGCAAACCCAAGGTCAAGCGGACCATGTGGAGCCGCCGTGCGCAGGAATACGAAGCCAAGATCAACTCGGGTGAAATCGTGCTGATCGCTGAAGTGACTCGCGACCTCTTCCGTCCCGACGATCAGCCGGAACAAAGCTATTCCGAACGGCAGATCTTCGAAGCCGCGTCCAGCCGGCTCGCGCGCGAACTCGCCGCAATGGAGAAGACGGACGAGCCGACTGCGCTCGAGAAAATCCTCGACGTGCTGCGCGAACATGCCCCGCAATATTACGAGAATGCCGAAGACGCGTAACGCGCTTGATTAATCGAACACGTAAGGGGCGCCATGCGGCGCCCCTTTTCGTTGGTGCCACTCCGGCCATAATCCGCCAAGCGATTACATTTGTCGACGAACGCGTTGGACGTGGTTATTCCGCGGTGCGAATGATGCAGTCTGCAATTTGGAGACTGCACATGGTACGCACTTTGACGATAGCTGCACTCGCGCTGGCAACCGTTACCGCCATCCCGACAACGCCCCTGCTTGCAGAAAAGACATGGCGCTCGACACTGGATGACGGCCGCCTGATCGGCGAGACGAGCACAGCCACGCAGCGCTTCGAAAAGGTCACTCTGGCAGGCAACGACACGGTGTCAGTCACGCGAGGCAATCAGTGGCGAATCCGCGCCTCCGGCAGCCCAGCCGTGCTGGCCGAACTGCGTTATGTCGTCGATGACGGGCAATTGGTCATCGGCCGCCGCTGGCGCCGTGAACCGATAAAGGGCACAGCCAGAATCGAAGTCACCGCGCCATCTGTCACCTCTGCCACGCTTGCTGGATCGGGCAATCTCATTGTCGATAGCATGAGCGGATCGGATATCGGCGCCACGGTTGCTGGCTCCGGTACGCTGGAGATCGGCCGGGTGAAAGCTTCGCATCTGTCAGCAGCAATTGCAGGGTCAGGCGACCTGAAGATCGTAGGCAATGCAGAGGACAGCAGTATCAATATCGCCGGGAGCGGAGATATCGATGCAACGCGCCTTCGTGTCGGTCGATCGGCCGTATCGATCGCGGGATCGGGCGGTGCCAGGTTCCGCGCCGACGGCCCGGTGAAGGCAAGTATCGTGGGTAGCGGCAGCGCCATCGTTACGGGAACCACTGACTGCTCCCAGACCCGCATGGGATCTGGACGTCTGACCTGCTCACGCTGAGCCGCATCCAAATCGGATGACCGAATACAGCATTCTTACCTTGTTGATGATCAAGCACTGTATTATATCAGCAATACGGACTGCCGCAGCGAGAGGAATACTACACCGATGATCCACCGAATTCTGAAAGGCCTTGCCCCGCTCGCAGCCTTGGCTGGAGCAGCACTTGTAACAGGGTGCGACAACATGAACATCCACATCGGCGATGGCGACGGTGTGCCGCTTGCCGAGCTGGATATGAGCGGTGCCGCACCGACCGAACTTGCTCTTGCCGGACCGGACAAGGTTATTGTGACCGAAGGCGAAAAGCTGGACATCGCCGTGTCCGGAGAAGACGCGGCCGTCGACGCGGTGCGTTTTTCGCTCGACGAGGGCTCTTTGGGCATAAGCCGCGCCAAGGATATGGGCAAAATCGGTGGTGTGGCCACCGTTCGGGTGACGATGCCCAGCCTTACGGCGATGGTGCTTGCAGGATCGGGCGATATCGAGGCCGCCTCCATGCGAGGCAAAGCCGATGTCACCATCGCTGGATCGGGGAAAGCCAAGGTCGCCCGGTTCGACGCTGATTCACTGGATCTGACCATTGCTGGATCGGGAAGCTTCGAAGGCGCCGGAACCGTCGATATGCTGGATATGACCGTAGCCGGATCCGGCAAGGCCGATATGGCCGGCCTCAAGGTCGGCAATGCCGACATATCCGTCGCCGGCTCAGGCGATGCCGAATTCGCCTCGGACGGCAAGGTTGATGCGAGCATCATGGGCTCGGGAACGATCACGGTAAACGGCCGCGCAGACTGCACAGTAAGCGCGATGGGGTCGGGCGCGCTCAACTGCCGCGATATCCGGACGGCAACACAGGCACCCACTGCACCTGACGCCCCTTCGAGCCCGACTGCGCCGGATGCTCCAGCAACGCCCGAAACGTAAGTTCATCGACGGCTCACGCTATTTAGGCTAGGCGGCGCGGCGAGAGGATTTCGCCATGCGCCGTCTAGCCTTAATCATTCTGCTGCCTGTGACCCTTGCCTTGCCCGGTTGCCTTGCAAAGACCGTGGTGGATGTTGCCACGCTGCCGGTGAAGGCAGTCGGCAAGGGTGTCGATATAGCCACTACCAGCCAATCTGAAGCCGACGAGAAGCGCGGCCGCGAAATTCGGCGTCGGGAAGCCCGGCTTGCCCAGTTGGAACGGGACTATGACAAGCAGCTCGACCGCTGCAAGGATGGCAATCGCCGGGCCTGCGACGATGCACGCAATAGTTATGCCGAGATGCAGCAGATCATTCCATCGATACCGGTCGAGCCCGAGTGATCAATCGGGCGGAGTGGCGGCACGGCGTAGCCGGTCGTTGATCGCAATCCCCACGCCCACTTCCGGAATTTCTGCAACCGCAATGCGAGGTTTGGCCGACAAGGCTCCCTCGTGAAGGCAGGCATAGAGGCGTGACGCCGCTTCCGTGAGATCACCCCTCTCCGACAACGAGCAATCGCCAGCCAGATCACCGAAGCCGATCAAGAACTCGTCTGGCGCAACTTCTGAAGCCATCAGCCGAACGGGCTTGCCCGGTGCGTAATGGCTCGCAAGCTGCCCCGGCGCTTCAATATTCTTTCCATCTGCCGCCGAGGCCGCGAGAAGTATGGGACCTGGGCGCAAAACGGCGACAGATCCATCCGCACGAACCGCCGCAATCGTCGATTCCAGGCCCTGCTCGCACACGCCGCCGTCGATCACCGCGTCGATCCTGCCGTCGAGCGATGCGAGAACATGTGCCGTCGAGGTCGGGCTGATGAAACCGCTGCGATTCGCGGATGGCGCGGCGATCGGCAGACCGCTATTCTCGAGCAAGGCGCGCATGACGGCGTGCGAGGGCATGCGTATCGCGACCGTTTCAAGCCCCGCTGTCACGGCCTCGGCAAGACCGGCATCTCGGCGGCGCGGGAGCACAAGGGTGAGCGGTCCCGGCCAGTGCTCTGCCGCCAGCTTCTCCGCTACGTCGGAAAAGTCGGCCAGCTTGCGCGCAAGCTCCAGCGATGCCACATGGACGATGAGCGGATTGAAATCGGGTCGACCTTTTGCGCCATAGATCCGCGACACCGCCTCGTCGTTATCTGCGCGCGCGGCAAGGCCATAGACCGTCTCGGTAGGTACGGCGACGAGACCTCCATCGCGCAATATCCGTGCAGCGCGTGTAATTTCGTGCGCATCGGTCCCTATCGTTTCCGTAACGTATTTGCCGCTCATGCCCGCGCGCTATATCTCGTTCGGCACAAAGCCAAGAGGATTACCCGTGACCTACACCCCCGCCACCCAGGACCAGTTGCTCGCCATCCGCGTAAACGCCGGAATCGACGATTTGGCGAACAGCGAAAAATTTGCCGCCGCCGAACCGGATATGGTCGAGGCCATCGTGGCCGGCATTGGCGAATTTGCTGCTGGGGAATGGGCGCCCCTCAATCGCATCGGCGATATCGAGGGCGCAAAGCTGGAGAACGGTGTGGTCCGCCTTCCTGACGGATTTGCCGAAGCCTATGCGCATTATGTCGAACAGGGCTGGAATGCCATTTCCGGACCCGTGGGGTTCGGCGGACAAGGCCTGCCGTTTACCCTGTCATGCAATGTTCTCGAAAACCTCGGCACGGCGAACATGGCCTTCAACTTGCTTCCAATGCTGAGCGTTGGCGCGATCGAATCGCTCGACCATCATGGCTCTGCGGAACTTCAGGAAAAATACCTTCCCAAACTGGTGAGCGGCGAATGGTCAGGAACTATGAACCTAACCGAGCCTCAGGCTGGTTCGGATGTCGGTGCACTGCGTACTACCGCCAGACCCATCTCGGAGGGAGAGCACGCAGGCAGATATCTGATCAAGGGTCAGAAAATTTACATCACCTGGGGTGAACACGAACTTGCCAAGAACATCATCCACCTCGTGCTCGCCCGTTTACCCGACGCGCCCGATGGTACGCGCGGTATTTCGCTGTTCGTGGTGCCGAAGTACCACGTGAAAGAGGACGGGTCGCTCGGATCCCACAATGACTTGCGATGCGTAAGCATCGAGCACAAGCTCGGCATCAACGCCTCGCCGACCTGCGTCATGAGCTATGGCGACAATGACGAATGCATCGGCGAACTGGTTGGTGCCGAAAATCGCGGCCTGATGGCGATGTTCACCATGATGAACAATGCGCGCATAAATGTCGGCAACCAGGGGGTCCAGATCGGCGAACGGGCGACGCAGCAAGCTTTTGCGTACGCGCAAGAACGCGTGCAATCCGCACGCGCCGGATCGCCCGACAGATCATCGGTGGCCATCATCGATCATCCCGATGTCCGCCGCATGCTGCTACGAATGAAGGCCCTTACTGAAGGCGCGCGCGCGCTGCTGTATTATACGGCGGGACAGGTCGATCGCGGGACGCTGGGCGATGCCGGCGCGCGTGCGCGTGGCGAGGTTCTCACCCCGCTGATCAAGGCCTGGGGAACCGATATCGGAATCGAAGTGGCGAGTCTGGGCGTCCAGGTCCATGGCGGCATGGGCTTCATCGAGGAAACTGGGGCCGCACAACACTGGCGCGATTCGCGCATTGCGCCGATTTACGAAGGCACGAACGGTATTCAGGCCGCCGATCTCGTCACCCGCAAGCTCGCGCTCGACGATGGTGCTGCCTTGGCGACGCTGACGGCCGACATTGCCCGAGATGCGCAGGACGAGCCGACGCTTGCTGCGCTTGCTGCCGATTGCGACACAGTGGCGAAATGGATGCGCGCTGATGCCAGCGTGGACGATAGCCTTGCCGGGTCGGTTCCCTTCTGCACCATGCTCGCAGTGGCCGTTGCCGGGTGGCAATTGCTACGCCAGCTGCGGGCGATCAAGGACGGTGCCGCGCCGGAGTTGGCGACCACAAAGGCCGCTAGCGTTCGGTTCTTTCTCGACCGGATCGTGCCCGAGGCACGTGGCCTAACCGCGGCAGCGACCGCAGGAGCCGAATCGCTTTACACACTGACCGCCGAGCAATTGGCTGGGTAGGCTATTCCGCCGTCACCCGGCGCGCGTAATCGTCTGCACCGAAGGTAGCTTCCTGTCCCCGCAGTTCGCGCTGCGGGGGCAAACGGTCACCGGTGATCCGACCGATTGCGCCCTGCCCCTGTGCACCGGGAGCGAAGACACGCCAGATGATTCCCGCGGTGTCGTCGGACACGAGCAGAGACCCATCGCTCGCCCATTCGACCCAGGTCGGGCGGCCGCGCGTCGTCCCATCGTCTTTGAGGAAGCCGGTCAGTACGGGCACGGGCTTACCGGTAGGGTTCCCGCGCTCGTCGAATGCAACATAGACGACGTCATAGCCCGACGGCGGCTTGCGGTTCCAAGATCCATGCTGGGCGACGAATGCGCCGCTGCCGAACCTGTCGCCCATCTTTGCGCCTTCCTTACTGAAGACAAAACCGAGGGCAGCCACGTGCGGTCCCAGGGCATATTCGGGGGTACGAACGTAATTGATATATTCAGGGATCGGATATTTCACGCGGCGATCGAAGTTGTTGCCGTAATAAACCCACGGCCAACCGTAATTCGCGCCGATCGGCACATTGGTGAGATAATCCGGCACCAGGTCAGAACCGAGCATGTCGCGTTCGTTGACGGTGGTCCATAATTCTCCCGACCATGGGCTGAAATCGAGTCCATTGGCATTTCGCAAGCCGCCTGCGAACATGCGCTGGCGGCCAGTCTCGAGGTCGATTTCCCAGATCAACGCACGGCCTTCTTCGGCTTCGAGACCTTTGTCAGCAATGTTCGTATCCGAACCGACAGCCGCGTAGAGGCGATTGCCGTCGGGATGCAGCGCCAGGTTGCGCATCCAGTGTCCGCCCCCAGGCGCAAGATCGGCGATCTTGCGTGGTTGGCCCGATACACGAGTGGCCCCCAGCTCGTAAGGATAGGCAAGCACAGCGTCGTTGTTGGCGACGTAGAGCGTGCCATCACCCCAGGCCAGACCGGATGGAGAGTTGAGGCCATCCAGCAGTACCTGGCGAATTTCGGCCTTGCCATCGCCGTCCGCATCGCGAAGCAGAACGACCTGGTTCGGCGATTCTCCAGTGGCACCTGCGCGCGACATCAGCAGATTGGCAATCCATCCGGTGATACCGCCGCTCTCTTCGCTCTTCGGGGCGCGGGTCAGCGAAACGAGGATGTCGCCATTTGGCAGTGCCCGCAGGGTACGCGGATGATCCAGCCCTTCCGCAAACCGGTTGACTGCAAGCCCTTCTGCAGCGGCGGGAACTTCGTTGGCAGCCCATCCCACCGGCTTGGCGACCGCGACAGTGGGAATGCTTTCCGCATTCGCTTCCTGCAATGTCGGGTCGGTCCCGACGACATCATCGAACGGAACATCGGCCGTATCACCGCGTGTGAGGAAATAACCCGCGACGGCAACGACCAGCAGGATGACAACGAGCGCGATGCCCAGTTTCTTGAGAATACTCATGCGCACCGGATAAGCGACCGCGCGCCGCGGAGCAATGGGGCTTGCGAGCCGCCAGTTCGCCGCTACATCGCCCGGCATGTACGATTTTCGCCCTGCTCCCGATACGCCCAAGCCCGAAACCTACCGCCAGCTGCTCGATGCAGCCGATGCGCTGACCGCGGGCGAACCGGACGCGGTGGCCAATATGGCGAATATCGCGGCCTTGTTGTGGGATTTCCTGCCGGATTTGAACTGGTCGGGCTTTTACAGGGTCGTGGACGTGCAATTGGTGCTTGGCCCCTTCATGGGTCGACCGGCCTGCATCCGCATTCCGCTCGGTCAGGGTGTCTGCGGCATAGCTGCGAGCGAAGGCAAGACTCAACTCGTAGAAGATGTACACGCCTTTCCCGGGCACATCGCCTGCGATGCGGTAACCAATTCGGAGCTCGTTGTGCCCGTTGCGCGCGATGGCCATGTCATTGCGGTGATCGATCTCGACAGTCCGAAACCGGCCCGCTTCGACTCTGAAGACGCCGCGGGCATCGAGGCCGTCGCAGCCATGTTATCTACGCGGATCTGACAACCCCTGCCCCATCACGGCACACCCGCGAGCGCGCTTTTGCGCGCGGGTTGGCGGCTGCTAACGAATGGCGATCACGAACGGGCTCGAGCCGAGTCGCCCGAAGGAGCACGCATCATGAACGCCCGCGCCGCCATTGTTCTTACTGTCTCCAGTCTGGCGTTGATTCCGTTCGGCGCCTTGGCACAGAGCACCATACCCTATGAGGTCGGGCAGTATGAATTCGCACAGCCCTTGCCGGAACTCGATGATGATGTCGTCACGGAAACGGTGACAGAGGACGCAGCGGAAGCCGCACAAGCTGTGCAGAGCAACGCAGCCCCCGTCTTCGTGAGCAGTCCGACGATCCAGACGATCGATCCGTCGGATTCAGCCTATGCTGGCAATGAAACCGTGCCGGCGGCTCGCTCCATCCCTGCCCGCACAGGTGCCGATTTCGTTACCACGCCAACACCGGCAGCAGGGCCCGCTCCCGTGATCTATCGCGATGCGTCCCGTAGCGCGCCGGCGCCTGCTGGTACCAGTCGGACGGATAATGTCCCGGGGACGACCACTTACAATGCCGCGACCTATCTGCCGGCGGGTGGTCGGGTTGTTGCCTTCGATCGCTCTGCCTGGCTGGATGAATGCCGCGCTCGCCTGGACACGTATGACAATGAAAGCGAGCGCGGAAAGGTTATGGGTGCCTTGATCGGGGGCGTCGCCGGAGGCGTTCTGGGCAACCGCATCGCCGGCGCGGGCAATCGCACCCCAGGCACGATCATCGGTGCAGGCGCAGGCGTTGCGGCAGGCATGGCCGTCGGCGATGCCATCGACGATCGCAACCGATCGCGCAGCGACAGCTACGGGCAATGTGAGGCCTATCTCGACGATTACATGCGCAGTGTAACCGCCGAAGCGGGAAGCGTTCAGTACGTTCAGCCCGGGCAGTACATGCTGGTGCCGGTTACCGTTTCGGTGCCTCAACGAGTAATTTACCGCGAGCGTACATCGGGCAACTAATCCTTGAGCGCGATGGCGCGTGATGTGCAATGCGCCACAAGTTCGGGCATTTCAAAGCTGTCGGGATCCAATTTCGGCAAGGCAGTCCGGCAATTGTCGCGCACATCTGAACCAAGGGCTATCCAGTCATCAGTGGACAGGCCGTTAAAATCCACCAGTCCATCAAACGCGACCATGTATTCACGGCCCGATGGCAAGGCCACGATGGTGCTGCCGACCGGTAACGGTTCGCCGCGTTCATCGATTACTCGCATCAGCACGGACCGATACGCCTCTATGTCCATATCGACCAGAACCACGCCACCGCGCGATGCCTGCATCCTGCGGAATGTGGACCTTGCTACGGCGGCCGAAGGAAGCTTGTCGGGGGCGATATCGAACTGCATCGGTACGAGAGGGGTGATGCGCGTAACCAGCAGCCGCCCGCTGTCGTCCGAACGGCCGACTTCCCGATGCTCATGGGTCACCGTAACGCCCCCCACGTTGCCGGTGCGCACCAACGCATAGGCATCCGATGCCCTGTCTCGCGCAAAGATTCGCTTGTCGGCGATGACCAGCGATCCTTCCGCTCGCACGCGCGCGGCAACATTCCCCGCCGCATATTCGGCATCCGCTGCCACGCGCGCAAACGGCGCGCGATAAGCAACCGTCCCCGCATACCGCGAACGCTCGCCGACCCTCGCATGTGCGGCATAGCCGAACTCGCCGATTTCGGTATCTGGCCGGAAATAGCTGAGCTGTGCGGCCACAGTCTCCGCCGCCGTGTGCTGCAACGATGCGCTGGCGCTCGTGCGCGGCCCGAACCTCATGTTGAGATTGAGCCCCGCCACAAGTTCACTACGGCCCGCGGACTTGCGAAAGCTGACATCGGCTGCGAGCGTCATCTGGTCGGTCAGTTCATGACGCGCCGCCGCGCGCAGAACGGTTGTTTTCTCCGCCGAAATCAGTTGCGACGGATCGAAAGGCCTCGACAGGCGAGCTACAGAGAACTGAAATCGTGTTGAATCGGCAAGGTCAAAATCCAAAGACCCTATGAATTGTCTGGGGACCGGGCCGTCGCCGGACTGGGCCGCAATGTCGCGATATCCTTTGGTCGGCAGCACTGCCTCTACACGGCCGGAGACACCCCTCCCGACCGATTCGGCACCGAACTTCAACAGAGCTCCCATTTCACGAGAAGTGCGGCTGTACCGCGCCTCGCCATAAAGCATGGCTAGCGCGCCAATCGTGCCTTGCGCGTGGGCGCCCACATTCCACAGTCCTACCCCTGCTTCGCCGGACATGCCGACGGTGAGTGACCTTGTCAGTCCTCTTCGGACGTAGAACGTTCCGACAAGGTCTCGATAGTCATTGCTACGTGTACCGAATCTTCGTCGGATCCAGCCTATGGCCGCCCCCCACTGGCTGAGGCCTTTGTCCAGCATTTCCGGGGCGGTATATATTCGCGCTGTCTGGACCGTCTCCTGCCCAAGTTCATCGCGCAAGACGACGGACACTTCGCCACGCCCTGCGGCCATCGGGATGTTGTGGACGCGAAACTCGCCCGCCTCGATCTCCGAAGACTGGAAGCGGCGGTCGTTGACGATAAGATCGACGGATGTCGGTACTGCCACCTGCCCTTGAAATTGTGGCAGCGGATTGGTGATGAGATCTGGCCTGAGCGCGAAATCTGAGCCGATCTGTATGCCGCCAACCCGGAGCGGGCGCTGCACTTCGCTACCCAGGGTTATCACGTCGCCAGCGCTGATCAGAAGAGCCTTTTCGGGCAGGGCAAGTGTCGCCGTTGTGTTGAGGCGAACCAATTTGTCCTCCGAAGCGTCTACGTTCGTGCGATAGGTGAAGGCACTGCCAAGGATGAGATTTCCGTAAGTCACCCGTGGCGCGACATATGCGCCCAAATCGCTTTTGCCACCGGATCGGGTGGCGGTCAGGCTGTAATCGACGATCCCGGCGAGGAGAGGCGACATCTCTCCGGGGTCATAGTTGCGCCGCGCAACATTTACGTCGTTGGGCCCATCGCCTTTTCGATATCTCTTTACCGTGAGCTGCTGGGTAATCCGGTCGAATTCGAACCGGGCTATCTGCATTGTCTTGAGTTTGAGATATCCGCTACTTTCCTCTTCTATAGGTAGGCCAGCAGCCGCTGCGGATTCGGCCAGAATGGCAAGCTCACCATCGATCCACTTGAGGTCGACCATGCGTTTTTGCTCAACGCCGTCGACAAAGATCGCACTCAGCCCGGGCCCATCTTTTTCGGCCTCCACGGCACTCTTGAGAGTGAGATCCCTTTCGATCGCAAACGGATCGTTCGCTTGGGCGAACAGGCTGACGGGCGCCATGAAGACGCCCGTCGCAACCAGCCAAGCCGCAGCGAATGATTTAGCTGCAGATAACAGGGACCTGGACACGCTGCGTGTCGCCCTCGATACGCGCCTGAAGGGTTAGCGGTCCTGTGGGACACCCCGCTGGCAGCTTCCATTCGAGCCATGAGCCGCCGTGCACGTAATGGAGCGACGCTCCATCGATTTCGACCGGTGAATTAACCGTATTGGTAAGGGCCAAACTAACCATACGAGCGGATTGCTGACCGCGATTTGCGACGCGCAACGTATCGCCATTAACGGTCCATTCTAGATCGGCGGGGCTTGCCGCCGCTCGGTCCACGAACATTGGAATAGTAAAACGGATACGCGTCATCGCAGTGCCGCTTTGTGCCTGCTCGGGATCAGGTAGCTGATCAATCGCCACTCGATAACGGCGTTCACCCTCAGGCGGGAGCGCGCGGCGTTGTACGCGAAAGAATTGCGTATCGCCGGGCTGAATGACCACGATCGCCGGTGAAACGAGTACATCCGTCGTGGGAGCATAGACATCTTCGCCATCGGATTGTGTCCAGTCGAATGCCCTGACCTGGATACCGATCGGTCGATCCGAAGGATTGATAACCCGGAGCGTCTCCTGCATTTTCTCACCGTCCATCTCGAGGCGGAGCGGCGCTACCGTTACGCGCGCCGACGGAGCCGATGAGGCAGCGTTGGCTGGCGCCTCTTGGGCAAGCACTCCGCTAGACGGTATGAGGGAAGCAGTAGCCAGTATGGCTGCGAGACATGTTTTCATGATTGGCTATCCGGAGTGGCGACCGGCGGGCCGAAACCCGCCGGACGAGGATCAGAAGGTAACCGTGACGGCAACCGAGTCCGAATAAGTGTCGGCCGCTACGTTGCCTGCAGTCGAAGGAATGCGACCGCCGATAGTGAGCGTCTGCGCGCTGCCAGTCCCGGTTCCAGCCGCGATGGCATTGTTGACCGCGAGAAGCGTGCCCGAAGCAGGAACACCGAGATAGAGGCTGTACGGAATCTTGTCCGTGCCCGAGCCGGCCATGTAGCGCTGGCCCGAAACGGCGTTCCCGCCTGCACCCATAGTTACGTTGAAGTCGGAACCGTCAGTGCAGGTGAGCGACATCGAGGTGCTGGTATCGTGGTTGGCGCCGTTGAGCACGCCAAGTCCAGTCCAAGCCAGTGTAGCGTCGCTTACCTCGCATGATTCGAGGACTTCGGCGGTGACGGTCAGAGTGGCCGAGTTGGTACCAGCAACGGCGGGCGTTGCAGCGACCACACCGGCAGCACTGGCGGCGACCAGAATAATCTTACGCATTTGTTGATCTCCTAAACCCTGTTCCAAGCGGGTGATTCGGAAAATACTTACCGGCGGTATAGATTCCGTTAAGCAGCCCGCGGGGGTTCGGATTGACAGCGCGTCCGAGCGGATCTCTCCACTAAAGTATTGATTTTACGAGTGGCAAAAAGGTGTGGCGGGAGAGATGCGCTAGAATTCGACGGTTACTGTGACGCTGTCTTCATAGCGTCCGGTCACAGCAGACCCGTCGAAGGTCAGTTCGCCATAGACGGGAAAAGCGATCGATCCGGTCGAGCCTGAATTGCCGCGAACCTGCCCTGCACGTTGATCGGTCCAGCGGCGGGAATAGGCTGGATCGGAGTAGAGATTGTATCGCATGTACGCACCGCTCGTCGCATTGCGCATTCGGCGATTGATGCCTTGGCTGTGCTGGCCACGGTCCATGGAGATCGCAAAATCGAGATTGGCGGTACACTGAACATCGACCGCACCTGTGGAGCGCAGGGTTCCTCTCGTTCCGATGATCAAGCCAAATGCGACGTCTGTAGTCGTGACGGTGCACCCGTCGACGATTGCCACATTGACCTGGAGATCGGCCGCATTTTCCCGCGCCTCAGCGGGAGTGTGAGCAGCGCCGAGAGCTGCCGCGCCGATCAAAATCGGACAAAGGCGAATGGGAAGTGCCATAGCAGGTCAGTAGTGACCCGTACTGCACCATTAGGGTAAACAAAGGGTTTGAGGGCGCGTTGGCGCGCTGCCCTGCTAGATGTCTCCGCCCGTAAGTCTCTGACAGATCAGATCTAATTGATCTAGTGTGCGATACCGGATTGTCACGCTTCCGGTGTTCGGTGTGGCATCCGTGGTAATCTTTACCGGCATGCCGAGGAATTCTTCGAGATGCCCCTGCACGGCCGAGATATCCGCATTTCCCTCCGCTGTCTGCTCCGGTCGCGCCTTTTCGCCACTGCCACTCTTACGCGGTTTTCGCGTCAGGGCTTCCATCTGACGGACGGAAAGGCCTTCGGAGACAGCCTTTTGAGCCATCTCCGGCGCATCGTCGCGCCCGATAAGTGCGCGCGCGTGGCCCATGGAGAGCGAACCTTCTGCCAGAAAGGTAAGCACGGATTCCGGGAGCGCCAAGAGACGTTGAAAATTTGCGACGTGGCTGCGCGACTTGTCGACCAGCTTGGCAATTTCAGCCTGGGTCATGCCCTCGTCGTCCGCGAGCTTCTGATAGGCTCGCGCTTCTTCGACAGGGTTGAGGTCCTCGCGCTGAAGGTTCTCGATGAGGGCGAGAGCCATGACCTCGCGTTGGTCGAGTTCACGGACGAGTGCCGGGATCTGGTGCAACCGCGCTCTTTGCGCAGCGCGCCAGCGGCGTTCGCCGGCGACGATGCGGTAACGCCCCCTGCCCAGCGGCGATACGATGATGGGCTGAATCACACCGCGCTCGGCGATGGACGACGCGAGCGAATCTAGCGCTTCCTCATCGAAGCGGGTTCTGGGCTGTCCGGGTAGCGGTTCGATGTCGGCCACCGGGATCGAAGCCAGGCCTTCCGACATGGTTGCGCGCCCGGAACTGTCCGGCATCAACTGATTACTGTCGTTACTGGATTCCCGCGCCACCAGCGGTTCCTCGCGACGCGTTTCCCCCAGCAGGGCACCAAGACCTTTGCCGAGCTTCTTCTTGCGGTCGATAGGATGCGCTCCTCGTTCAGCGTGTGTCTGGCTCATGCGGCTTTCCGATTTTCAGGCAAACGCCCGATAAGTTCGCGAGCGAGGCCGATATAAGCACGGCTGCCCGGGCAGTTGTGGTCATAGACGAGAGCTGGCATGCCATGGCTCGGTGCTTCCGACAGGCGGACATTGCGCGGGATTACACTCTCGAAAACGAGATTGCCGAGACAATCGCGAACATCGTCGGCAACCTGGTCGGTCAGGCGATTGCGTCGATCAAACATTGTCAGAACGACACCGACGATGCCCAGCGAGGAATTGAAACCCTGTTGAACCCGCTCAACGGTCTGAAGGAGCTGGCTGAGCCCTTCCAAGGCGAAGAACTCGCACTGCAGGGGGACGAGCAGGGTATCAGCAGCACACAGGGCGTTGAGTGTCAAAAGCCCCAGCGACGGTGGGCAATCGATAAAACAAACGTCGTAACCGGTGAAACCACCGGGAGTTTGTTGATGAAGTGCATGCGTGAGGCGAGCGGTTCGATCGTCGACGGAAACCAGTTCGACTTCGGCGCCGGAAAGATCCTGCGTGGCCGGTACGATGTCCAATCCGGGAATTTCGGTCGGTTGGGCGCATTCGGACAATGTCGCCTGCTGAAGGAGAAGATCGTAGCTGGTATTTTCACGTGCGGAACTGGCAACCCCGAGGCCCGTCGAAGCATTGCCCTGAGGATCGAGATCGATCAGCAGCGTTTTCCACCCGGTTGCCGCCATCGCTGTGGCGATATTGATCGCGGTGGTCGTCTTGCCCACCCCGCCCTTCTGGTTGGCTATGGCGATGGTGATCATTGATTCTTGCTCCATTGTCCGCGGCCGACGACAATTCCTGCGTCCTGATCGGTGAGAGATTGTTCCACGTGAAACATCTTACCGTGATTCTTCGGCAGGTCTTTTACTTCTTGCGATGCAGACCGCCCCTTCGGCAACACCCAAAAGGTATCCTTTGTGGAGAAGCGTGCGGATAACGCGAGCAACCGATCCAGAGGCGCAAAGGCCCGGGCAGAGATTGTGCTGGCAGGGAAGGCCTCCACACTCTCGAGACGGGCGCCTTCTACACGACAGTTCTGCAGGTCGAGCTCGGCGATCATGCGCTCAAGCCAATCCACCCGTCGCTTGCGCGATTCAACGAGCACAACCGACAGTTGAGGGCGCATGGCGGCAATCACAAGACCGGGGAAACCGGCCCCACTGCCGAGGTCGAGCCACGCGGATTCACCCCCGCCCCAATTCAGGAGTTGGGCCGAGTCCGCGATGTGCCGCTGCCACACTGTTTGTAATGTTGCACGTGCAACAAGATTCTGACGCTCGTTCTCCTGCACCAGCTCAGTGGTGAGTGTTTCGAGTTTGTCCATAGCAGCGGCGTCACACAGATCGGACACGTAGTGCTTTGCCTGATCTTCGTTGGTGATCATGCCGCTCTGCTTTCCAGCTTGCGCGCATGAACGAGCAAAGCCGCCATGGCTGCGGGCGTGACACCGCGAATCCTACCGGCAGCTGCGAGGGACTCCGGCTTCGCCCGTGAGAGCCGCTCTATCATTTCATTCGACAGGCCAGGAACCTGATGGAAGGGAAAGTCGCTGGCCAGAAATTGCGCTTCGTTCGCGCGCAAATCGGCCAACTCCGCATCCTGCCGCGAAAGGTACGGAGCATAGAAAGCGTCTTCCGCCATCTCGACGGCCAGAGGATCCGACGCATCAACCTCGCCGATCCATGGCCGCAGTTCTTCCAGAGTAGCATGACCGCCGCCAATCCATTCCGAAACCGGACGGGGGCCCGCATCACGTTTCACGTGAAACCCCGCATCTGCCAGTGTTTTCGAATGAAGCGGAGCCTCGAACTGCCGGGAATAGCGCACCCTGAGCTCTTCACGTCGTTCATACCATTCCGCCCGTTCTGCGCCAACGATCCCACTGGCGATACCCAAGGGGGTGAGCCGCGTATCCGCATTGCTCGCACGGAGCCGCAAGCGATATTCCGCCCTCGACGTCAGCATACGATATGGCTCGGTAATGCCCTGCAGGGTCAGATCATCCAGCATAACCGCGATGTAAGAATTGGACCGATCCATCTGGACGGCGTCACCGCCAGTTACACGCGCGGCAGCGTGCATCCCAGCGACCAGACCCTGCGCGGCCGCCTCTTCATAACCGGTTGTCCCGTTAATCTGGCCCGCACAATACAAACCGGGGATCGCGTGTGACTCAAGACATGACAAGAGAGCGCGCGGATCGATATGATCGTATTCGACGGCGTAGCCTGGAACCGCCATCTCGACCCTTCCCAGACCATCCATCTCCCGCAGCATAGCTAACTGCACGTCCGCAGGCAGCGAGGTAGAGATGCCGTTGGGATAAACGAGACTGGTATTCAGCCCCTCCGGTTCGAGGAAAACCTGGTGACCATCCCGATCGGCAAAGCGGTGAATCTTGTCTTCGATCGACGGACAATAACGGGGGCCCGCAGCGCCGATAGCCCCAGAGAAAAGCGGCGACCGATCGAGATTGGCGCGAATAATATCATGAGCGCGTTCGTTGGTGCGCGTGATAGCGCAGAAAATCTGCGGATTGACGCGCCGGGTAGAAAGCGCACTCATCGTCCAGACTTCCTCGTCCGAAGCTTGCTCTTCCAGACGCGCCCAGTCGATGGTCCGACCATCCAGCCGGGGCGGTGTGCCAGTCTTTAGCCGGCCCATGGGAAGCGCTGCATCCCGCATCTGTGAAGCGAGCCGGTGCGCTGCGCCCTCCCCGATACGGCCGCCTTCGAACCGCTCTTCCCCTCGATAAAGAACGCCGCCGAGGAACGTGCCCGTGCACAATATTACCGCGGAAGCCTCGAGCCTGTCGCCACTCGCCAGATCAATTCCGGCAACACGATCTCCCTCCAACCGGAGTGCGGCTACCTCTCCCTCTACCAGTTCGAGCAAGGGGTCCTTGCGAACCACCTGCTGGACGGCCTGGTGAAACAGATGCCGGTCCGCCTGTACACGGGGGCCCCATACCGCGCTGCCCTTGGACCGATTGAGCATGCGATAATGAATCGCCGCAGCATCCGCGGCCCGTCCGATGACTCCGTCAAGAGCATCCACCTCCCGAACCAGATGACCTTTGCCCAAGCCGCCGATAGCCGGGTTGCAACTCATCGACCCGACCTTGTCGATATCAAGCGAGACAAGCGCAACGCGCGCACCCGTGCGCGTAGCAGCGCAGGCTGCTTCGACGCCGGCGTGACCGCCACCGACTACAACTACATCGAACTGGTGCATGCAGGCGCTTTACTGAAGGCACGCTTGCGCGTCAAAGGCCCATGTTTCACGTGAAACACTATTTACCGATGCAAAACCGACCAAACAAAGCGTCGAGCATCTCTTCCGTGGAATCCCGACCGACCAGACGATCAAGCGCCCGCCGCGCGGCCCTGAGATTCTCGGCAGCGATCAACAAATCCGAATGTGTATCTACAGCCTCCAGGCTCTGCGCCGCGGTCTGGGCCCATTCCCGCTGCCTGCGATTGAAGGCGATCTGATCGACCGGAGGTAAAATTTCCTGCGCTTTCTCAACCAGCATGTCCGTCAATTCAGATAAGCCAAATCCAGTTACAGCCGAAACTTCCAAGCCTTCCGATTGCCCTGCCCCAAGGTCGGATTTCGCGCTGATCTGGATCGCGCCAACGGGCAGCTCATCCGGAGCGCCGAGCCACAGAACAATGTGCCCATTCGCAACCTCCTTGCGCGCGCGTTCGATGCCCATCTCTTCGATCGCACCTGCGCCGCTATCGCGCATACCGGCTGTATCGACCAAAACGAGGGGTACGCCGCCGATAGAAACCGGGCGTTCAAGGACATCCCTCGTGGTCCCGGCCTCACTCGTCACGATGGCCGCATCGTCGGACAGCAATGCGTTGAATAGCGACGATTTTCCGGCGTTTGGCGGGCCCGCAAGCACGACGCGAATGCCGTCCCTCAACCTCTCGGTCGCCGGTCGCTGCGATGTCGCCCGGATTTCGCCAATCAGTTCGTCGAGTTCACGTGAAAAGGATGCAGGAAGCGATACATCATCCTCATCCGCGAAATCGATCACCGCTTCGATTGACGCGGCAAGGCCAAGTACACGGTCCCGCCATCCTTCAATGCGGCGGGACAAATCTCCCCCGGCTGCGAGCAGCGCACCGCGGCGCTGCAATTCGGTTTCAGCTGAAAGTAAATCGGCCAGACCCTCGGCTTCAGCCAGATCGATACGGCCATTGCTGAAGGCGCGGCGGGTGAATTCACCCGGTTCCGCTTCCCGTAACCCGTCGATACTGGACAATGCCGCAAGAAGGGCCGCAACCACCGCCCGCCCCCCGTGGCAATGAATTTCCGCAAGATCCTCACCCGTGGCCGTGTTCGGTCCCGCAAACCACATCACCAGCGCCTGATCCAGCGCATCACCCTCGCCATTCCGCACTATCCGCAACCGGGGCGAGCGGGCTGGCGGAAGACCACCTGCCATTCGCGACAGAGCTTCCCCTGCCAGAGGACCACTGATCCGTATAACGCCGATGCCTGCAGGTGGCGCGCCGCTGGACAGCGCGTAAATCGTGTCAGCCATCGGGCGAGTAAACCTCAGTCGCTATCTGAAGGCTTGCTCTGCGACGAAGATCGACCGGCGTTGGCCCCTTCCATGAAACTCTGGAACAGTTTGAAGCCGGCCTGCCCCATCGGGGCGAGCTGCTTGGCATATTCCTGCAGCTGATCGGTGCTGCTCACGCCCTTCATCGCTTTCGACATCATGTCGACATAAACGGCGTTCGCCTTGCCCACATCGGGAAGACCCATGAAAGTCCGCGCCTCTTCAGGCGTGCAATCGATTTCGACATGGACCTTCATCGCGTTTCCTCCGTTATGGTATGCGAGATCCTATTTGGGTCCGCACACCGCGTCACGCAAGCACAGACACCAATCAAATCGAGGGAGCCCCCCGCCCATGAGCGAAACCGTCACCGTAACGAGCCTGACCGACAATGAAGAATTCGACGCCTATGTCGCGCGTCCTGCGGACACGCCGAAGGCTGCCATCGTCGTGATCCAGGAAATCTTCGGGGTGAATGCCGGCATCCGCCGCAAATGCGACAAGCTGGCAGAAGACGGCTATCTTGCCGTTGCGCCGGATTTGTTCTGGAGGCTCGAGCCGGGCATCGAACTCGACCCCGATGTCGAACCGGAATTCCAGCGCGCG
This sequence comes from Qipengyuania sp. L-5Y, assembly GCF_056859455.1. NCBI lineage: Bacteria > Pseudomonadati > Pseudomonadota > Alphaproteobacteria > Sphingomonadales > Erythrobacteraceae > Qipengyuania > Qipengyuania sp. L-5Y. The sequence continues at coordinate 74,008 of NZ_JBSXOM010000028.1, read as the reverse complement.
CTCGACCTGATGGGCAAGTTCAACCAGGATCAGGGCATTCGCGATATAGAGGCGACCATTCATCACATCCGCGAACGCGAAGGTGTGAAGAAGGTCGGTGCCGTCGGCTACTGCCTTGGCGGCCGCCTGGCTTATATGACCGCAGCGCGAACCGATGCGGACGCCACGGTCGGCTATTACGGGGTTGGTATCGACGAATTGCTGCGCGAGAAGAATGCCATCGCCAATCCGCTGATGCTGCATATTCCGACCGAAGACGGCTTTGTCGACAAGGACACGCAGAAAGCAATGCATGACGGTCTGGACGATCATCCCAAGGTGACGCTCTACGACTATGAAGGACTGGACCACGGCTTTGCCACCGAATTCGGCAAGCGGCGTAGCGAAGATGCCGCGCAGCTGGCCGACAAGCGTACGGCAGAGTTCTTCGCCGAACACCTCGGCTGATGCGCAATCTCGCGCATATGCGCGAATCGTCCGAACTGTTCATGCGGTTTGGCCCGACGTTGGTCGTCGTGCTGCTGACCGCCCTGTTCGGTATGGTCGGATCACTGCGCTGGGGCCTGGTCTTCACGATCCCGTTACTGGTCGTGGCGGTGTATGACTTCTGTCAGCGCCGCCATACCTTGTGGCGGAATTATCCGCTGCTCGCCCATGTGCGCTGGATGATGGAAGACCTGCGCCCCTATGCGCGGGCCTATCTGGTAGAGGGTGACCTCGAAGGGCGGCCCTTCAACCACCAGCAGCGTGCGCTGGTCTATGCGCGATCGAAGGGCCAGCTCGACAGCCACCCATTCGGCACGGAACTGGACGTATATTCGGACGAATACGAGTGGCTTGCCCATTCGATGACACCGAATGCCGATGTACCCGCGGAATGGCGGGTCGATGTGGGCAGCAGCCAGTGTGACAAACCCTACTCCGCGGCGCTGCTCAACATCTCGGCAATGAGTTTCGGATCGCTGTCGGCCAATGCGATCATGGCCCTGAACAAGGGCGCAGCGGCGGGCAATTTCTACCACGACACGGGCGAAGGCGGCATTTCGCGCTATCACCGTTCGCATGGCGGGGACCTCGTCTGGGAAATCGGCAGCGGCTATTTCGGATGCCGCAAGGACGACGGATCGTTCGACCCGGACCGGTTTGCCGACAATGCACGCGACGACCAGGTCAAGATGATCGAAATCAAGATCAGCCAAGGCGCGAAGCCGGGTCACGGCGGTGTATTGCCCGGCACCAAGGTAACGGAAGAAATCGCCGAAGCACGCGGCGTGGCCGTGGGCACGGATTGCATTTCACCCGCGGCGCATTCGACCTTTTCGACACCGATCGGCATGCTGGAATGGGCCGCAAAACTGCGCGCTCTTTCCGGAGGCAAGCCGATCGGCATGAAACTCTGTGTTGGCAAGCCGCACGAAGTCTTTGCCGTGATAAAGGCGATGCGGGAAACCGGCATCGTGCTCGATTACATCGTCGTCGATGGCGCAGAAGGCGGCACGGGTGCAGCGCCGGTCGAATTTTCGAACCGGGTGGGCATGCCTTTGCGCGAAGGGTTGATCCTGGTTCGCAACGCTCTGGTCGGCTCTGGGCTTAAGCCCGAGATAAAGCTGGCGGCGGCGGGAAAGGTGCATTCCGGCGCGGGCATGGCGATGAATTTCGGGCTCGGCGCGGATTTCTGCAATGCCGGCCGCGCCTTCATGTTTGCGCTCGGCTGCGTCCAATCGCTCAAATGCCATACCGATGCCTGCCCTACCGGCGTCGCCACGCAGGATTCGACCCGGCAGCGCGGGCTCGTACCCATGGAAAAGGCCGAACGCGTAACACGCTTCCAGCGGCATACGCTGCATTCCTTCCGCGAAATGGTGATCGCCATGGGACTCGATAATCCCTGGCAGATCGCGCCGCATCTGATGTCGGAGCGGATCAACGGGGTGCAGTCGGACAGTTTCGAGCATCTCTATCGCTTCCTCGAACCCGGCCAGCTGCTCGACTCTCCCGAATCCACCCCCTATGCCAAAGCCTGGGCAGCCGCGCGTGCGGACACGTTCAGGGAGGTAGCATGAGCGCAGAACTCGGCTTGCATAAGTGGCACAAGGTCATCGAAGAAGGCAGCGCGCCGGACGCACTGGCAGCGATCATCCGCGAAGACGCGGTATTCCATTCGCCGGTCGTGCATACGCCGCAGGAAGGTCGCCAGATCGTGGTCGCCTATCTAGCGGCGGCCGGGCAGACGCTCGGCAACGACAGTTTCGAATATGTACGCGAGCTCGTCGATGGCGATAACGCGATGCTCGAATTCACGACCGAGATGGATGGCATCCACGTGAATGGCATCGACCTCATCCGCTTCGATAAGGATGGCATGATCGCCGACTTCAAGGTGATGGTGCGGCCGCTGAAGGCCGTCAACAAGGTCTGGGAACAGATGGCGGCGATGCTGGAGCGTCAGAAAGCCTGAGGTATCAGGATCTTACGCAGTCATGCGCGGTGTCATGACGGTTTCGACCAGACGCGCTATCGTCGCCTGCGAAATTTCGGTCTGCCGCAGTTTCTGCTCGAGCATCCGGGCGTCACCGCCAGATACGGCCAGCCGCTCCATCCGCCAGTTCGGGAAACAGCGCCCGCGCCCTTCCCGGCGTTCCAGAACCTCGAGGCGCTCGTGCCTGCTGTCGGCCTTGAGATCGTCAAGCAAGGCGTCGAGCGACGCGGCGGGACCCTCGACGAACTGAACGAATGTGTCGTGGGCGTAGACCAGGAAACCGGTCACATCCCGCGTGGGATTGTTCCGCGCGGACGTCTCGATGATCTTGAATACATCGCCCGACTGGAAATCGTAGCTCGCGTATGAAACGTAAATCAGTTGCTGCATAAATCTTCCTTGCAGCAACTGATACGTCCGACGTGTCTAACAGGTCGTTAACCGCAAATGGTTGTATTTACTGGTTCATATTGGCGAAGAAATCTTCGTTGGTCTTGGAATCCTTCATCTTGTCGAGGAGGAATTCCATCGCATCGATCGTGCCCATCTGCATGAGGATACGGCGCAGGACCCACATCTTGGAGAGCTTGTCCTTCTCGACCAGCAGTTCTTCCTTGCGCGTGCCGGACTTGCCGACGTCGAGAGCGGGGAAGATGCGCTTGTCGGCGACCTTGCGATCAAGCACGATTTCGGAGTTACCCGTGCCCTTGAATTCTTCGAAGATAACCTCGTCCATGCGGCTGCCGGTATCGATCAGCGCCGTGGCGATGATGGAAAGCGAACCGCCCTCCTCGATATTACGCGCCGCACCGAAGAAACGCTTGGGCCGCTGCAGGGCGTTCGCATCGACACCGCCGGTCAGCACCTTGCCCGAGCTGGGAACCACGGTGTTGTAGGCACGGCCGAGACGGGTAATCGAATCGAGCAGGATGACGACATCCTTCTTGTGTTCGACCAGGCGCTTGGCCTTTTCGATGACCATTTCCGCGACCTGGACGTGGCGATTGGCCGGTTCGTCGAAGGTCGAGGAGATGACCTCGCCGTTCACGCTGCGCTGCATGTCGGTGACTTCTTCCGGGCGCTCGTCGACGAGCAGCACCAGCAGGAAGACTTCCGGATGGTTGTCGGTAATCGCCTTGGCGATGTTCTGCAGCAGCACGGTCTTACCGGTGCGTGGCGGCGCAACGATCAGCGCGCGCTGGCCCTTGCCCTGCGGCGAGATGATGTCGATCACCCGCGCGCTTTTGTCCTTCACCGTCGGATCGAGCGTATCGAGCGTCAGCTTTTCTTCGGGATAGAGCGGCGTGAGATTGTCGAAATTGGTGCGTGTGCGCACATTGGCCGGATCTTCGTAATTGACCGAAGTCAGGCCGGTCAGGGCGAAATAGCGCTCGCCTTCCTGAGGTGCGCGGATCTGGCCTTCGACCGTATCGCCGGTGCGCAGGCCCCATTTGCGGATCTGGTTGGGCGAAACGTAGATATCGTCCGGGCCGGCAAGGTAATTCGCTTCGGGCGAACGCAGGAAGCCGAAGCCGTCCTGCAGCACTTCGATCGTGCCGATGCCCATGATTTCTTCATTGTATTCTTCATCGTCCGCAAGTTCGCGCAGGATGCAGAACATGAGATCCTGGCGGCGCATTGTGCCCGCCGCTTCGACGCCCAGTTCTTCGGCCATCGCGACCAGATCTGCCGGAGCTTTTGCTTTGAGGTCTTTAAGATGCATGTGGTTATACTCGGTATTCGGTTGGGATGGCCGGCGGGTCGGTAGGGGCTTGGAGAAAGCAGACCCGGCCTCGTCAGGATGCGAAGCCCGTAGCCGGTTGATGATGCGCAGTTACGCCCGCGTCAGGGGGGCGTCAATTCACAAAGCGACGTACCGAAGCTCAGAACGGTTTGACGACAACCAGCACGACGATGATGGCGAGCGCGATCCCGGGAAATTCACCCCAGATCCGCAATTGTTTTACCGTCATCGGGCGCTCGCCCGCTGCCATCTTCTTGGATCGTGCAACCATTATGCCGTGGAACGCCGTCAGAAGCACCACAAACAACAATTTCGCGTGGAACCATCCCTGGTCCCATGCACCGATCGACATCGCCAGAAGCAGGCCCAGAACCCAGACAACGATCAGGCTGGGTGTGAGGATCACCTTTCGCAGCAGACCCATCCTTTTCGCCCACAGAGCCGATTCTTCGGATCCGGGCGCCGCTGCATGCAGATAGATCATCTGACGGGGCAGCATGAACAGACCGGCCATCCAGAACACCATGAAAATGATGTGGCCGGCCTTCAGCCAGTAGTAGGTCATGGCGAGGACATCCTGCATTGCCCGAACATGTAATGACCGCTCACGCCCTCGTCACCCCTTGAAACTACGAACCGTCGCAATCAGCCGATCGACATGTTCGATCGGGGTGCGCCGGTCTATCCCGTGACCGAGATTGAAAACATGCGGGCGGTCTGCAAAGGCTTCGAGGATCAACCGGACGCGTGGCTCCAGCCGATCGCTGCCGGCGAGCAGCAGCAGCGGATCGAAATTGCCCTGCACGGGCATGCCGGCGGGTAATTCGCGGGCCGCCCAGTTCGGGTCGATCGTTTCATCCACTCCCACCGCCTGCACCCCGGTTTCGCGGGCGTAGGCCGGCAATTTCTCCCCTGCCCCCTTCGGGAAACCGATCACCGGCGTATCGGGATGGCGTGCACGCAGTGCGGCGACGATCCGCGCATTCGGCGCAATCACCAGCCGTTCGAATTCGTCGGGTGCAAGACTGCCTGCCCAGCTGTCGAATAGTTGGACCGCTTCGGCGCCAGCATCGATCTGTCCCGAAAGATATTCGATCGTTTCGCCCACGATCGCATCCAGGATCGCGTCGAGCTTGGCTGGATCGCGATAAGCCATGGCCCGGGCATTGTGCTGGTCGCGGCTGCCCTCGCCCGCCACCATGTAGGTCGCTACCGTCCAGGGGCTGCCTGCAAAACCAAGCATCGTCACACCATCTGGAAGTCGCTGGCGACAGCGCCGGACGGTTTCGTAGATCGGATCGTAGCGCGAACGGTCGCAGGTCAGGGCATCGAGTGCTGCATCGACCAGCGGCGGCGACAGCTTGGGACCCTCGCCCGCCAGAAATTCCAGATGTTGCCCCAGAGCGTGCGGCACGATCAGGATATCGGAAAACAGGATCGCCCCGTCGAAGCCAAACCGGTCGATCGGCTGCAAGGTGATTTCGCAAGCCGCTTCGCTGTCGTAGGCCATGGCGAGAAAGCCGCCCTTTTCCGCCCGCAGCGCGCGATATTCGGGCAGGTAACGACCAGCCTGGCGCATGAGCCAGAGAGGCACCTGCGCACCGCGCTTGCCGTTAAGCGTATCGAGAAGAAGACCGGGCATCGATGAGTCCAATCCAATAAATAATATTATTTATATAGAGGTTGAAGGAGTCTGTTGGCCCTGTGGATTTCAGGGATAACTGGCCCCTGCCCGATTTCTCCCGCGCTGCAAAGGGCAACCTCTGCAATGCGACTCGCCCGCCGTGTTGAGTCGAGTCAAACTTATCCTCGCTGTCCCCACCCCTGCGCATAAATCGGATTTGCTGTGCGGGAATCGGCCCGTGAAAGACTCGTTTCGTGGAGGGTTTTTCGTCCCGAACTTGTCGCCAGCTTTCTCCCGTGGTTTATGCCACCCGTTCTCCACAGGCTGCAGGACCGCCAAAATCTCCAATCGCGTGCATCTCCATCTGCTGTCAGATTCGACCGGCGAAACGCTCGAAATGCTCGCCAAAGCGGCCCTCGCGCAGTTCGAGGATGCCGATGTCGTACGCCACTTCTGGCCGATGGTCCGCAGCCGGCAGCATCTCGAACGGATCCTGCCCGAGCTCAAGGGCAATCCGGGGCTCGTATTGTTCACGCTCGTCAATCTGGACACTCGCACGAGGCTCGAAGAAGCATGCGGCCAGCTGGGTCTGCCCGCCGTCCCGATCCTCGACCGGGTGACGGAGGCGCTGGAGAAGGCGCTCGGCCAGGAAGCGCATGGTCGGCCGGGCCGGCAGCACGCCATGGACCAGGCTTATTTCAATCGGGTCGAGGCAATCCAGTTCACCATCGCCCATGATGACGGGATCGGCTGGGAGAACTGGGAGGAAGCGGACATTGTTCTGGCGGGCGTCTCGCGCAGTTCGAAGACCCCGACCAGCATCTACCTCGCCAATCGCGGGTACAAGGTCGCCAACATTCCGCTGGTGGTGGAAAGCCCGCCGCCGCCCAAGCTGTACGAATTGCAGAACCCGATGGTGGTGGGGCTCACGACCGCGCCCGAGCGGCTCATCCAGATCCGCCGCAACCGGCTGCTTACTCTGAACGAGGAACGGGAAACCGACTATGTCGATAACGAGCGCGTGAAGGACGAATTGAAGTTCGCCCGCCGCATGTTTGCCGACAATGGCTGGGCGGTAATCGATGTAACGCGCCGTTCGATCGAGGAAACTGCCGCCGCGATTATTCGGCTCCACAACGAACGAAAGGCGCGGGGTACGCGCCAGGGAGCAAAGCCCATATGACGAAACTCGGCGGAACCGGCATCGTGCTCGCCTCGAACAGCGCGTCGCGCAAGGCGATGCTCGAAGCGGCGGGCGTCTCGTTTACCGCGCAAGCGGCAGATGTGGACGAGCGCGCGCTCGAAGCGGAGATGGACGATGCCGACCCTGCCGAGATTGCACAGGCGCTGGCCGCGGCGAAGGCAGCCACGGTTTCCGCAAGCCGGCCCGGCGATCTGGTGCTGGGATCGGATTCGCTGGTCGAGATTGATGGCAAGCGGTTCGACAAACCCACCAGCCGCGAGAACGCGGCAGACCATCTGCGGTCTTTTTCCGGTGGGGTAATGACATTGCACAGCGCTGCAGCGCTGGCGCGTGATGGCCAGATCCTTTGGGTCGGGTCCGACTTTGCAAGGTTGCATGTGCGTGAATTGAGCGACGCGTTCATCGAAACCTATCTCGATGCGGAATGGCCCGCAGTAAGCCAGTGCGTTGGCGTATTCCGTATAGAAGGCCCGGGCGCGCAGCTCTTCGACGGTATCATGGGAGACCAGTTCACCGTGCTGGGGATGCCCCTACTGCAGGTGCTCGATGCCTTGCGGGAAGAAGGCGCCTTGCTGTCGTGACGCGCCATGCCGAGGTGATCGGCGATCCGATCGCGCAATCCAAATCGCCCGCGATTCACGGTTTCTGGATAGAACGGCTGGGGCTGGAAGCCGATTATCGCGCGACACAAGTCGATGCGGGTGGACTTGCGGACTATGTTGCAGACAGGCGCAGGGCCTCGGATTGGTGTGGATGCAATGTCACCATGCCGCACAAGCAGACAATCATGCCACTGCTCGACCGCCTCGAACCACTGGCAAAGCAGGTTGGCGCGGTGAACACCGTCGTAAAAGCGGCTGATGGAAAGCTGGTTGGGCGCAATACCGATGTGGCAGGATTTCTCGAACCCTTGACCGATCGACTTCGCCAGCAGCATTATTTCCGCATGGCGCGAGTAATCGGAACAGGCGGCGCTGCACGGGCGATCGTTTCGGGTCTCGCAAGAGAGGGCTTCACCCTCGTCGTCGCGGGACGGGACCGGGCCAAGGCCGACGCCCTGCTGGAGGAACTGGACCCAAGCGGGGAACACCATGCAGCACAGATCGACCACTTTGCTGCGGCCACGGACTTCGTCTTCGACGACCGCAAGGGCTGCTGCGATCTGGTCGTCAACGCTTCGCCCCTGGGAATGAAAGGCAAGCCGCCGCTGCCCTTCGACTGGAGTCATGCTCCGCCGGGTTCGATTGCTTACGATATCGTCACGGACCCCGTGGATACACCATTTTTGAAATCCGCTCGCGAAGCCGGGTTCGAGACCATCGATGGACTGGCGATGCTGATCGGGCAGGCGGCCGCAGCATTCACGCACTTCTTCGGAATAGAGCCGCCGCGTGAATTCGATGGGGAATTGCGGGAAAGACTTATGGCGTGACCCGCCCCCTCATCATCGGCCTTACCGGCTCAATCGGCATGGGAAAATCGACCGTAGCGGCCATGTTCGAGGCTGCAGGGGTGCCCGTATTCGATGCCGATGCCGAAGTGAGGGCCATGCAGGGACCCGGCGGCGAACTGGTTGCTGCCATTGAGCATGCGTTCCCCGGCACTACGGACGAAAGCGGCGTTTCGCGCGAAATGCTCGGCGCGCTGGTCTTCGGTAATGCCGCACAATTGGCTCGGCTGGAATCCATCGTCCACCCCGCCGTCGCACAGAAGCGTCAGGCCTTCATGATCGAACATTCGGGAGCGCCGGTCGTCGTCTTCGACATTCCGCTCCTGTTCGAGAAAGGTGGCGCCGCTGCAGTGGACCGGGTGGTGGTCGTTTCGGCATCGGCTGAAAAACAGAGGCAACGGGTACTTGCCCGGCCCGGCATGACCGAGGAAAAATTTACCCAGATCCTCGCCATCCAGACTCCCGACAGCGAAAAGCGGAAGCGGGCGGACCATGTGATTGATACCGGCACCAGCCTTGGCGAGACGGAAGATGCAGTCCGCGTGCTGATTGAGGAATTGAAGTCTGCGCCAAGGCAGCAAGGCTCGCTGTAACCCCCTTGTAATCTGCGGTCACGGGGCCGATAGAAGTATGGATGCGTGAGATCGTATTCGATACCGAGACAACCGGCCTGGATCCCAAGACGGGGGACCGAATGGTGGAGATCGGCTGCATCGAGATGGTCAATCTCGTGCCGACGGGCGCAACATATCACGCCTATTTCAATCCCGAACGCGACATGCCGGCTGGCGCTGAAGCCGTTCATGGTCTTTCGGCAGCATTCCTGTCGGACAAACCCCTGTTTCGCGAAGTGGCGCAGGAATTGCTCGACTTCATCGGGGATTCGCCGCTTGTCGCGCATAATGCCGGCTTCGATTTCGGTTTTCTCAATGCGGAACTGGCACTGATCGCCATGGAGCCGGTGTGTACGACGCGTATGGTCGACACGGTGGCCATTGCGCGCAAGCGTCACCCGGGTGCCAAGCTTTCGCTCGATGCGCTGTGCAGCCGCTACGGGATCGATCGCAGCCACCGGGTCAAACACGGCGCGCTGCTCGATGCCGAGCTGCTGGCGCAGGTCTATGTAGAACTGAAGGGCGGCCGCCAGATCGGATTGGAACTGGCAGCTGAGGCGGCGATGGCCGAGATCGCTGGCGAACAGACTATCGTTGCGGTGCGAAAGGCTCCCACGGGGCCGCGGCGCGAACCGCGTCCGCATTTCGCCAGCCAGGCGGAACTTGCGCGGCATCGGGAATTCATGGCGGGAATCGAAAACCCTCTCTGGGGCTAGATTCCCGGCAGATGGAAACCGGCAGACGGGCCGGAGAGTTGGGGTCACACGGGGGACGATAAAGGAGAAAACGACAAGATGGACATTCGCGTTTCCGGCCACCAGATCGACACTGGCTCCGCCCTGCAGGAACATGTCGACGATCGACTGAACTCCATCGTCGATAAATATTTCAACCGCGCAATTTCATCGCACGTCACCTTCGGCAAGGGGCCGGGTGGCGCCTTCACCTCCGATATCGTGACTCATGTGATGCAGGGTCTCATCCTGAAGGGTCATGCCGAAGCGCATGATGTGCATCAGGCATTCGATGCCGCCGCGAGCAAGATCGAAAAGCAGTTGCGCCGGTACAAGCGCCGGATAAAGGACCGTCACGAACAGGCCGCTCACGCGGTACGCGAAACGGAAGCTGCCTATACGATCCTGGCAGCGCCCGAACCCGACAATGACGAGGAAGTCACATCGGACAGCCCGCCCATCGTCGCCGAAACCAAGGCCATGATACCCGAATGCAGCGTTGCCGATGCGGTCATGCTGCTGGATCTGCAGAACGCCAATGGTCTGCTGTTCAAGAATGCCGGTAGCGGGGCCCACAATATGGTCTATCGCCGGCACGACGGGTCGATCGGCTGGGTCGAGCCGCGCTAGGGGAGAGAGGGAGCAATGACCGGGGCCGCATCCAGCGGGGCACAGCGCCATCACCGGGCGCTGGAAAGCCTCTACGCTTCGGCGCCGGTCAATGCACTCTTCGCATCCCGCCTCGAAATCACGGGCGAAGGGGCTGCGCGCATCACCTTCAATGTGACCGAAGAGGTCTATCACGCCGCTGGGGCAGCCCACGGCACGATCTATTTCAAGATGCTCGACGATGCCGGCTTCTATGCAGCGAACACCTTCGTTTCCGACCGTTTCCTGCTGACGACATCGTTCAATCTCCATTTCACCAAGCCGGTGCGGATCGGCGAAGTGGTGGCGGAAGGGCGCTGGGTGAGCGGGCGCAAGCGGGTATTCGTCGCGGAATCTAGGCTGGTCGACGCCGAAGGCGACGAGATCGGCCGGGGAACCGGGACATTCATGCGCTCGCACATCCCCTTGTCCAGTCTGCCCGGTTATCTGGCCGAAGGTTGAGGGCGATGTCCGATGCCCGCCTCCCTGCCCATCTGGAAGTGTCCGGCCTCGTGCGCGCCGTGGAATCAGCGGGCGGCTTTGGAATGGTAATCCAGAAGGGGGAAAAAGACGCGGGCGTCATCCTCGTGTTAACCACACATAATGGCGCGAATACAATGCTCTGGGAGCGTATGCCGCAGCGTGACGGCTCCCGCGCCTTCACTTGCACCCGTGAGCAAGATGCTGAAAACAAAACCGATTTTGATGAGTATCTCGCCCGCAGACGCAATTCCGACCCGGATTGCTGGGTGATCGAGCTGGACGTCGAAAACGCAGAACGCTTCATCGCACAGGGCGCGCATTAACTTGACTTGATTGCAATTGAGACTATTTGGCCGCTCAACTTCGATGCGCAGGCGGCGTAGGACGGCAATGGGGTCGGTACGCATGCACGCAGACGGGGGGTGGTCGGCAGGCCAGTAAACGGATCCGCATTTCAGGACGCAACCAACGCGCCAAGGACCCCGACCTGCGACAGACTGCCAACCGCTTAGTTGTCAGTGACAAATGATTCGCAAGACTACCGGTTTCACCGCGATTATCGCGGCAATTACCCTTACTATTCTTGCCGGAGCCGAAGGTTCCGGGGCCAATGCCCAGGTTGCGGCACATGCAACCGATCAGAATGCTACCGAGGCACAGCTTACCGAAGAAGTGGTGCCCGTCTTCGTAGAGAAGGCCGTAGTGCAGGAGCTTCCCGGCGACGCGGAACTCCCCGCTGAAGATTCAACCGATTCCGCCTCCAGTGCCAGCAGTCTGCGCGAACTGGTTTCGACCATACCCACCGCGGGCCGGCTTTCCGACGAGCTGCATTGCCTTGCCGGTGCCGTCTATTTCGAGGCACGCGGCGAACCGCTCGAAGGTCAGCTTGCCGTCGCTCAGGTAATCGTCAACCGTGCCGAAGATCGCCGGTTCCCTTCCAGCTATTGCGGCGTGGTTTACCAGCGCTCGCAATTCTCGTTCGTGAAGGGCGGCCGTATGCCCAAGGTCCGCACCGGTTCGGCCGCGTGGAAACGGGCAGAAGCGATCGCTCGCATTGCCCATCGCGGTCTGTGGGACAGCAAGGCGGGCGACGCGCTGTTCTTCCATGCAAATTACGTGCGGCCGCGCTGGAGCCACCGCAAGGTCGCCCTCGCCACCATCGACACGCACGTCTTCTATCGCTGAGCGGCTTTAACGTCTGTTGTGCAGGAGCAGCCCATACAGGGCCCCCTCGCGCAGCCTCAGTCCCTCAGGTCCACCCAGACCGGGGTATGGTCGCTCGACTTTTCCCTGCCGCGATAGGCCTTGTCGACACCTGCGGCCGTCATGCGGTCGGCCAGTTGGGGCGACAGCAAGAGATGATCGATGCGGAAGCCGTGGTCACGCTGCCATGCGCCTGCCTGGTAATCCCAGAAGGTCCACACGCCGCCCCGGGGGTTGAGCGTGTCGATCGCATCGGTCCAGCCATCGGAAAGAAAGCGCGCATAGTGATCGCGTGATTCGGGTTGCATCAGCGCATCGTCCGCCATGGCCCTGACGGACCAGACATCCTTGTCTTCGGGGATGACATTGAAATCGCCGAGGATGACCGCCGGGACTTCCTCGTCCCAGATTTGGCGTGTCCGCTCGCGCAGCTTTTCCATCCAGGCCAGCTTGTAATCGAACTTGGGCCCTGGATGCGGATTGCCATTGGGCAGGTAGAGGTTGCAGATCCGTACGCCGTTTACGTCGGCTTCCAGATAGCGGGCCTGTTCACCCTCCCCTTCTTTCGGGCCGTCGATGCCGAGGCCGCGCTGTATTTCCTTGGGCTCTACACCGTCGGCCAGAATGGCCACGCCGTTGAAGCCCTTCTGGCCATGCCAGATGGCTTTGTAACCGATCGCCTCGAATTCGTCCGCGGGGAAACCTTCGTCCATCGTCTTGATTTCCTGCAGGCAGGCGACGGTCGGACGGGTTTCCTCAAGCCATTCCTTGAGACGAGGCAGGCGGGCCTTGATACCGTTGATGTTGAAGCTGGCGATACGCATGGCGGACCTGATGCCCGAAACGCCAGCGCGGGTCTAATCTAAATGCCGAAGCTGGAACCGCAGCCACAGCCGGCAGCCGCCTGCGGGTTTTCGACCCGGAACGCGGCTCCGCCCAGCGATTCGACGAAATCGACGGTGCTACCCGCTACCAGGTCGAGACTGACGGCATCGACCACCAGTTTCACGCCGGCATTCTCGCTGATCGAATCCTCGTCGTCCATGTCTTCGGCGAGCCCGAACCTGTACTGGAAGCCCGAACAGCCGCCCCCTTCGACGGACAGACGCAGAATCGCAGGCTTGGCCTGCTTTTCGGCGATTGCCGCAATACGGGCAGCGGCAGCGTCGGTCAGGGTGGGTGCTGTTGTCATGGCCAGGATGTAGGTTGTCCCGAGCCCGGTCTCAAGCGGTACGGATATATTCGCGCATGGCTTCCGCCTCGTGCTGGATCTCGTCCAGACGCGCCTTGACCAGATCGCCGATCGAAATGAACCCGCACATCGTCTCCCCGTCGACAACAGGCAGATGGCGGATCCGGCGCTTCGTCATGAGAGCCAGCGCATCGAGAACGGTCGCCGATCTTTCGACGGTGATGGCCGGGGCGGTCATCACCTCGCCGATCGGACGCTCCAGGCAGGCATCACCTTCGTCGGCCAGACGATAGATCACGTCGCGCTCGGAAAAGATGCCGACGATTCGGCCGCCTTCCATGATGGGGACCGCGCCGATGCGTTTCGATGCAAGGAGCGCGATCGCTTCGCGGACCGGCGCGTCCACAGTCGAGGATATGACGTTCGAACTTGCCCGTCCCTCGATCAGTCGGCTGATTTCCATGCGAGATCTCCTCCGTTGCTGTTCACCTAGAATGCCAGTTTCACAGGCAAAAAGCGAATCGGAAGCAGGCGGGCGTTGAATCACGGTGCGATGACGGCCATGTGCGGTGGCGATGGTTCAGAAATCTCCCCTCGACGATCCTGAACAGGCTGCGTTTGCCTGGGCGCGTTATCGGCGGATCATGCGGTTCATGTTCCTGCTGACTGTCGGGGTCGTCGCCATCGCCCTGGCCCTGCTGTACAAATATGGACACGAGGAAATCTCGATCCATTATTACATCGCATCTGCCCTAGGGATCGGGTTCACCATGCTGCTGACCAGCGCATTGATGGGCCTGGTTTTCCTGTCGTCCGGGACGGGTCACGACGAATCCATCGAAGACCGTCTTCGCGACGACGATTAATCGGCCGGGCGCAGCCGATATTCTTCGACCGGGACGCCAGCGATCAGATGGCGCTGGATGATCGCCTCGAGCACCTCCGGTCCGCAGGAATGGTACCAGACGTTATCGGGCCAGACGACTGCAATAGGCCCGGCTTCGCAGATCTGCAGGCAATCGGCCTTGGTCCGCTGGACTGTTCCTTCGCGCCCGACAAGGCCAAGATCCTTCAGGCGCTTCTTGAGGTAGTTCCAGGCTTCCTTGCCTTCTTCGCGGCGGCAGCATTTCTGCTTTTCCGAAATGGCGCACAGGAAAATCTGACGCTCTGCTGATGCGCCCCCGGTCTTCGCCAGCGCCTTTTCGGCCTTGCGCGTGGATTTGGAACTGGAGGTCAAAGGAGCCTGATTAACTGCGCTTGCCGGCGATCCGCGCGATTTCCGCCTTCACCAGGTCTTCCACCATGCCAGGCAAATTGTCGTCCAGCCACTGGGCAAGCATCGGTCGCAGCATTTCCCGCACCAGACCTTCCAGTGACGTTTCGCCAGACCGTACGATCTGCGGCTGCTTGCCGGGCTTGGCCAGCATCGCAAGGGCAGCGAAGTTCTGCCGCATCGCGTCGCGTGTATCGCCGCGAGTCAGCGCGTCCGTATCGGAATCGGCGCTTTCGCCACCATCGCCGGAGGTTGCAGATGCATCGTCGAGAGCGATCTCTTCGGCCAACTCGAGGACTTCGTCCGTTTCGCGTTCGTCAGACGGGGATGCGCTTTCTTCGGTGCTTCCGGGCGAAGAACGCCGACGGCGCTCGAGGATCATGCCTTCGCGATTGTCGCGTGCGATGACCTTCTTGATCGAGTCCAGAATTTCTTCGACCGACGGTTCACCCTGTTGCTGCATTGTCTGTCAGGCCCCTGTTAACGAATCGGTTCTTCCCGATTCGGTACACGAACGCGATAGCCTGATTCCAGAGTGTTTTCACCATCGGTCGGATAGCTTGCGTCCGGCGCAGGCACGTCCACCGTTCGGGTCGCTTCGGCTTCAGGGTCCGGATCGCGGTCCCAATCCCAGATCTTGCCGCGGACGCGTTCGTAGTTGAGCGCAGGATTATAAAGCATTCCTTCGCCCATCAGGTTGAGGTCGCGCGCTTCCGCCCGGCCCATGGCGGCAAGCAGTGAAAAGCCCGCAACATAGGCGTTTCGGCGGGCCGTCACAAGCTGCACGCGCGCATTCAGCAATTCCTGTTCGGCATTCAGCACGTCGAGAATCTGGCGCGTACCGATCGAATTTTCCGCCTGCACGCCTTCCAGGCTGAGCGATGCGGCATCGACGGCCACCTGGCTGCTATCGATCACCGCCAGCGATGCCTGCCAGCTTGCCCACGCGGCGCGGACCTGCGCGATCACGTCGCGTTCGGTAGCGATGACCTGTTCCAGCGCCGCCGACTCGCGAGCCTGCGCCTGCCTTTGGCGCGCCGCGGGCAAACCGCCCTGGAAGATCGGGATGCTCAGACGTACGCCGGCATTGGATGTTGTTTCGGATTGCGACACGCCGGCCAGATTGCCGCCCAGCGTGCCCAGATAATCGGTGTAATTGCCGCCGGCAAAAACCGACACACGCGGGGTTCGTCCCGATCCCGCCACCTCGCTGTCGAAACCCGCGGCTACGGCGCGTTCCTTGTCGCCGATCAGGTCGGGATTGTTGGCCAGCGCCACATCGACCGCTGTTTCCACGTCAGCGGGGATGCCCGGAAGGTCGGGGGGTGCCTGCAAATCCTGCGGCGCCTCGCCCACCAACCGAATGTATGTTTCGCGGGCGCTGATCAGGTTCGACCGCGCGCTTTCCAGATCGCTCTGCGCCAGCGCGAGCCGGGATTGCGACTGCGCCACGTCGGTGCGCGTGAGATCGCCTATTTCGAACCGGTCGCTCGTGGCCCGAAGATTGACGCCCAAGACTTCGACCTGATTGGCCGACAGCGACACGATCGCTTCGTTGCGCAAGACGTCCATGTAAGCGGCGACGACCTGGCTGAAGACCGAACTTTCGGTTGCACGCAGATCGGCTTGTCCGGCCGAAACGCGCTCCTTCGCTGCCTTCAGGGAGTTCTTGACGGCGCCACCCGAATAGATCGGTACTTCTAACGTGGGGCCAATCTGGACCACTCGATCAGGTGCGGCGAACTGGACGGCGCTCTGCTTGAGAAATTCGGTGTAGGCGCCCGCCACGCTGACGGTGGGCAGGCCTTGGGCGCGCTGGATCGGAACTTCTTCGTCGGTCGCGCGCTGACCTGCTCTTGCTGCCAGCAGGATCGGGTTGTTTTCGTAAGCGCTGGTCAGCGCTTCCTGCAGTGTGTCTGCCTGCGCAGGGTTGGATGCCGCGAGCGCGAAGGCACTCGCCCCGATGCTCAGAACACTGACAAACCCGGCGCGGCGCATCAAAAGCTCCAGCTTTGTGGCCGGTCGAACGCGCCGAGCCGCGGAATTCCCATCTCGGCGAGTGGAAGCAGTGCCAGCGCCTTGCCGGACTTGCGCCCGGTGGCGAGCCGCGTGACGCCCCGTTCGACCATGCCGGTAACGACACGGCCGCCATCTTCGACCATTTTGGCCAGCGCCGCGGGCACATGCTCGATCGCGCCATCGACCAGGATGAGCGTATACTTTCCACGCTTGTCACCGTTGGCGGCTTCTTCCGGAGTGATCACATCGACTTTGTCGGCCAGCGGTGTGACCAGCGCCGGCAGATATCCGCTACCGGCGTCCACGATCAGAACCCGGTCGTCCAATGCCGGCCGCGCTTCTGCCAGCATCGCACCGTGAAACAGGGGAGCGGGCAGGAAGCCGCCGCCTTCAAGGCGAATGGCTCTATCCATATAGGCCGTGGCCTTTGCGCTTTCAGGTACGAAATCTTCGCGCGGAACGGCCTTCATGCGATCGAGCACGAAAGTCTCGTTCACGCCGCTCGTGCGCAGCTGGCTATCGATCATCGCCTTCCGGGCGGCGGCATAATCGGGGCGGGTAGAGGTCAATGTCATGGTCATTCCGCGAACTGTATTACATCAATAATACGCTTGTGCAAGCATCAGATGCCTTTAGGCGCATGGCCGGTTTGGGCCAAGCGCTTTGACCGATGGCCGGTAACGCGCCTATCGGGGAGCGCAAATCTGCAACATGGGAATTTGCGGCGATGAGCGACATGACTGTCATCAGCGAAAACGACCTTATCGAGAGCGTCGCCGACGCCCTCCAGTATATTTCTTACTATCATCCGATGGATTACATCCGCGCCCTGGGCGATGCCTACGAGGCCGAGAAAGGGCCCGCGGCAAAGGATGCAATCGCCCAGATCCTGACGAACAGCCGCATGTGCGCCGAAGGGCACCGGCCGATCTGTCAGGACACCGGTATCGTCAACGTCTTCGTCAAATGGGGCATGAACTGCCGCCTCGACAGCGAACGCTCCTTGCAGGAAGTCGTCGATGAAGGGGTTCGCCGTGCCTACAATCATCCGGACAACAAGCTGCGCGCCTCGATCCTTGCCGATCCGGCGTTCACGCGTCGCAATACACGCGACAATACGCCGTGCGTGCTCTCGGTGGAGATGGTCCCCGGCAATTCGATCGGCGTCGACGTGGCTGCCAAGGGCGGCGGCAGCGAAAACAAGTCGAAGTTCAAGATGATGAACCCGTCGGACAATATCGTCGACTGGGTGCTGGAACAGATCCCTTCCATGGGCGCGGGCTGGTGTCCTCCGGGGATGCTGGGCATCGGCATCGGCGGCACCGCGGAACATTGCATGAAGCTTGCCAAGCAGAGCCTGATGGATCCTATCGACATGGGCCAGCTCAAGCAGCGCGGCGCGCAAAGCGATATCGAACAGCTGCGCATCGACATATTCGATGCGGTCAATGCCATGGGTGTGGGCGCGCAGGGGCTTGGGGGCCTGTCGACCGTGCTCGACGTGAAGATTCTGGACGCGCCGTGCCATGCTGCCGGCAAGCCGGTGGCAATGATACCGAACTGTGCCGCCACACGGCATGCACATTTCACGCTGGATGGCTCGGGGCCAGCCTATCTCGAGCCGCCCAGGCTGGACGAATATCCGCAGGTGACATGGAAGCCGGACGCCGCGGCCAAGCGCGTCGATCTCGACGCCCTGAGCCCGGAAGAAGTCGCCAGCTGGCAGCATGGCGACCGCCTTCTCCTGTCGGGCAAGATGCTCACCGGGCGCGATGCGGCGCACAAGCGGATCAAGGACATGCTCGATGCCGGCGAGCCGCTGCCGGTCGATTTCAAGGGCCGCGCCATCTATTACGTCGGCCCGGTCGACCCCGTCATGGGCGAAGTCGTCGGCCCCGCCGGCCCCACCACCGCCACGCGTATGGACAAATTTACTGAAACGATGCTCGACCTCGGCCTCCTCGCCATGATCGGCAAGGCGGAGCGCGGCCATAACGCAGTCGAGGTGATCAGCAGGTTCAAGGTGGCCTATCTGATGGCAACCGGCGGCGCGGCCTACCTCGTCAGCCGCGCCATCAAGGGCGCCAGGGTCGTCGCTTTCGAAGATCTCGGCATGGAAGCGATCTACGAATTCGAGGTCGAGGACATGCCTGTCACAGTAGCGGTCGATGCCGCGGGCAATAATGTTCACACGCTTGCCCCGGCAGAATGGCGTCGCCGGATCGCCGAAGGGGAATTCGAGCCTGCCGAATAGCAGGCCAGTCGACCAACCACACAGGGCTGTCGACCGCGGCTCTGGCAATTGCGGGAGCGAATGGGCACACGTTCAATCGTGTCGACCAATGAACCCCAGATAAGTCCCGATGACGAGCCCGTACCGGTAAAGGTCGTGTTCGCGTCCATGGTCGGCGTGTGGCTGTGCTATTTCCTGCTCATCACCCTGCGCGGCGCGATCGTCGGCCTCGAATTCCAGGATGAGCTCCTGTGGCGCCGTGCCCTCGTCTGTCTGATCGGGGTAGGCGTCACCGCTTTGCTCTGGCTATGCCTGCGCGTCGTCGAGCAGCGATCACTCGGCATCAAGATCGCGGTGGCGCTGATCGCCTCGATGCCGGGGGCGATCATGATCGCGCAGGCCAACCGCTGGGTCTTCGATTCGATCGAGGAGAAGGTCGAGCAGCAGATGGGCAAGGATCGGGGGATCGCTCTCAGGCGCGACGATGCCGGTAATCTCCTGATCGACCTTCCGCGCACGCAAATGAACGAGGATGTCGAGGACGTGCTGCCCCAAAGCGTGTTGATTGCGCCGGCGCCGACGGCGCTCGACCAATGGAAGATGACCTTCGATCTCGCGATCGGGCGCTACTTCCTGCTGCTGGCATGGGCCGCGCTGTTTCTCGCCTTGCTCGCAGGGGCGCAGGCGCGCGCTGCCGAGCGGCGGGGCGAGCGCTTCCGCAGCGCGGCAAAGGCGGCCGAACTGCGCTCGTTACGATATCAGGTGAATCCGCATTTTCTCTTCAACACGTTCAATTCGCTGTCCGCACTGGTGATGACCGGCAAGGCCGAACGGGCCGAACAGATGATCCAGACAATCTCCCGTTTCTATCGCCACAGCCTGGCCGACGATTCGACCGGCGATGTGACCCTCGAGGACGAGATCGATCTGCAGGAGCATTACCTCGAAATCGAATCGGTTCGTTTCCCCGAAAGGCTTCGGGTCAGGGTCGATCTTCCCAGCGAACTTGCAGGCTACAAGGTGCCAGGCATGATCCTGCAGCCCCTTGTCGAAAATTCGGTCAAATACGGCGTTTCGGTTTCCAGCAAGCCCGTGACGATATCGATTACGGCACGCGAAGAATACGGGCGCCTCGTACTGACGGTGAGCGACGACGGTCCGGGAAGCGCGGGCGATAAGCATGGGTTCGGAATCGGCCTGGCGAATGTGCGGGATCGGATAGAGGCGCGCTTCGGCAACGCGGCAACGATCGTTTCCGGTGCAACGCTGACCGGCTATGAAACCGAACTGAGACTACCGATGGTGAAGCATGGCTGAAAATCCGGTCGAAACGCTAAAGACGCTAATCGTCGATGACGAACCTCTGGCTGTGGAGCGGATGCAGGTCATCTGCGCCAAGATCCCCGCCATTCAGGTCGTCGGCACGGCGAGCGACGGGGCGCAGGCGCTGCGGCTGGTCGATGCCCTCAAGCCCGATCTCATCCTGCTCGACATGACGATGCCTGAAGTGGATGGTATCTCGGTCGCGAAATCATTGGCCAAACAGACGGAGCGTCCGGCCGTGGTTTTCGTGACGGCACATGACAATTACGCAGTCGAAGCCTTCGATCTCGATGCGGTCGATTATGTGCTGAAGCCGGTGAAGCCTGAAAGGCTGGAGCGGGCGGTGTCGCGGGCCGCAGGGCGACGCGGTGAAGGAAGCAGGTCGGAAAGCGCCTGGCTGGATGAGCTATGGATTCCGCATCGCTCCGAACTCATCCGCATAGCGACGTCGGAAGTCGATCGGATCGATGCCGAGCGCGACTACGTCCGCCTGCATGTCGGTAGTGACGACGCTGCCAGGACCTATCTTCTGCTGCAAACCATCGCGGGCCTGGAAAAACGGCTCGATCCTGCAAAGTTCATTCGTATCCATCGGTCCACCATCCTTCGCAAAGATCGTATAACGGGCCTGCGCCACGACGGTCTTGGCGTGTGGTCGGTCGAACTGGACGATGGCGAAACCCTGCGTATCGGGCGGACCTACCTACCAAAGGTCAAGGCAATGGCCGGGCGCTAAGGCTGGCGAGGAGAAGGGATTTGGCAGCACGGTCCGGAATGGCCTAGAACGTCCGTTATGCTGCTTGGCATCCTATTTGTTCTCGGCACCGTGAACTTCGCGGTTCACAAGGCGGTTCTGGAATCGAACCACCCGATGCTCGATACTCTGCCGCAATCTTTCACTGCGAACGGCGGAAAGCTGTCCCTAGTGATAGAGTTCTGCGTGCTGATTGTTGCAATGGCCCTGAGCGATAACGGCTGGCCCGCTGCAGCATGGGTCTATGGCTGTTATAGCGCGCTCAACGCGGTAACGGCATGGCTGCTACTCAACGGTAGAGTCTGAGCGTCGGGAACTGCGACGTCGGTTCCGCGCTTTCTCGGCATGTCGTCCCATAAAACCTGGCTGGTGGTCAATTCACGCAGTGGCAGCAATGACGATGCTGGCCTGAGGGCTCTCGATCAATCTCTCGCCGCTCACGGTCTTGGCGAAGAAAGAAGGATAGAATTTCCAGCCGATGATCTTCCGACCGCCCGTGAACTCGAAGACGGAAACGTATCGCGTCTGATCGTTTTTACCGGCGATGGCAGTCTCAATGCGGTGATCGAGGCCGCTTCCGGCTGGGATGGGGAAATCCTCGTGTTGCCCGGCGGCACGATGAATCTGCTGAGTGTCAGGCTCCACGGCGAAGAAGCCACCTGCGAAGATGTCCTCGATCGCATTGCGCGAGGCGCTTACCGGGCGATCCGCCCGCTGATGGCATGCTGCGACGCCGGGCGGGCGCATGCCGGGCTGCTTGTCGGGCCGGGCACGGCCTGGGCCGGCGTGCGCGAAGCCATGCGGGATTTCGACGTCGCCAGCCTAGCACAAGGTGCCAGTGATGCATTGGCCGAAACGACGGGCGGTGCGCGCGTCCGAATGGTAGATCCCGCCATCGGCGATCAGGAAGGCTACCCGCTGATCGAGCTGACCCCCAGCCACCGCGGCATGCAGACCGATGGCTATCCGCTCGAGAACGCAGGCGAATTCCTGCAGCAGAGCTGGGCCGTGTTGCGCCGCCGATTTCGCGAAGGTCCGCACGAACGCCTTGGCCTGCTCGACCGGCTCGTGATCGAAAATTGTGCCGGCGAACCTTTGAACATCCTTATCGACGGGGAGCCGGCACAGCTGGAATCCCGTGCCGAATTCACGGTGGCTGAATGCCCGGTCGATCTGCTAGCGACTGCGCATGGCTACTGAATTTCGCCGCATTTTCCACCTTTCCGATATCCATTTCGGACTTGAGAACAACCGCGCACTCGACTGGGTGAAGCAGGAAATCTCCGATAAATGCCCCGATGCGGTGGCGATAACAGGGGACCTGACGATGCGCGCGCGTCATCGGGAATTTGCTGCGGCAACGCAGTGGATCAATTCATTGGATGCGCCCGTTACCGTCGGCGTGGGCAATCACGACCTGCCTTACTTCAATCTGTTCGAGCGGTTTGCCACACCGTACAAGCGGTTTCGCGGCATGCAGGAAAAGGTCGAGCGAGAGCTGGATCTCGGCTCGCTTGCCATCGTGCCGCTGAAGACTGCGGTTCGCATGCAGCCGCGTCTCAATTGGTCGAAGGGCTGGGTCAGCCCGCGCGCGCTGGAACGGTGCCTAGCAAAGATCGATTCCCTGCCGAAGGGTACGCGGGTTCTGGTTGCCGTCCATCACCCCCTTCGCGAAGTCGGCACGGAGGGGACGGCTCTTACAAAGCATGGTGACCACGCTTTGCGGGAACTGGCGAAGCGTAACGTCGAGGCAGTCCTGTCGGGCCATGTGCATGACGCGTTCGATATTCTGGAAAACACGCAGGAAGGTGCGGTGCGCATGGTCGGGGCAGGTACCCTGTCCAAGCGGACCCGTTCGACACCGCCCAGTTTCAACGAAATCGAATGGGATGGCAGCACGCTGAAAGTCTGCGTGCGCAATCTCGAGCATATCGAAACCCGCGACATGCAAATCGACGACGTCCCCGAAAATGCCATGCCGCCGCGTCACGAGGGCGAGCCGGTGGCACCCGTGCGGCAGGTCCCGCGCGTCGATCCGCCAGTGCACTGACGCGCATTGCGGACAAAGAAGAAGGGCGGCTCCTTGCGGAACCGCCCCCCTGGTGATCCAAAGATCGAATAAAGCTTAGCGCTTCGAGAACTGGAAGCTGCGGCGTGCCTTGGCACGGCCGTACTTCTTACGCTCGACCACACGGCTGTCGCGGGTGAGGAAGCCAGCAGCCTTGACGGTGCTGCGCAGGGCCGGTTCGTACTTGGTCAGAGCCTGGCTGATGCCATGCTTCACGGCGCCTGCCTGTCCCGAAAGTCCGCCGCCCTTGACGGTGGCGACGACATCGTACTGGCCCTGGCGATCGGTGATCGTGAAAGGCTGGTCGATGATCAGGCGCAGCGTCGGACGTGCAAAGTACACTTCCTGGTCCTTGCCATTGACGATGACCTTCCCGCTGCCGGGCTTGAGCCACACGCGGGCAGTCGCATCCTTACGGCGGCCGGTTGCATACGCACGGCCTTCCTTGTCCAGTTCCTGCTCACGCAGCGGAACGTCGGCAGTTGCCGCGATATCGGAAGCGTCGCCTTCAGGCGCGTCACCGGCGATGTCCTTCAGATCGGCGAGATCCGAAACGGTTTCGTTCTTGGTTTCGTCGGCCATTATGCGACAACCTTGTTCTTGCGGTTCATCGAGGCAACGTCGAGCGCTTCGGGCTTCTGGCCGTCATACGGATGCTCGGTGCCGGCGAATACATGCAGCGCACGCATCTGCGCACGGCCAAGCGGGCCGCGCGGAATCATGCGTTCGACAGCCTTTTCGAGCACGCGCTCGGGGAACTTGCCTTCCAGCACCTTGGCCGGAGTAGTTTCCTTGATGCCGCCCGGGTGACCGGTGTGCTTGTAGTAAACCTTGTCGTTCATTTTCTTGCCGGTGAACTTCACCTTGCCAGCGTTGATGACGACAACATGGTCACCGCAATCGACGTGCGGAGTGTAGCTCGGCTTGTGCTTGCCGCGCAGGTGGTTGGCGATGATCGCCGCGACACGACCGACGACGAGACCTTCGGCGTCGATGATGTGCCACTTCTTTTCGACCTCGGCCGGCTTGATCGACCGGGTGGCCTTCGTAAGAGCCTTCATGGCTGGTTTCCGTTCCTAGTGTTCGTGTCCCGCCCCAAAAAGGGGGTGGCGCCAATCGGCGAATCCCCAGTTGTGGACCCGCGAAGCGCGCGCCGAATGGCTGGAGATCGCTCGTTAGTCAAGCAATTCCGCGGTTCTCGAGTGAGGTAAAATAAAACCACAAGAGGAATTAAGGGCTCGAGACTCCGGAATTCAACCTTGGAACTATACCGCCCCGAGCCACATGCGCGTCGTCCTGGCTACAGGAGAGTAATGCCCAGCCACTATTGGCGGGCATAATTCGCCGTCAGGTGCGTCTGCCCAACGCATGAACGCCCCATGCGAAGCTCGCCACTAGCAAGGCGCCCACTACCTGATGCGCCACGGCAACCCAGAGGGCGACGCCAGTGAGAACCGTGATGATCCCGAGAATGATCTGCGTTCCCACGACCGCCTGTATCGCGACGGAAGCCTTCCGCTCCACCGGCTTCACTTTTCTCGCCAGGACGATCAGTGCGACAAGCGCGATCCAGGCCCACCAGCGGTGGAGAAAGTGGAGCAGGAAGGGGTCATGCGTGACTGCCCAGAATGCTCCGTGAGAACTGTCGAATTCTGGAACGAGGCGACCTTGCATCAGCGGCCAGGTGTCCGATGCCAGTCCGGCATTGAGGCCGGCGACCCAGGCCCCGAGAAGTAACTGGACGAACAGGATGGCGCCGACGACGCTGGCCATGCCGGTCCACCGGGATGGTTTCCGCTGGCCGTGAGCGAGTCGTTTGAGGTCGAGCGCAGTCCAGACCAGCCCCCCAAGCGTGAAGAATGCAGTCAGCAAATGAATCGAAAGCCAGAAGTGGCTCACATCGGTCATCGTACCGGCAAGGCCGCTGCGCACCATGAACCAGCCGAACACCCCCTGCAGACCGCCCAATGCCAGCAAAGCAACGAGCCGCCACTTATATCCAGAGGGAATCGCCTGCTTGACCCAGAACCACGCGAGCGGGAGCGCAAACGCGAGACCGATCAGGCGGCCAAGAAGACGATGGAACCATTCCCAGAAGAATATGAACTTGAACGCCTCCAGATCCATTCCCGCTGGTCCGGTCACGTTCTTGTATTCGCCCGTCGCCTTGTAGAGGTCGAATTCCGTCTGCCACGCGGTTTCCGAAAGCGGCGGGATCGCACCGGTGATCGGCTTCCATTGCGTGATCGACAGCCCGCTTTCGGTCAGGCGCGTAATGCCGCCCACCGCAACCATCAGAATCACCATGGCTGCAACGATGAAGAGCCAGGTGGCCAACGCATTCGGGCGCGCATGCTTGCTAATCTTGGACATGGCTAGCGTCTCTGGTTCCGCCATTCGCGCAGTGCAAGCGCAAATAGGGAAAGTGTTCGCTCGGTTCGTGCAAACGACAGGAAAGATGCCGGGCCCGGACGGTTTCCCTTGAAATAGGATACACCATAACATAACTGCAATGTCATGTTGCAACGCGCAATCTCGCCGATTCGTCGGAGGCTTGACCGTGCCGGGATCTTTCTTTCCGCGGCATGTGCGGTGCATTGCGTGCTCTCGATCCTGCTTGTGTCGGCCTTCGGCATCGGGGGCGAGTTATTCTTTGCGCCCGATGTCCATCGGATCGGTCTCGTCGCTGCGACCCTCATTGCCGGTGTTGCCATTGGCTGGGGCGCGGTGCGGCATCGGGTCGCCGCACCCTTTGTGGTCGCGATGACGGGCCTGACCTTCATGGGCGGTGCGCTGGCCGTTCCGCATGGCATCAAGGAAGCCGTTTTGACGATCATCGGCGTGGCGCTCGTGTCGCTTGGTCACATACTCAATCTGCGTCATGTTCATTCCGCCGCTTGCAAGGATCGCTGCGGGGACTAAGTCGGGCGGCATGATTGCCCTGACCGTAAATGGCGAAACCCGCCGAACTGCCGCTACCACCATCGCCGAACTCGTGCGTGAGCTCGATCTCGATCCCGCAAAGGTCGCGGTCGAACATAATGGGACGATTGCGCCGCGCAGCGAACTGGGCGTGCACACTATTGCCTCAGGCGATAATCTGGAAATCGTGCACTTCGTCGGCGGCGGCCAAGGCGTCGAACCGCAAAGCGACAGCTGGACCGTCGCGGGGCGCACCTTTACCAGCCGTCTCATCGTCGGAACCGGGAAATACCGCGATTTCGAACAGAACGCCGCCGCGCTGGAAGCCTCGGGCGCCGAAATCGTTACCGTCGCCGTTCGTCGGGTCAATGTCAGCGATCCGAAGGCGCCGATGCTCACGGATTATATCGATCCCAAGAAGGTCACTTATCTCCCCAATACGGCCGGTTGTTTCAACGCCGATGACGCAATCCGTACTCTGCGCCTGGCGCGGGAAGCGGGCGGTTGGGATCTGGTGAAGCTGGAAGTGCTTGGCGAAGCGCGCACCCTTTATCCGAATATGCGCGAAACTCTCACTGCGACCGAGACGCTCGCCAAGGACGGTTTTCTGCCCATGGTCTACTGCGTCGACGATCCTATTGCGGCCAAACAGCTGGAAGATGCCGGTGCAGTTGCGGTCATGCCGCTGGGTGCACCAATCGGATCCGGGTTGGGCATTCAGAACCGCGTGACCATTCGCCTGATCAAGGAAGGCGCAAACGTTCCGGTGCTGGTGGATGCTGGTGTCGGCACTGCCTCTGATGCCGCAGTGGCGATGGAACTTGGCTGTGACGGCGTCCTCATGAACACGGCGATTGCCGAAGCCAAGGATCCCATCCGCATGGCCCGTGCCATGAAACTGGCGGTCGAAGCGGGCCGCGACGCCTATCTTGCCGGGCGCATGGGCACCCGCAAATATGCCGACCCGTCGAGCCCGCTCGCGGGCCTTATCTAACACGAGAAGGGCTGCCCTGCGGAACTGACCTTTTCAAAGGTGAACCCCTTCCTCGTCTTCAAAGCGCACGCCATGCGTCACAACCGGGGGCACGATGCGGTGAAATTTCGACTGCGCAAACCGCTTGTTAACCATCTTGGGTGAAACTCTTTCTTGTAACAGGGGGAACGCCATCATGGCTGTCACGGGAACCGCATCGCTGACCATTGCCGAAATGCGCGAGTTTGCCGGCTTTACCGCCGCCGAACAGCGTTACATCCGCCGCAGCCTCGATATCGGACTGGGTCGCTGCGACGCGTTCCGCATATGGGGTCGCAACGCAGGTGAAAATGCGGCCATACGCAGCCAGTATGTCGCTTACCAAGAACTCAAGGCGTTACGGCAATCCATCCCGGAGCAGTCGGGTTTCGACAGCATCGAAGGGTTTGTCGGCAAACTGACGCGCGTCGCGGCGTTCGACCTGGCGCAAGAGCGCATAGACAGTTTTTCGGCGTTTCGCTTTCTATACGAACGGCTGATTTCGGCCGATGCGCGGCCGTGGCTGCCAAGTGCGTTTTGTGCCGCTGCCGCGCTGCCGCAAATCCGGCCGGACCGGCGCAAGATGCTGTTGCAAAGTATCAGCGAAGCCGCGGCGACTGCTCCTGGATGGAGCGACCGCGAACCAAGCTTCTACCCGGAGTTTATCGAAGAAGCCGCTTGAGATCCTCAGAAATCAGGGGCGACCGACAGCGTAGATCACTACGCACCGACCGCCTCTTGCTGCCGAACTGGTTTCGCACCTCACGCGCGATACAGGCGATCCATCCGTTCGCCATAACGTTCCTTGATCTTATGGCGACGGATTTTCATCGAGGGTGTCATTTCTTCGTTCTCGATGGTGAAAGGCTCGTCGGCAAAAGCGAATTGGCGCACCTTCTCCACGACCGATAAATCCTTGTTAACACGGTCCACAGCAGCGCGCACAGCATTACGATATTCAGGCAGTTCTTGAAGTTGCTTGCAATCGAACTGCTTGCCTTGGGCCTGGCACCATTCAAGCGTCCACTCCGCGTCGGGCACAATCAGGCCGACAATGTATGGCTTTCTGTCGCCGGCCACCATTGCCTGACCGATTTCGGGCTGCAACGTCAGCATGCCCTCGACCTTTTGCGGCGCGATATTGTCACCCTTGTCGTTGACGATCATGTCTTTCTTGCGGTCGGTAATGACAATCCGGCCTTTGTCGTCGAGGTGTCCGATATCGCCGGTGTGCAGCCAGCCATCCTGGATCGTCCGCGCAGTTTCGCCTTCGTTCTGCCAGTATCCATGCATGACGAGTTCGCCGCGGCAAAGGATTTCTCCATCCTCTGCGATCTTGATCTCTACTCCGCGCAGAGCCGGGCCGACGGAATGCATGGCAATGCCGGCGGCGGGCCGGTTGCAGCTTATGACAGGCCCTGCTTCGGTTTGCCCATAGCCCTGAAGCATGGTCAGCCCCATCGATTCGAAGAATATCCCGACGTCGGGGTTGAGCGGCGCGCCACCGGACACCATCGCTTTCATGCGACCCCCGAAACGCTTGCGGATTTTGGGTTTCAACAAACGGGCGACCGCGAAATCCTTCAATTGGTCGCCGAATTTCGGATTACCCGCAGCGCGGCGTTCGCCGACCTCGAGAGCTGTGTTCATGAGCTTTTCGGCAAGGCCACCCTGCTTCTGAACCTGCTTGAGTATTCGGGTGCGCAAGACCTCGAACAGGCGCGGAACGACAACCATGATGGTCGGGCGCGTTTCCTCGATATTGCTGGCGAGCTTTTCCAGTCCTTCGGAATAGTAAATCTGGGCGCCGACCGCGATGGGCAAGAACTGGCCGCCAGAATGTTCATAGGCGTGGCTCAGTGGCAGGAAGGATAAGAAGCGCTCGTCTTGCTCGATCCCGAAATCCTCCATGAGAATTTCGGCCGCGCCAGCGACATTGCACAGGATTGCGCCATGGTGCTGCATGACGCCGCGCGGCGCTCCGCCCGTGCCGCTCGTATAGATGATACATGCGGTATCACCGCGCCCAATCCGTGAGATCCTCTCATCTACCGCCCGGCGCGCCGCGATTGCATCGCCCTCGAGCATGCGATCCCATTTGTGATAGGCGAAGCTCCCGGACTGCTGACGGTGCAGATCATCTATGCCGATGACGTGTTCAGCGACGCCCGTCGCCTGCAAGGCACCGTGGAGCGGCCTCAGCAGTTTTTCGGTCGAGACGATGACCGCCTTGGCACCTGAATTGTCGAGAATATGAACGTGATCGCGTTCTGTGTTGGTGATGTATGTCGGGACGGTGATGCACCCCGCCGCCATGATGGCCAAGTCTGCGATGCACCATTCGGGCCGGTTCTCGGCGACGAGACAGATGCGGTCGCCATTCTTCAGGCCCAGTTCCCGCAAGCTTTCCGCCAACAGACAAACTTGCTCGGCTGCTGCGCTCCAGCTTGTCGTTTGCCACACCCCGCCCAATTTTGCGCCGAGAAAAGGCAGATCGCCCTTTTCGTCAGCACGTTTCAGGAAAAGTTCGACCAGATTGTTGGCGGAATCGATATCCGACAGCACGGCAGGCTCCTCAACGCACGTTATTATTTAACAATGTGCCGGGCTTAGGCCCCTGCCATGACATCGGCAAGTTGGTCTGCACCAGTGTCAGGGTGCCTCGATCTGCCCCGCAAGACGCGGGTCACGCGCGGACTGCCACCCGGACGCTCCAAATAAGACGGCGCCGCCTTTGACTGGCGCTTCTTGAAGAAACACATCCTTGTGGCCCAGTGATCGGAACGCAGCCTGTGCGCCTTCCAGCCAAGTACCCTTTTCGAGCATAACACGGTCGCCATAGGCCATGATGAACGGCAGGCCGAGCATCTCCTCTGCCGATAAGCCAAAATCGATCGCGCCGATGATGCTACGTGCCGTCTGGACGGGGATGGTACTGCCGCCCGCAGCGCCGATCGCGAGGAATGGCCTGCCTTGCGGATCCCAAACCACTGTCGGGGACATGGAACTGCGCGGGCGTTTGCCGCCTTCCACGCGATTGGCGACCAACTTGCCGTCAATCTCGGGCGAACGGCTGAAATCGGTGAGCTCGTTGTTCAGAAAGAATCCGCCCACCATCAGGCCCGATCCGAACGGCCCTTCCACAGTCGACGTATAGCTGACCATGGTATTGTCGGCATCGACCACAGCGAAATGCGTGGTCCCGTGTTCTTCGGGTTCGTCGCCATCCGCCAATGCGGTCGATGCGCCGACAGGCACGCCCGCAACGGCTTGGGCAAGCGTGCCGCGCTCGTGGATCAGCGCACTGCGCTTGGCAATGTAATCGGGTGCTAGCAGGCCGGACACTGGCACCGACACGTAATCGGTATCGGCAAGATAAAGTTCGCGGTCCGCATAGGCGAGCCGCTGGGATTCCACGAAGAGGTGCCACGTGACGGGATTGCGCGGCCCGAGCGCGGAAAGATCGAAACGCTCAAGCTGACCGAGCATCTGCAGCACGGCCACCCCGCCCGAGGTCGGCGGCCCCATGGTGCAGACGCGGTACTCGCGATAGCTTCCGCACACGGCGTCGCGCGCTTTCGCGTCATAAGAGGTGACATCGCTGTAGGTCATCGCATCAGTATGCGGCGTATCGCTGGCGACGGTCGTTGCGATCGCGCGGGCCGTGTCTCCTGAATAGAAGGCTTCACGGCCACCCCTGGCGATCGTCTCAAGCGTCTGCGCAAGCTGTTCGTTTCTCACAACGGTGCCCACCGGCAGGGGCTGACCTTCGGCATCGAAGAAAATACTGCGCGCCTGTGCCGAGTGTGCGGAGCGGTTCCTGGCCGACTCGAGCATTCCGTTCAGGCGCGGGTTCATTTCGAAACCCTGCCTCGCGAGCTTTATCGCGGGCTCGAACAGGCTAGCCCAGGGCAGCTTTCCGTAGGCGGCATGTGCTTTGGCGGCCAAAGCGATATTGCCTGGTACCCCAACGGATAATCCGCTGCGTACCGATTCGATGAAGGGCGGTAACTGACCGTTTTCATCCAGAAACCAATCGGGCGTGGCGCTGGCAGGCGCAGTTTCACGGCCATCGAACGTGCCGACCGACCCGTCTGCCGTACCGCGGACCATGAACCCGCCGCCGCCGATGCCCGAACTCTGCGGCTCGACGACGCCCAATGCCAGCATGACCGCGATTGCCGCGTCGGTTGCGCTGCCGCCACGGGCGAGCATCTCTTCACCCGCTGCCTGAGCGCGTGGGTCGGCGGCCGATACAGCGCCAGCCAGACTGCGAGGCGCGTCCGTAGACGTCGAAGAAAGCGGAGTATTCGTCGTGCAGGCGGCAAGCGCCAGCGCGAGTAGCGATGCGGATAGGGTTCTGGTCATGCGCATGGTGCTATTCGCTTCCGACCGCTTCGGCAATTGAAGCGAAGCCGTCGCGCTGCATCAATTGCTCCATACCCTTCAGAATTCTGCGCGGTAGCCCCGGCCCCTCGAAGACCATCGCGCTGTAGAGCTGGACGAGACTGGCGCCGGCGCGAATGCGGGCCCAGGCGTCGGCTGCATCGGCAATGCCGCCGACACCGATGAGCGGCACGGCCCCACCGGTGGCCCGGCGGAAATCGCGCAACCGCTGCTGGGCAAGGTCACGCAGGGGGGCGCCGGACAACCCGCCGGTTTCACCAGCCTGCCGCGATTGGAGGATGGGCCGCGAAATGGTTGTGTTGGACACGATCAGAGCGCCGAGCCCCTTGTCGATCGCGATCCGCGAAATGGCGTCGATATCGGCTGCCTCCAGATCCGGCGCCACCTTGAGGAAAATGGGCACGGTATTCGCGCCGCGCGCATCGATCACGGCATCCAGCAGGCCGGATAAGGCATTTTCGTCCTGCAATGCCCGTAGGCCCGGCGTATTTGGGCTCGATATGTTGACCGCGAGATAGGAGGCATACGGCGCCATGGTTAGCGCCATGACTTCGTAATCGGCGATCCGGTCCTCGCTGTCTTTGTTGGCGCCGATATTGATGCCAACGATGCCAGGGCGTTCCGATCGTCTGGCGAGCCGGGTTTCGGCAACATCGGCTCCGCGATTGTTGAAGCCCATCCGGTTGATCACTGCCCGATCTTCCACCAGCCGGAACAGCCGCGGCTTGGGGTTGCCAGCTTGCGGACGAGGCGTGATCGAGCCGACTTCGGCAAATCCGAAACCCAGACCCAAGAGCTGGTCGGGTACTTCCGCATCCTTGTCGAATCCCGCAGCCATTCCGAGCGGATTGGGAAACTGCAGCCCTGCCACCTCGACTGCGAGGGGGCCTGTATTTGGCGGACCGGCCCGGGGCGAAACGGCAAGCGCCCGCACAGTAAGGCGGTGGGCAAGCTCGGGATCAATCTTGAAGAGCAGTGGGCGGGCCAGATCGAATATCATGCCCTGCGCCATGGCGCGGCGCAGATATCATGTCGAGACGCTTCATGAACCTTGGCGGGCGCCGAATCCGAGAAAAAGTGGGCCGCTTCGGGAAGGTCTGTCGCTTGCATACAATCAACGCGCGGAGATTCGATCTAACACATCCTTGCGACCCGAAGGGCTCGGAGCATTTCTGCAACGAGTTCTCGACTTCAAAGGGGTAGCCCTAACGGGCTACCCCCTTTTTTTCGCCCGCTTCCATATTTGGTGGCGCCTCGCACAGTGGTGTGATTACGAATTGCAGCCCGTCTGCGTAATTATACGAGGGGGCCGCAAAGTTGGGACTTCGGGGGGAAGGTATTGTCGCGACTGCAAAAAGACGACCCTTCGCACTCGCTCGAATATCTCGATCTGCCGACTGATCTCGCGCCTTATCTGAACGGGATATATGTCTGGCGTACCGCGGAAACCGTGATCGACGATCACATACCGGCCTATTCAGGTCAGATGGTTGTGATCGCACAAGGACGCGGGCGGATGCAGTTCGGCTCAACGGATCTGGAAGATGCCGGCGTGGCCAGTTTCCTTGCCCCGATGGGCGAGTCGCGGCGAATCGTGGTTGATGGCCCGGCGTTCGTATGCGGGCTTTCGCTGAACCATCTGGGCTGGGCTACGCTGACAGGCCTGGCGGTAGACGAACATCAGGATCGCTTCCTCGAACCCGACTACGTTCTGGGCGAACGACTGGGCGACGAGCTGACAGCGCTGATACCGCATTGGCACGCGGGGACGCTGGACGACGCGGGATTGGCGGGCGCCATGTGCGATGTTGCCAGAAAGGCGCTGACTCCGCTGCCGAACAGGCAGATGGCCGTAATTCAAAGAACAGTCGAATGGCTGGCAAGCTCGATCCGTCCGGACATCAATGACCTTTATGCGACGCTGCCCTATTCGAAACGCCAGGCACAACGGCTGGTAGCGCGGTTTTTCGGGCAATCGCCGGTCAGGCTCGCCCGCCGGTTCCGCGCCATTCGCGCGGCAGCCCATATGCTGCGGCCCGACATTCCCGAACCGATCGAAACGGGTATCCAGGCCGCGTTTTACGATCAGGCGCATATGATCAAGGAAATCCGCTACTTTACCGGGCTCACCCCCAAGGGTCTTCAGCAGAATGCAGGATCGTTTGCCAATTATCTGCTGGGCCCTGATGGCCTGACGCCGCTCGATCCGTTCGCCGCGACCGCGCGCACGGGGAATGCGCCACCTCGCGATGGGGACGATTGATAACGACTCGCAGCAAGGCGTTTTCCGTTGAAATGGCCAGGCAAGCCTCTTAGCTGACCAATCGGAACGATTTGGTCCGATTTGATATGCGCCTTTCTAACCTTGCCGATTATGCCGTGGTCACGATGAGTGCCGCTGCCCGCCATTGTGGCGGTGCACGCACCAGTGCGGCAGAGCTGGCCGCCGAGACCGGATTGCCGGTTCCGACGGTGCAGAAGCTGGTAAGCAAGCTGTCGGCTGCAGGGCTGCTGCGATCCACGCGCGGTGCCGGCGGCGGGCTGCAACTGGCGCGGCCTGCTGCGGCGATTACCGTTGCCGACATCGTCGAGGCGGTCGAAGGGCCAATCGCACTGACCGCCTGCGTCGAAGGCACGGACTGTTCTGTCGAACATGACTGCACAGTCAAACCTCACTGGCCGGTCGTCAACGAAGCGTTGCGAGGCGCGCTGGCGGCGATTCCGCTGACCCAGCTGGCCCGCACAAGAGAGATTGCATGAGCGAAAATATCGACATTCAGGATCGCGAAGCGAAGGAAGCTGCCGAAAAGGCCGCCGAATACGAACATGGCTGGTCGGCTGAAATCGACACTGAATTCGCCGAAAAGGGCCTTAGTGAAGACACCGTCCGGTTCATCAGCGCCAAGAAGGGCGAGCCGGAGTGGATGCTCGACTGGCGGCTGAAAGCGTTTCGTCTGTGGCAGGAAATGGAAGAGCCGGACTGGGCCAAGCTCGGCTATCCGGCCATCGATTACCAGGACGCCTATTACTACGCGGCACCGAAAAAGAAGGAAAAGCTCGCCTCGCTCGACGAGCTCGATCCGGACATCAAGGCGGTTTACGACAAGCTCGGCATACCTGTGGCGGAGCAGGAAGTGCTTGCCGGTGTCGAGGGCGCGCGCAAGGTCGCGGTCGATGCAGTGTTCGACAGCGTGTCTGTCGCCACCACCTTCCGCGAAGAGCTGAAGAAGGCTGGCGTCATCTTCCTGTCGATCAGCGAAGCCATCAAGGAATATCCCGAACTGGTGAAGAAATGGCTGGGCAAGGTCGTGCCTCAGCATGACAATTTCTTCGCGACGCTCAACTGTGCGGTCTTTTCCGATGGCACCTTCGTCTATGTGCCTGAAGGCGTGCGCTGCCCGATGGAACTCAGCACCTATTTCCGGATCAATGCCGAAAATACCGGCCAGTTCGAACGCACGCTGATAATCGCCGAAAAGGGCAGTTACGTGAGCTATCTCGAAGGCTGCACCGCACCAATGCGGGACGAGAACCAGCTGCATGCTGCCGTGGTCGAACTGGTCGCGCTGGAAGATGCCGAGATCAAGTATTCGACCGTCCAGAACTGGTATCCCGGCAATGCCGAGGGCAAGGGCGGGATCTACAATTTCGTCACCAAGCGCGGCCTCTGCCAGGGCGCGCGGTCCAAGATCAGCTGGACGCAGGTCGAAACCGGCAGCGCAGTGACGTGGAAATATCCCAGCTGCGTTCTCAACGGCGAGGACAGCGTGGGCGAATTCTACTCGGTCGCGGTGACGAACAATTACCAGCAGGCCGACACCGGCACCAAGATGATCCACAACGGCAAGGGCAGCCGTTCGACGATCATCTCCAAGGGCATCTCGGCGGGCAAGTCGAACAACACCTATCGCGGGTTGGTGCGCGTGGCGGCCAATGCCGACGGCGTGCGCAACCGCACGGAATGCGACAGCTTGCTGATCGGCGACCAGTGCGGCGCACACACCGTGCCCTACATCGAGGTGAAGAACCCCGGTGCGCAGATTGAGCACGAGGCGACCACCAGCAAGATCAGCGACGACCAGCTGTTCTATGCAATGCAGCGCGGCCTCGATGACGAGGAGGCCATGGCGCTGATCGTCAACGGTTTCGCCAAGGACGTGCTGAAAGAACTGCCGATGGAATTTGCAGTCGAAGCGCAAAAGCTGCTGGCGATTTCTCTCGAAGGGAGCGTGGGGTGACCGAACGCAAAACTCTCCAGCTTCGCGATCCCTCAGAGGTCAGCGACGAAGCGCCTGCGATCAAGAAGAAGGGTCGCGGTTGGGAAATCTCCGAAAAGCGGCTCGATGCGCTGCACGACCGCGCCCGCGAAATGCGCCGGCATTCCTCTCCTGCGCACAAGGCGCTGGCGGCTCGTTTCGCAAAGGAAGATTTCGGGAAATACAAGTTTTCACGCCACACCGTGGTCGGCTCGGCGATCCTCGATTTCGTATCGCACCCACTTGGCCTCGCTATAGCGATCGACGAGGAAGACCAGAACGATGCACTGGCCAAGCGCCGCGACAAGAGCCTCGCCAGCGTCGGCATCGAAATGCTGCGGATACCAGCCGCAACTATCCTCGAGGACGTGGAAGCTGCGATGCAGCCGATCTTCGGTGCCATGAATGCTCGCTACCGCGACAAGGAAACGGCGCGCCGCGCTCATCAATCGAAATACGGACCGACACCCCGGCGCCCCCGCGCCCCGCGTCGAGACGACAGGAAGTAACATGCTGAAAATAGAAAATCTTCACGCCGAAATCGACGGCAAGACCATTCTCAACGGCCTTTCGCTGGAAGTGCCCGCGGGCGAAGTCCACGCGATCATGGGCCCCAATGGCGCGGGCAAATCCACGCTGGCGTATGTGCTGGGCGGACGCCCGGGTTACGAGGTTACGCAGGGATCCGTAGAATTCAACGGGATCGATCTGCTTGATATGGAGCCGCACGAACGCGCCGCAGCCGGCCTGTTCCTGGGCTTTCAGTACCCGGTCGAGATACCCGGCGTCTCCAACCTGCAATTCCTGCGCGAGGCGCTCAATTCGCAGCGCAAGGCGCGGGGCGAAGAGCCGCTTACGGGTGGTGAATTCCTCAAGCTGGCCAAGGACAAGGCCGCGCTGCTCAAGCTCGATCCGGAAATGCTCAAGCGCCATGTGAATGTCGGCTTCTCGGGCGGCGAAAAGAAGCGCGCCGAGATGGTGCAGATGGGCATTCTCGATCCCAGGTTCGCAGTGCTGGACGAAACAGACAGCGGACTGGATATCGATGCGCTGCGCGTTGTCGGGGACGGCATCAACGCGATCATGCGTTCGCCGGAGAAAGCGGTGCTGCTGATCACCCACTATCAGCGACTGCTCGATTACGTGACACCGGCCAAGGTGCATATTCTCGCAGGCGGCCGGATCGTCACGACTGGCGGACCCGAGCTCGCGCAGAAGCTCGAGGCCGAGGGGTATGAGGCGGTCGCGGCGTGAAAAACATTGCAATCATACTGATGCTGATGGCCGGCGCCGCGCATGCACAGGACGCAGCGCCATCGGCCGACCCTGTCGATGACCAGATCGTCGTCATCGGCGAGAAGCTGAAGACGTGGAAGGGCGGCGTCACGAAAGAGAATGGGCGGCTCATGTGTCGCACGAAGGAAAGCACGGGCGACAAGCAGCTCGATGCAATCCGGTGCGGGGGCATGCTGACCTGCATCAAGCCGCTGGAGCCGCGGATCGACAAGCTGATGTCTTCCGACGCATCCCGCCTGGAAAAGCGCGATAAGTTCAACGCGATGCTGGCCGGGACCAAGCCTTGTCTCGACGAATACGAAGACGCGGCCATCGCCCGACTGGCCGCGGAAAGGACCAAATCGTGACGACTGCAACCCTTCCTACCCGCAAGGATGAAGCCTGGCGCTATTCCGCTGTCGAGAGGCTGCAGGGCGAGGCACTGGACGACTGGCGCGAGATCAAAGTCGAGGCTGGCGATAGCTTTCGCGAGATACTGGTGATTGCCGACGGCGCCAGCGACCCGACGGAATTGCATCGTTGGCGCGTGACCGTCGGCGAGGGCGCGACGTGTGAACTGTTCGCCGTGCTTGCCTCGGCCGAATACGCCCGCCTCGAAATCGAAGTGACCTTGAACAAGGGCGCACATTTCGAATTCGGCGGGATTACCGTTGGCGGGCGCGACACGGTGCGCGAATTCGTCACGCGTACCACCCATGCCCAGCCCGAAGCGACCAGCAACCAGACCGTGCGCAGTGTGCACTGGGGACATGGCACCGGGAATTTCCTTGGCAATATCGATGTGGTTCGCGATGCGCAGAAGACCGATGCAGCGCAGGATTTCAAAGGTTTGCTGCTGGAAAAGGGCGCCAGCGTGAACGCCGTGCCGCAGCTCGAGATCTTTGCCGACGATGTGAAGTGCGCGCATGGCGCCAGTGTCGGCCAGCTCGATGAAACGGCCCGCTTCTATATGGCGGCGCGGGGGCTTTCGCCCGATGTGGCTCGCCGTCTGCTGGTGCAGGCATTTCTTGGCGATGCGCTGGTGTCGCTGGCGGATGAGGCGAAGCGCGAGGAGTTGATGAAAGTCGCGCTCGACAAGGTGGACAAGTACCTGTGAGCGATACAGCCGTCCTTTCCCGCAAGGCCGATTTCCCGGGACTCGTCACGGCCGATGGCGAGCCTTGGCACTATCTCGATACGGCGGCGTCTGCGCAAAAGCCGCAGGTGGTGGTTGATGCGATGAGCCGCGCGCTCGGCGTCGACTATGCCACGGTTCATCGCGGCGTATACGGGCGCAGCGCGCAGATGACGCTCGGCTACGAATCCGCCCGGCGGCGGATTGCGCAGTTCATCGGCGCGAAAAGCGAGAACGAAGTGGTCTTCGTGCGCGGTGCGACAGAAGCGATCAACCTTGTCGCTGCAAGCTGGGGCATGGTGAATATCGGCGAAGGCGACCGGATTGTGTTGTCCACGCTCGAGCATCATTCCAACATCGTACCCTGGCAGATGGTGGCGGAGCGTACGGGGGCGCAGATCGATGTCTGTCCGCTGACGGAAGACGGCCAGATCGACCTCGGTGCGCTCGAGGCGATCCTCACGCCGCGAACCAAGCTGGTTTCGCTGGCACATGTTTCCAACGTCCTTGGCAGCGTGCTCGATGCGCGGGCGGCGGCGGATCTGGTGCATTCGGTCGGTGCGAAGCTGATGCTGGATGGATGCCAGGCGGCGCCGCGCATGACGCTCGACATGGCCGCAATCGATTGTGATTTCTACGCTTTTTCCGGACACAAGATCTACGGACCCACCGGAATCGGCGTGCTGTGGGCGCGCGAAGAGATCCTGGATGGCATGCCCCCGTGGCAGGGCGGCGGGGCGATGATCGACCGCGTGACCTTCGAAAAGACCACTTACGCCCCGCCTCCGCAGCGGTTCGAGGCCGGCACGCCGATGATCACGGAAGCGATCGCCCTGCATGCGGCGATCGAATACATCGATGATATGGGTGTCGATCAAGCGTATGATCACGAGCGTCAGCTCGCCCGAACGCTGCGTGAAGCACTGTCTGCACACAATTCGATCCGTCTGTTCGGGCCGGAAGAGAGCGCCGGCATCGTCAGCTTTGCGATGGAGGGGGTTCACCCGCACGATCTGGGCACCATATTGGACGAAGAACATGTCGCAATCCGGGCCGGACATCACTGTGCGCAGCCGCTGATGGACCATCTCGGCGTCCCCGCCACCGCCCGCGCAAGCTTCGGGCTGTATTCCGACGAAAGCGACATTGCTGCCCTGCTGCGCGGCATCGAACGTACCCAGAGGATCTTCGGATGAGCGAAGAAACGAATACCGATACTGATTTCATCGCAGCCCCCCTGCCGGGCGATGTGGCGCCTGCCGACAATGCAGGCGGCAAGCCCCCGCGTGCGCGGGTGGAGGATGCCGTCGATACGGAAGAATCCCCGCGCGAGACGATGGAACGCAAGCGCGATTATCTGGAGGGGTTCCTGCAGAAAAAGCCGGAGAACGTGCCCGCAGGTGCGCCCGGCGGCGATCTGTACGAGGCCGTGATCTCCGCGCTCAAGGAAATCTACGATCCGGAAATCCCGGTGAACATCTACGATCTGGGGCTGATCTACGGCGTCGAGGTCGATGACGAAAGCGACGTGACCGTCACCATGACGCTGACCACGCCGCACTGCCCGGTGGCCGAAACCATGCCGGGCGAAGTCGAACTGCGCGCTGCCAGCGTGCCGGGCGTCCGCGATGCCGAAGTCAATCTGGTCTGGGATCCGCCCTGGGGCCCGGACAAGATGACCGACGAGGCGCGGCTGGAGTTAGGAATGCTATGAGCGACACCGAAACGAAAACCCGCCCCGCACCGAAGGCCGCTGTTATCCTGACCGCCGCCGCCGAGCAGCGCGTTGCCGATCTGATGGCCAAGGCCCCCGAAGATGCGATCGGCGTGAAGCTGTCGACCCCGCGCCGCGGCTGTTCAGGTCTGGCCTATTCGGTCGACTACGTCAGCGAGGAAACCAAATTCGACGAGAAGATCGAGACCCCCGGCGGTGTGTTCTACATCGACGGCGCCAGCGTCCTCTATCTGATCGGGAGCACGATGGACTGGGTGGAAGACGATTTCACCGCCGGCTTCGTGTTCGAAAATCCCAATGCCAAGGGCGCTTGCGGCTGCGGCGAGAGCTTCATGGTCTGATGACCGGGTAAATCGCTACCGGCGTCTGCGGCCGGAGCGCGGCGTCCCAGCCGTACGCAATTCGGTCCCTACCGCCTGAGCGCCCGCACACAGGCGGCGCGGTCCACATCGATGCCGTCGCTTGCCCGCCGGGCATCGACATAGGTGGCGCTGGGTTCTCCGCGCGGTTGAAGCGGGTAGAGATAGACGTCGAGCACGCAGGCATCGCCGGCGAACTGCAGTTTCCTCGCGTCGCCTTCCTTCACATTGAGCCGCGGTGCGCCGAAGAGATTGGCGAGCGCGGTTTCATTCTTCCCGATGACATTTTCCAGCCCTGGCATGTTCATGATGCGCGGTGCGCGGAAGGCCCGCGTCGTCGGCGCGGGGCGTACCTGCTGCGGCGGCGTGCCGGCGGATGGACGCGACGGGCCGGGGCCAGAGGGTGAGGGCGTGCTGACGCAGGCACCGAGAAGGGGGAGCAGGAGAAGGGCAGATTTACGCATTCGGAACTCTCTGTCGGGCGCGGTGGACCATGTGGGTCGCGGCGGCAGCGCCTATTATCGGGGCGAGCAGGTTGATGAAAGGGACAGCGAGGAGCGCGACCACGACACCGCCGAGCAGGAAGCGGTTCACGCCGCCCATGGGGGCGCTTTCGGCTGGATCGCTGCGGTGCCTGATCCAGACCATGTCGCGCAATTCGCGCCCGATCAGGAAGGCGTTCACCGCCCAGAACACGGCGGCGGCGCCGATCCCGGTGAAAAGCAGCAGCGCGGCGACCGGCAAAGCCGCAGCATTGGCCAGCACGGTGCGCACCAGCGAGCGCAGCGCATTGCCGACGTCTTCGGTGAAAGGGATGTCGCGTACGCCATGCGCGGCGTGCGGATAATGTTTCGCCTCTACCGCGCGCACGACGTCTTCGGCGAAAAACTGCAGGACGAACAGAGCGACCACGCGAAACAGGAACCAGCCCGCGATGATCATGCCGGCCGCAGCGACAAGGGCACCGAATGCGGATGTATCGGCCTGGGTGAAACTGTCGATCGCCCGTTCCACACCGACATAAAGCGCCGCGCCGCCGGCAAGAAAAATGCCGAGCGTTATCAAGGCGGTCTTGAACAGGACGCCGAGGATCGCCCGGTCGCCGAGCTGGCGTAGCGACAGGGCGAGGGCGGCAGGCAGCGAATTCATGCGAAGCGGGGGATGCGCGCGCCGCCGTTCCAAGTCAACGCCGCCCTTGGCGCGCGGGCGACGAACCGCTAACGGCGCCCGACATACCGAAATCCCTCCCGGAGTATCCATGACCGAACCCCGCTACGACGTGATCGCCATCGGCAATGCCATCGTCGACGTAATGTCCCCCTGCACCGAAGAACTGATCGACGAACTCGATCTGAACAAGGGCGGGATGACGCTGGTGGACGAAGACGGCGCGCAGCGGCTTTACGAAGCGATGGGCCCGGCGCGGGAAATTTCGGGCGGTTCGGCAGCGAACACGCTGGCGGGCATGAGCGCGCTGGGTGCCCAGTGCGCCTTCGTGGGCCAGGTAGCCAAGGACCAGCTGGGCGATGTGTTCACGCACGACATCCGCGCCGTCGGTATCGATTTCGATACGCCATCGCGCGACGGCCAGCCCTCGACCGCACGCTGCCTCATCTTCGTGACGCCCGATGGCGAGCGCACGATGAACACTTTCCTCGGCGCCAGCCAGTTCCTGCCGCCTGCGGCGCTCGACGACGAGCTCATCGCCAGTGCGGGCATTCTCTATCTCGAAGGCTATCTGTGGGACCCGGAAGAGCCGCGCAGCGCAATGCGCCGCGCGATCGAGGTTGCGCGCAAGGCCGGCCGCAAGGTCGCCTTCACCGCTTCGGAAAGCTTCGTGATCGATCGCCATGGCGATGATTTCCGCAAGATGATCGAGGAAGGCCTGATCGACATCATGTTCGTCAACGAAACCGAACTGGCGACGCTGACGGGCGAAAGCGAGTTCGAAGCAGGCCTCGCCGCGCTCGACGGCAAGATCCCGGTGCTGGTCGCGACCCGCAGCGCCAAGGGCGCCGTCGGTATCGCCAATGGCCAGCGCGCCGAAGTGAACGCCGAGCCGGTCGAAAAGGTGATCGACACCACCGGTGCAGGCGACCTTTTTGCGGCAGGCTTCCTAACCGGCCATGCCCGCGGCGA
The DNA here is from genome assembly GCF_056859455.1 of Qipengyuania sp. L-5Y. Classification (NCBI taxonomy): domain Bacteria; kingdom Pseudomonadati; phylum Pseudomonadota; class Alphaproteobacteria; order Sphingomonadales; family Erythrobacteraceae; genus Qipengyuania; species Qipengyuania sp. L-5Y. The sequence goes on along the minus strand of NZ_JBSXOM010000028.1, from coordinate 31,723 downwards.
AAACCTAGAGACCTGCCTGCGCATGGGCTCGATCTGCGCCGCCGAAATCATCTCGCACTACGGCGCGCGGCCGGAAGTGGATCTGAAAGCGCTGATGGCCGATAAGCTGGGCTGAGGAGCCCCGCTAAGCATTTCGGCGATTCTTAACGGGTGAGCAGTCCCAAGCACGCGATCGCCTGTGGAAAACAATTTTTCCACGGAAATTATGACCGTGCTCCGCAGAGCGCAAAAGTCCAGCTTTCTCGATGAGTCGATCCTTTGAATCGAACTCATCCATGCTACGCAACCCCACATCTCCCCACAATCCACAGGGGGTTGTGGGTTGCGACTCGTTAATCAGCGCTGCAAATTGAGCAATGGACAGCGAAAGGACCGATTCCCTTGAGGAAACCGGCCCGATCGCTTGCCGGGGCCATGGGGCCGTCCGGCGCGGTGCTCCTTACGAGAGCGACTGCACAATGTGTTGTCGCTTGCAACCGGTCAAGGCCTCTTCGATAGAAGGACATATTATTATGGCCAAGGTTGCTGCGTGGCATTCGATCAAGTCGAATGTCCATCACAACGATACGAACTGCAATACCGGGAACAACATCGAACGCGAGAATCGTCGTTCGGGCACCGGTGGCAAGCCGCTATGCTACGAGTGCAAAAACCTGTAGCGAATTGTCGACTGCTCAAGAGTTGGCCGACGCTCGAGCCTCGTAGCGTCGGCCAATTCATTTTCACGCACGCTCCCGCCGCACCTCGCGCTGGCCGATGTCGCGGCGGCAGAAGCCGTCGGCAAAGTCGATGGCGTCCACGGCGGCATAGGCTCTGGCCTGCGCTTCGGTGGCGCTGGTGCCGCGGGTGGTTACGTTGAGGACGCGGCCGCCGCTGCTGGTCAGCGTATCGCCATCCAGCTTCGTGCCCGCGTGGAAGACCCTGGCGCCATTGGCCTCGGCCTCGCCAAGATCGATCCGGCCGCCCTTTTTCGGCGTATCGGGATAGCCTTCGGCCGCCATGACCACCGTCAGCGCGAAATCATCGGACAGTTTGGGCGCGTCGACCTCGGCCAGCCGCCCTTGCGCGCAGGCCTGCATCAGTTCGACGAGATCGCTTTCCAGCCGCATCATCAGCACCTGGCATTCCGGATCGCCGAAGCGGGCATTGTATTCGATCAGTTGGGGGCCGTCTTTCGTGAGCATCAGGCCGGCATAGAGCACGCCGGAATAGGGCGTGCCTTCGGCTGCCATGGTACGCACGGTCGGCTCTACGATCTCGCGCATGACCTGCGCCTGCAGGGCATCGGTCAGGACGGGGGCGGGGGAATAGGCGCCCATGCCGCCGGTATTGGGGCCGGTGTCGCCTTCGCCCACGCGCTTGTGATCCTGCGCAGTGCCGATGGGGACGATGGCCGTGCCGTCGGTCAGCGCGAAGAAGCTGGCTTCCTCGCCGGTAAGAAACTGTTCGATCACCACTTCGCTGCCGGCGCTGCCGAACCTGCCATCGAACATTTCACCCAGCGCTTCCTGCGCCTGTTCGTATGTTTCGGCGATGACCACGCCCTTGCCTGCAGCGAGACCGTCGGCCTTGAGCACGAAGGGCGGCTTGAACCGCTTGAGGGCGCCCCATGCCGCCTCCAGCGAGGTGCAGCGTTCATACCGCGCGGTGGGGATGCCGGCGCGCTGGCACAATTCCTTGGTGAAACCCTTGCTCCCTTCGAGCTGGGCGGCCTGTTTCGAGGGGCCGAAGGTATCGATCCCGGCCGCGCGCAGCGAATCGGCCAGCCCGTCGACCAGCGGTGCTTCGGGGCCGATCACGACGAGGCCGATGGCATTGTCCTTCGCGAAGGCGATGACGGCATCGTGATCGGTCGCATCGAGGGATGTGCATTCGGCAAGCTGTGCTATGCCCGGGTTGCCGGGCGCCGCCCACAGCTTGTCGCACAGCGGCGATTGCGCCAGTTTCCAGCCAAGAGCATGTTCGCGCCCGCCACTGCCGAGCAAAAGGATATTCATGACCGCCGATTTCCCGTCAGATTCAGATGATGCGAGCTTGGTAGCGAAGCCCTACGCAGGCGACAACGCCGAGCCGCTGACGGTGAGCGAAATATCGCAGGCGCTCAAGCGAACGGTGGAAGACCGGTTCGGCTTCGTGCGGCTGCGCGGCGAATTGTCGGGCGTGAAGCGGGCCGCGAGCGGGCATATGTACTGCGCGCTCAAGGACGAGAACGCCGTGCTCGACGGGGTGATGTGGCGCGGCAATGCGGGGCGCCTGCCGTTCCGCCCGGAAGACGGGCTGGAAGTCGTGGCAACGGGCAAGATCACGACCTATCCGGGGCGCTCGAAATACCAGATCGTGATCGAACGGATGGAGTTGGCCGGCGAAGGGGCGCTGCTGGCGCTGCTGGAAAAGACCAAGGCAAGGCTCGAAGCGGAAGGGCTGTTCGATCCCGCGCGCAAACGGCCGGTGCCCTATCTGCCGCGAACCATCGGGGTGGTTACATCGCCCACGGGGGCGGTGATCCGCGATATCCTCCACCGGCTGGCAGACCGTTTCCCGAGCCGCGTGATCGTGTGGCCGGTGCTGGTGCAGGGCCAGGGCGCGGCAGAACAGGTGGCAGGCGCGGTGCGCGGGTTTTCCGCCCTGCCACAGGGCCATGCCGATCGGCCAGACCTCGTCATCGTGGCGCGCGGAGGCGGTTCGATCGAGGATCTGTGGAGCTTCAACGAGGAAGTGGTGGTGCGCGCCATCGCCGATTGTCCGATCCCCACGATCAGCGCGGTGGGGCATGAAACCGACACCACTCTGGCAGACTATGCGGCGGATCGCCGCGCGCCGACGCCCACCGCGGCAGCCGAAATGGCAGTGCCGGTGCGCGCGGAACTGGCTGCGGCGCTGGCGGATTTCGAGGCACGCAAGAAGCGGGCGATCCTACGCCCGGTGCAGCTTGGCCGGGAGCGGCTGCAAGCACGGGCCGACCGTCTGCCGAAACGGGAGGCGCTGTTAGAGCCGCATGCGCAAAGGCTCGACGATCTGGCCGAGAGGCTGCGGCGGGGCCTGCGCGACCGTGCGGCCCAGGGGCGGGAGAGGCTGTCCAACCTTCGCCTTGCGCCTGCGGTGCTGGAACGCAACCTGCGCGAGGCGCAGCGTGCGCTGGCGGGACAGAAGCTGGCGCCTGCGCTGGTCGAACGTCCGCTGGCCGAACGGCGCGAGCGGCTGGCGGCGCTGGGGCGGCTGGCGGAGCAACTGCATCCCGACCGCCCGCTGGCGCGCGGCTATGTCCGGGTAACCGATGCGGAGGGCCGGACCATCACCGACAGGGCGGGCGCGGCAAGGGAAGCGGCGCTGACGCTGAAGTTTCGCGACGGCGATCTCGACGTGTCGACCGGCGGAGCGGCAGCGCCTACTGCGCCGCGTCGCAAGCCGGCAAGGTCCGGAACTGCCCCCAAGCAGGAAGATTTGTTCGGTTAAGGTGGACCTGCTAGGATTCGCGCCATGTTGATGAACAAGAATTCTTCGCCCTCGAATGGCGAGGCCAAGCTGCAGTACGGGCCTTCGGGCTTTCGGGTGCTGCGCCCGGGAAGCCACGTCATCTGCGCGATGAGCGGGGTGCCGATCGCGCTCGACGAATTGCGCTACTGGTCGGTGGAGTATCAGGAGCCCTATGCCAGCGCCCAGCTCGCCACGGAGCGGCTGGCGCCGTGAGGTACGCAAGGGTCGCGCCGCTTCTTCTGCTTGCGACCGCCTGTGTGCCATCGGCAGGGCCGGAGAGGGCGGCATCGCCCGAAGTGGTGCAGCCGGTGCGCGCCGCGCCCGCGCCTGCGCCTACCCCGACGCCCACGCCCTCGCGGCCCGCCGTGTTTACCTTCGACGGCGAACTGGAACAGGGCGGCTGGATGCGCGGGACCGTGCCCGGTGGGACCAGGGAAGCGAAGCTGGGCGAGGAAAAGCTGACCTTCGACGACGAGGGGCGGTTCTTTGCCGCCTTCGATCGCGATGCGCCGGCAGCGATGACGCTGACAGCGCGGCTGGCCGATGGGCGCATGATCGAAAGCCCCCTTACGATTGCGCCGCGGGCATGGAATATCGAGCATATAAATGCGGCGCGCACGCCCGGCGGCGCGTCGGCCGCTTTCATGAAGATCCGCCAGCCTGAACTGGACGCGATCTGGGATGCGCGGTTGAAGGACACGGGCAGCACCGGCTGGACGCAGGATTTCATCTGGCCGGTGACGGGGCGTATTTCGGGCCGGTTCGGCTCGCAGCGGGTGTATCGCGGCGAACCGGGCAGCTATCATTCCGGGATCGATATCGCGCCTGGCAATGGCGTACCCTACGTGGCCCCGGCAGACGGTGTCGTGGTGCTGGCAGTCGAAGGGTATAGCCTGGAAGGCAATCTGCTGATTATCGATCACGGACAGGGGCTCAACAGCGCGTTCCTGCACTCCTCGCGCCTCTATGTGAAGGAAGGCGATCGCGTCAGGCAGGGGCAACATATCGGCGATGTCGGTTCGTCCGGCCGCGCCACCGGGCCGCACCTGCACTGGAGCCTGAAATGGCGCAATGCCCGGCTGGATCCGCTGCTGTTCACCGGACCGATGCGCTGAGCGCGTGACGCGCACAACGGCGCAATCAGGAGAGCACCTTTCCCATGCGCCCGACGCGTCTTGTCCTGGCTGCCCTGCTGACTGCGGCCATCGTGCCCGGAACCTGGCTTCGTACAGCCGAGCCCCCGCAGGATTTCCAGCGGCTCGCCACCATCGAGCCGATCGACGTGACGCAATCGCAGCGCGGTCCATTCACTTTGATGGCCGGGTGGGAACTGACGGGCGACAGGGCTCAGTTCGGCGGTTTTTCGGCGCTGGTCGTACTGGATAGAAAGCGCTTCCTGGCCGGGAGCGACACCGGCCAGAAGTTGATATTTGGCCGTCCCGACCGTAGCAATCTGCCAGCAATCCTGAGTTCGTTCGACGATGCGAATGACGGCCCGAAAGAAAGCCGCGATCTGGAATCGCTGGCCATCGATCCGAGCTCCGGCATCCTATGGGGAGGATACGAGTTCCGCGAAGCCATCGTCCGCTTCAATGCCGACCATCGCCGAAATGCCGAAGTCCGGCCACTGCAGATGCGTAATTGGGAAAGCAATGGCGGCGCCGAATCGCTTGCGCGCTTGAGCGATGGCCGCTTTCTGGTGATCGAGGAGAGTGCGCAGCGCTGGATGGGGCGTCAGCACGAAGCGCTGATATTTGCGACCGACCCTATCGAGGACAAGCGCCCGCAAAGCGTATTGATCGACATTCCGCAAAGTTACAGCCCGGTCGATGCCACCCCGATCGGCGGCGGCCGGGCACTGATCCTGCTGCGCCGTCTTGCCTGGTCAATCCCACCGGGATTCGAGACGGCGATTGTCGAGATCGATATCGACCGGCGCAACGCCGATGGATCCATCCCCACACGCCTGCTCGCCGAATTCGGGAATGCGATCCCGCGCGACAATTACGAGGGCATTGCCGTCACCACGGACGACGACGGACAGTTCGTCTGGCTGATTTCCGACGACAATTTCATGGCGATCCAGCGCACACTGCTGCTCAAGCTACGCTGGGACAGACGCGAAAAAGCGCGCGAGTAGTCCCGCGCGCCTTTCGTTCTTTCAAGCTGCTGCGCCGAGGCGCAACGCCATGCGTTAAGAGGCGGCGGCAGCTTTCTTCAGCTCGCGCTTCACCTTGAGCGCGTTGGCCGAAAGCTTGTCGTCATTGGTCTTGAGCAGCCAATTATCGAGACCGCCATTATGTTCAACCGAACGCAGGCCCTGTGTCGACACGCGGAACTTGAAGCTGCGATCGAGCTTTTCGCTCATCAGCGTCACGTTCTGAAGGTTGGGCAGGAAGACCCGCTTGGTCTTGTTGTTGGCGTGGCTCACATTGTGACCGACCTGGCGGCCCTTGCCGGTGAGTTCGCAAATGCGCGACATGATAAGTCTCTTCGTTCGAATGGACGGGCGAGTTCCCTTGGCCGCTCGGCGCGGTTGCGGGGCTCATTAATCCCGGAAAGCGGCGCGCATAGCTGCGAGGGTGCGAATCGTCAAGCACGTTGCGCCCCAAGTGCACGCGAGCTAGCGCAGTTCCGCTATGGCTTCCTGGACCCTTCCGCAACCCATGCACCGTGCGCTGGCCCTCGCCGAAGACGCCGCCCGGGTCGGCGAAGTGCCTGTGGGCGCGGTGATCGTGCGCGGCGGGACGATCGTGGCAGAAGCCCATAACGCCCCGCGCGAACACCATGATCCGACAGCCCATGCCGAGATTCAGGCGATTCGCCTCGCGGCCAGGAAGCTTGGGGAAGAGCGTCTCACAGATTGCGAATTGTGGGTCACGCTGGAGCCTTGCGCGATGTGCGCCGGTGCGATTGTCCATGCGCGGATCGGCAAGCTCTATTATGCCGCGAGCGATCCCAAGGGCGGGGCGGTCGAACATGGCGCGCGGGTGTTCGACCAGCCACAATGCCTCCACAAGCCCGAGATATATTCGGGCATGGGGGAGGCAAGGGCGGCACAAATCCTGCGGGAGTTTTTCAGACAGCGACGGTGAGCATCAGTAAATGTTCGCGCGGCTGGTAATTCAGAACGCGCTCTCGATTGTAGTGCGCGTCAAAGCCCTCGCCAGATTTTGGCCGGAGTCTCGTCTCGCGCGCCGAACCTTCGGCGGTCGCAGGCGGTGGGCATGAAGCGTTTGTCGTAGCACAGGCGCAATTCTTCCAGCCATCCGCGGCTGTTCAGCAGCACGCCAACTGCGTCTGGTTTCCAGCCATGATTTGCATCGACGAACCGTGTGCGGATTATACCGGCGGTCAGATCATCCTCCCGGCTCACGCGATCGAAGTCGGGAAAGCGCAAGCCCTGCCACAAGATGCGAGTGACCTTGAAATAGGTTGCCGGTCGCTGCGCCATGCAGGAGCCGTGCTTAGCCCATTGACGCGCTATCAACGCGGCCGAGGGCGAAAGGCACATATTGGCGGCTATCTCGCGCGCAAGCGGCTGACGCGGTGCCGTGCACCACTGTGGCCAGCTGCGTCCGCTGTTCGGCCACAATCCATGGACCACGAGGCCGAACAGGCCGTCCCGCCCGTTGCATTGACGCGCTTGTTGCGGGCGCCCCTTACGCGGCTTGCAGAATTCGGGGCTCCAGCTCAGTGCCAGCGTGTATCCCGTTATCGGCAAAGGGCGTGGGCGTGCTTCACGTTCGATACGGGGAACCGCCACTGTGCGTGGCGGGCTGCACTGGTAATGCTGGGCCGCAAGGGGGGCCGCCTGAGACGCCAGGCCAGCCATTGCGAAGGCGGCCAGTATCCTTGGACGGGTTGACGGGAGCATGAGTTCGGCGGGGCTTCGCTCGAAGCGTCAGCGGCCAGGCTAGGGCTGCCCGTCGCCACCCTTCTTTTCGGCAAACCATGCTTTGGCATCCGGCTGAAACAGGAACCAGAGAGCGACGATCGTCATGATCGTGCTGATCAGACCCCAAGCCACGCTGGAATCGAAAACGGATGCGGCCGCAGTGGCGGTTGTCAGGACGGACCAGGCCGTCAGCAGAAGGAGTAGCCATTTGGCCAGTTCGATGCGCAAGATCGAGATCATGAACCATAGCGCCAGGCTGATCGCCGTTCCGAACAATAGCCCGCCGATCAGCACTCCGGTGCTGAGGCCCTCGACACCATGTGCAGCGAGTTCTGCATTGGTCTGGGCGGCGATGGTGTCGTAATTGAAGACAAAGCCCAGCAGGCTGACGGCGATCGACCCGAGATAGAGCCAGTCGAATTTTCTGATGGAGCCCGGTTTCATGAATTCCCCTCTCGCGAATGTCGGAGACAGGAATATCCGAAATTACAGCGGCGTAAAGTCGAGGCCGATATCCGCAGCGGGCGCGCTTTGCGTGAGGCGACCGACGGAAACGTAATCGACCCCTGTCGCAGCCTTGGCGTGAATGGTGTCGAGATCGATCCCGCCGCTCGCCTCGGTCGGGACCCGACCGGCCACAAGCGCGACAGCTTCACGCAGTACTGCAGGCCCCATGTTGTCCAGCAGCAGCCGCGTGGCGCCCGCCTGCAGCGCCGGTTCGATCTGGTCGATCCGGTCGACTTCGCAAATGATTTCCTGCACCCCTGCCGCGACCGCACGCTGCACCGCTTCGGCGACCGATCCTGCGACAAGGACGTGGTTGTCCTTGATCATCGCGGCGTCCCACAGACCCATCCGGTGGTTCGACCCGCCGCCCATGCGCACGGCGTATTTCTCAAGCTGGCGCAGACCGGGAATGGTCTTGCGCGTATCCAGCAATGTGCAGCCCGGATTGTCCATCGCGCGAACATATTGGGCAACCATCGTGGCGATGCCGGAAAGGTGCTGAACGGTGTTGAGCGCGCTGCGTTCGGCGGTCAGCATCGCGCGAGCATTGCCTTCGAACCGCATGAGGTCGGTGTTCGCAGGTACGCTCGCGCCCTCTTCGACGAGAATCTCGACCGTCATGTCAGGATCAAGAGCGCGAAAAAATGCTTCGGCGATGGGCAGACCGGCCACATGGATGGCATCCCGCGTATCCATCACGCCTGCAAAGCCTGCATCGGCAGGGATTACGCTTTCGCTGGTCACATCGCGCCCACCACCCGGCAGGCCCGTACCGAGATCCTCGGCAAGGGTGTCGTTCACGAATCGGGTGAGGTCGAAGCCCTCTAGCTCGAAAGCCATCAGTGGACGAAACGCGCCACGACGTCGCGGTAGCTACGGCTCACCTTCACCTCCGCCCCGGAGTCCAGGACGAGGAAGCATTCGCCATTGGTGTGCGGCTTTACCTGGCGCACCTGATCGAGATTGACGATGGTCGAACGGTGTACGCGCTGGAACTTGCGCGGGTCGAGCCGGCGTTCGAGATCCTTCATCGTTTCCCGCAGGATCAGCGAATTGTCGCCCGTGTAGATGCACATGTAATCGCCGGCGGCTTCGATATGCTCGATCGTGCCGACTTCCACGCGGAATATCTGGCCGCGGTCCTTCACATTGATGAGCTTTTCGAACCGGCTTGCCGCTTCGGTATCCTCGCCAGCGAGATTTTCGGCTGCTTCGGGTGCCACTTCGGACAGAACGTTCTTGAGCTTTTCAGCTTCTTCGGTCGATTTCTTTTCCGCCAGACGCTGGCGTACACGCTCGACCGTATCGGCCAGCTTGTCCTCGTCCACCGGCTTCATGAGGTAGTTGACCGCATTCGCCTCGAAGGCGCGAATGGCATGTTCCTGGAAAGCGGTAACGAACACGAACAGCGGCGGATCGATTTCCATGACGCCCTGCACCACGGAGAATCCGTCGAAACCGGGCATCTGGATATCGAGGAAGACCAGATCGGGCTTCTGCGTCTTGATCGCGCGGATCGCCTCGCGGCCGTTCTGGCAGGTGTCGATGATTTCGACATCCTCAAACGGTTCGAGGCGAAGCTGGAGACCCTGGATGGCGAGCTTCTCGTCGTCGACGAGTATGGTGCGGATGGTCATGTCGTCTGGGGTGCTTTCGGGGGTAGGTGTGGGGGTATAACGGCCGTGGGGGGCGTGGGTTTCTGCGAAAACGCGGCCTGCTGGGCGGCTGCTGATTGCCCTTGGCTTAACGCATCTTCCGAATCGGGCTCGAACGGCAGCTCGACGAGCACGGAAAAGCCGCCGCTTTCCGGTGAGCGGATTTCGAACCTGTGCTCCTCACCGTATGCCTGCGCCAGCCGGTCGCGAATATTGGCAAGTCCCACCCCGGTCGAATCGCGGCGGGCATGGGTTGGCCGGACAGCAGGCAGGCCCTCTTCCGTGCCGTTCATGGTCATGCCGGGCCCGGTGTCCGAGACGGTCACGCGCAAGCGCGGGCCGACGATCTGCGCAACGATGGCGATCTCTGCGCCTTCTTCCTGCGGGCTGACGCCGTATTTTATCGCATTCTCCACCAGAGGCTGGAGCAGCATGGCGGGCAATTGCGCTCCTGCCGCCTCGGGTTCGATCCGGAATGTGGAGCGCAGGCGTTCTTCGAACCGCATCTGCTCGATGCCGAGATAAAGCTTCAGCGTTTCCACTTCCTGCGCCACCGAAACCTTGCCGCCCGGCTGAGTGACCAGCGTATGCCGCAGGAAGCTGGACAGCCGGGTGAGCATGGCGTTGGCGGTCTCGCTCTGCTTGAGAAGCACCAGCGTACTGATCGAATTGAGCGTGTTGAAGAGGAAGTGCGGATTGAGCTGATAGCGCAGCATCGCAAGCTGCGCGCTGGTTGCCTGCGCTTCCAGCCGTTCGAGCCGATCGGCCTGTTCTTCGATCTGAAGGAAGAAATTGATCGCGAAATACAATGCGGACCAGGCGCCGAGCAGGGTGAGGTCGATGAAGTAGATGCCGACGAACAGGCTGACGAAATTGCCGCTGCCCGTGGCGCCGCCCGCCACATTGAGGACCCAGCTGTCGATGAAAGCGTGCAAGGCGACGGCGAAGGCCAGCACGACTGCCGTCGCGCTCCAGGTGATGACCGGCCGCTGTTTTATCAGCTTGCTGTAGATGACCGCCAGGATCAGGCTGATCGAGAACCCGGTGATGCTGGAGATCAGGATGATGACCAGGCGGTCGGGCGACTGGCCGTTAGCCAGGGTAGACATTGCGCGCAGCATGGCTGCACCGCCCCAGCCGGCCAGCTGGAGGTTCCAGAACGCCTGGTTCTTGTTGGCGAAGAACGGCGTGGGGCGAATGGGCAAGACTGCCATTGGAACGCCCCTCTAGCGCAATTGCGACGAATTGCACCAGCCGCTACACTCACCGTAACAGGCAAAACGAGAGAGAGACGCGATGGGCATTCAGGAAAACATCGAACATTCGGCCGCCGAACGGGCGAAATTCCGCGAGATGAAGGAAGGTACGGCCGAAGACTGGGCGATCATCGGCGGCGAATACCGCGCTTTTGCCAAGGGACTGCCGGACCGTGTGCTGGACCATCTCAAGCTTCTCGATGGCGATTTCGGCGGCTTTCCCGTCTGCCGGCTCGAGCATTCGCTGCAGACCGCAACGCGCGCGCACCGCGACGGGCGCGACGAACAATATGTAGTGATGGCCCTGCTGCACGACATCGGCGATACGCTCGGCAGCTACAATCATCCCGAAGTCGCCGCTTCCATCATCAAGCCGTTCGTTACTGACGAAATCCACTGGATATGCCAGAACCATGGCGCATTTCAGGGATATTACTACTTCCATTTCCTCGGGATGGATCAGAACGCGCGGGACAAGTTTGCCGAGCATCCGCATTTCGAAGCGTGCCGCGAATTCTGCGAGAAATACGATCAGGCCGCCTTCGATCCCGATTATGAAAGCGAACCGCTCGAGTTCTTCGAACCTATGGTGCGCCGGGTAATGGAACGCCCCTTGGCTTCCATGTACGCCAAGGCATTGGAGGAAGAGGGCTAAGCCGCTATCCGGCGGACGATTTCAGCGCTTCCGCCAGGCGTTCGGGCGGCACCAGACCTTCGATCACTTCGTCGCCTGCGATCCAGCTGGGCGTGCCGCTGAACTGCATGGATCGGGCAAACGCCATATTCCGGTCCAGCTCTGCGGTGGCTTCATCGGACTGGGCGAACGCCTTTGCCGCGGCTTGATCCAGTCCGGCAATCTGCGCTGCGCGAGCAATCGTCGCCTCGCTGGGCGGTCCCTGTTCGAACATGGCGTGATAGAATGCGGCGTATTTACCCTGCTTCGCGGCGGCCAGTGCCATGCGCGCAGCCGCTTCACTGCCTTCGAAGATGGGCCATTCGCGCACGACGACCTTCAGTTCCGGATCCGCAGCGATCAGCTCGTCCGTTCCCGCGATCGACTGACGACAATAGGTGCAGCCGTAATCGGTGAACTTGACCAGGACGTGCGAGCCTTCGGGATTGCCGAGCACCGCACCAGGGAAGGGCTGCTTGACCCCGTCAGGCGCCTGAGCAAGGCGATCTTTCGCCTGTTCGCGTTGGTACGCCTCGGCCATGTCCGGCAGGATCTGAGGGTTCGACAGCAGATAGCTGCGTGTCTGATTGTGACCCAGGCCCGATAGCGACCAGAGGCCTGCACCGGCGAAACCGCACACCAGCGCTATCAGCGCCGTCAGCAGATGATTTTTCATGACGTTCCTTCGTTTCGTCAGCCGGGCGCACAGTTGCGTTTGCGCTGCATTTCGCACTGCCGTTCGAGCAGGGCGCGTGCCTGCATCCCGATATCCTGTGACCGGATCCAGTCCGGGCTGCCGTGGTCCAGTCCGCTTTCCGCTGCCTGCGCGCTGCGGATGGCCAGCCCGTATTCGCCGTTCATCACCTGTTGTTCCGCGGATGCAAGGCGGGCCCGTGCGGTATCGCCGCGCGCTGCATAGACGACGCCGAGCTGATACCAGGCGAAGGGATTGCGACGATCCCGCCCAACGGCGGCTCGCAACACACGCTCGGCCTCTTCGTAATTGCTCTTGTCTTCGGTAGCGATCAGCGCATGACCGAACAGGCTGGCGATCAGCGGTTCGGAATTGGTCAAATCGGTCGCCCGGCGCAGCGGCTCGAGCGATTCGCGAGGGCGGCCCGATTCAAGCAAGACCTGTCCCTTGAGTTCGAGGAAATATGGGTCGTCGGGATCCTTTGCCAGCAGCTTGTCCGCCGTCTCGAGCGCGAGATCGACGCGGGCATTCTGGTGGTAGGCATAGGCGCGGGCGTAGAGCGCGGGTATCGTCTGGTCGGTTTCGGGATAATCGCGCAGTGTCGCCGACGGCTTCGATATGTAACCGATGAGCTTTGCCTTCACCCGTTCGAAATTCGCCTGGTTGCGGGCGTTCGCGGGACGCTGCCATGCGGGGTCTTTTTCATACACGCCGCGCAATGCCGAAATACGGTCACCCGAAAGCGGGTGCGTGCGATAGAAACCTGCCTCATCGCTCTGGCTGTAGCCATAACGGTATTCCTGATTGAGCAGCTTGCCGAAGAAATCGAGCGAACCCTGTCCGGAAATACCCGCCTTGGACAGATATTCAGCTCCGGCAAAATCGGCAGACGATTCCTGGGTCCGGCTGAATGAAAGGAACTTGCCCATCGCCGCCTGCTGCCCGGCCATCATGATGCCCATGGCCGCATCGCCAGCACCTACCAGCGCAGCGCCAAGACCGGCCAGCAGCGAAAGCACCGTGATCTTGGTAGCCGACGCCATACCTTCGCCATAACGGAGGATATGCCCGCCGGTGATATGGCCCAGTTCGTGCGCAATCACGCCCTGAACCTCTTCGGCCGTATCGGCGGCGTCGATCAGACCAGAATGGATGTAGACCGCCTGACCGCCCGCCACGAAGGCGTTGATCGACGGATCGTTGATTAGAATTATATCGACGTTGTCGGGCTGCAGTCCGGCCGCTTCGATTAGCGGAGCCGATATTTCATCAAGAAATGCTTCGGTTTCTGCATCGCGCAGAATGGACTGGGCAGCAACCGGCTGCGCCGCGAGCATGGCGGCAGCAAGCATGGCGAGCAGGCGGGCAAATAGGCGCATTGGCGGCGAGCCTAAGGGCTTTCGGCCTGAACCGGAACTGAAACCTTGCTCACCCGGCGGGCGAATTCGACCACGGCATCATCCACATCGCGCGAATTGCGCCACGGACTGGCGAAGGAAATGAGCGGGGCATTGTGGTCGAAGCTGTCGTAAAACCGAGTTTCCACAGGCGCTCCCACATCTCTCAGGGCTTTTGCCAGAGCGCGGGTATTGCGCGGTTTTACCAGCGTGTCGCGCTCTCCATGTACAAGCAGCATAGGCGGCGCGTCGGCGCGCGCGTGATTGACCGGCTGGCTCTCGGGTCCGGCGCCTACCGAACCAAATGCGTCCCGACTCGAATCCTTGTCGAATGGGTAAAAATCATAGGGCCCGGCCAGGCCGACCACGCCGCGCGGCGTCACTCCGATGCGGGAGAGCCACTTTTCCTCCAACGCCGCCTGAACCACATTGTAGGCGCCTGCCGAATGTCCGGCCAGGATCACGCGGCCCGGATCACCGCCGAATTGCGGCGCGATCCGAACTGTTTGGCCGATGGCGGTTACGGTATCTTCCAGCATGGCGGGATAGCGTCCGTCCTTGCCCAGCCGGTAACCGGCCAGCGCAACAACGAAGCCTTCCGGAGCCAGAGCGCGCGCGATGAACGTGTAATCATCCGGATCGCCCCAGCTCCAGCTGCCACCATGAACAAAAAGGATGATCGGTAAGGGTTGGTCATGGTCGGCTTTCGCAGGCGCGTAAATTCGCAACTTCTGGTCTCGGTGCGGGCCATATTGGGTGTTCGAAACCAGCGTAACGCCCCGGCCGCCACCTGTGAGCCGGTCGATGCCATTCAACACTGCGGGACCGTTCGTGCGTATGGCCAACAACAGCAGGCCGCCGGCCAGCAACAGGAACAGAACGATGCCGAGACCGATCTTCATCGCGCGCTTCATGCCTTCCACTTTTTCGTTGCTTCTACCGTGTCGACGATCGCCTTTGCCTCTCCGTCGCCAAGGAGGCCGATGGAGGCGAGGAATTCGTGACCAGTATCATAGCCATCGCCCAGCCATAACGGTATTTGGGCCGCTTCGAGATTTGCGGTAGCCGTCAGTTCCTCCGCGCTCATCGCATCGCCAACCTTTCGGATGAAGATTGCGCGAACCCGCCCGGGATGGTCGACTGCAATCTGGGCAAATGCGGTCAGATCGCCCTGGCTGTCATCCCCGATCAACGCGAATTTTATCTCGGGATAGGTTTCAATAATGGCTTCGATGGCGGCGCGCTTGTGTGCACCGTGGCTGGCAGATCCGAAGGTAGCACGGTTGAGGCCCCAATCGCGCAGCGCAATAGGCCCCAATGGCAGGCCCCGACCGCGAATATAGGTCACCAGATAGCTGAACAGGTTCCACGGGCTCGAGGAAACATAGAAGAACGGCCGATGAGTCGCAGGCTGCGTCTCGCCGGCGCGACCTTCTCCGCTGGTAAGCGCTTCTCCACCGCCCAGCGCATTGTAGAATACGTCGGCGCCGGGAACGAGGATGCGTTCTTCCGGCATTTGAATCAGAATCCTGCGCCAGTTGCGCAAAACCGCGCGAAAATCGCCGGTGATGCCGGTTTCGACGATTGTGTCGTCTATGTCCGAAATAACTGCCAGACCGGTATCGGCCCCTGGCGCGAGGACATGCGCATCGACGCATTGCTCTTCCTCGCCCGCTCGCCAGTGAAAAACGACCGTTTCCCACACAGGGTGCGTACCGTAATCCCAGCAGGGTTCGAGCGGGATATCGAAATTGACGAAGCCTTCGCTGTCCGTTCGCCCCAGATGGCGTTGAGCCTTTCCGTCGGGAAGGGCGATTTCCAGTTCGACAGGTAGATCGGGGACTTCATGGCTGACGAACTGGCTCAGCATGGTTTTCGCTGCACGCCACTTGCTGCGCTGCTCGAACTTGCCGACGCGCGAACGCAAGGCCCTGGCCGAAATGCGCAGCCGTTCACGGTTCCTATAGCCGAAATAGGGCTGAATGCGGACGGGTGCAGTGGGGAAAAACGGCATCGCCCCCGCGCTAGCCAATCGAGCGCGGGGGCGACAAGCGAATTGTAGCAGCGTTGTCCTAGGCGAGCAGCTTGCGCGCGGCGCGTTCGACCAGCGGCACGTCGTCAGGTATTTCGCCGACGATTTCCAACGTACCGGCAGCGGTGCGCCGGATCATGACCAATGCGAATTCCGCGCCGTCCTCGTCTAGATCGACGAGGGAAAGCGGTTCCAGGGCGCGAAGCTTCTTCGCGAGGGCAGGGCGAACGGTTTTTCCGTCCGCGACCGCTTTGCCCTGCTCTTCCTTACGCGCATCGCGTTCGGCATTGACGATCCCTTTGAGGCCGCCCTCTGCTTCGCGCAGGAACGTTGCGAGCTTGCCGCGTTCCACACCGATACGGTGGGCATGCATCAGCACGGCGGCGTATTCGGTCAGGCGAGTCTTGTCGTAATCGGCACCGAAAACCAGCTTGACGATCGGCGTCATCGGCGCGCGATCCTGGACGGTCAGGCCGTTGTCGATAAGCAGTTCGTTGAAATCTCCGGGAGCGCTCTGCGCTTCAAGGCTGAAGTCGTAAGCCCTTGCGACCGCCGAATAAAGTGTCTTGCGGCTGCGATCCTCGGTGTTCTGCGCAGCCTGCGCCATTTCGCGCGCCGCAGCGAGACAATCGTAGAGGCCCTCAGGCGAAGCGTCCTCCGAGTTGGCATCTGGCGCAGCCGCCACTTCTTCGACGTCCTCTGGTGGAGTATCGGTGAGCTGCGGTTCTTCAGCAGGTGCCTCGTAGGGCTCGGGAACGCGCGGCGCAGGGGCGAAGCCTTCGCCTTCACAAGCCTGCGGAATGGCAGGCGCGGGTTCCTGATGTGAAAGGTCGACGCTCTTCTTTGTCCGACCGCCGCGGCTGACCAGCGAGATCAGACTGCTCGACGTCTCATCGTCGGCAAGCGGATCGACCACGGCGTCGACGTCCTCGTCGCCCTCTTCCTCGTCGTCCCAATCCGGCAAGCCATAATCTGCGGCAGTCTTGATAGGATGATCGAAATCGTCTTCGTATTCCGGCTCGCCCATGTCGTCCGGAACGTAGTTGCCGATCGGGTTGCCCAATGCATCGACACGGGTTGCGGGCTGATAAGCGACGCTCGGTTCTGTGAATCGGTCTTCATCATCATCTGCCGCACCGAAAGAAGGTTGCGGCAAGGCATTGTGCGCAGGGCTGTCGGTCATGGTGTCGTGTCCGAGTTCAAGTATGCTGTCGGAATGTTCCGCGTCCATGCCCGACGTGAGCATTTCGGCCGTCTCGACCATGGTATCAAGATCGCTTTCGCCATCATCTACCGGGCCGAGAGCCTGGTCTATCGCCAGAAGCAGCTCGTCGGCGGTCTGCTGGTCGGCCATTTCCTTCCAGTTGATCACGCCATAGATGAAATCGATCGTCTCGTTGTCGCTCGAGTAGGGGAGCAGAATACCGCGATAGAGGACGTTCGCGCCCCGTTCGTTGGAGAATTCCGCTTCGAATCCGATCGGTGCCTGATTGGCGATGATCTGCATGTAATGATCGGTAATGCGGCTCAGCACCGATCGACTGGGCACGGCAGACAGACGGGAAAGCGTGCTGTCCTGACCGGACTCGATCGTCAGTTCGGAGCCGACGAACGCAACCTTCGGATCATCGATATCATCCGACAGGTCGAGCAGAACCGAATAGGGTCCGAAGTCGTCGAGCATGTCGGGTTCGAGGTCGGAAATGTGTGGGAAGTTGAGATCGCCGAGAAGGGTCGCCCAGTGATTATAGGCGCGAACCTGCATGCGGCGTTCGTCCTGGCCGACCGGCGATGGCGGCGGATCGAGATCGGTGTCATCCGCCTCGACGTAGTCGTCGTCGAAGTCCTCCTCTCGATCACGGAAGCCGAAAAAGCCGCCCAGCCTGTCCATCACTGCATTAGCCCCCGAAGAGTTCTGCCCAATCGAAGGCGGTATGCAGCGGGTGCGGTAAAGATCGGGTTAAAGAAATTAACCATGTGGCTGCGCCAAAAGCGGCGTCAGAGCATGTAGCGCATCCGGATGGTCAGCTTGCGGTTCTGCGCACCGATATCGATTGCGGCGTCGGAAAAGCGCGGCGGGCCCATCCGGACCTTTGCGTCGCGCGAAAAGCCGAAGCCTTCCTTAGGCATCATCCCCAGGGCGCGATCGGCCTTGCCGTTCGAATTCTCGTCATGGAGCAAGGCTATGGCATACTGCCCTGGTCTCACGCCGGAAAACGTGAAGGTGACGCTGCCTTCTCTTGCTTGCGCCGTCGCACCATAAGCGCCCGGCACGCCGCGGCAGCGCGGAAACGTCGCTTCGTCCGCGGTCATGCAGGCACGGACGATACCTTTGGAATTGCGCAGATCGGTAACCGTGACCGTTACGGTGGCCCCTTCCTGCGCTGGCGCAGTTGAAGCGATGAGCAACGGTGCGAAGACCAGTGAAATCAGTGCAAGAACAGGATTCACGCGTTCGGACTTAGTCCGCGATCCGTGCCGCAAAGCCGATCCCAGATGCGAAAATAGAGGCCGTAATTGCATTTGTACTCTTCGTGATGACGCTGATGGTGGCTCGCCGTTATCAACCAGCCTCCCAACCTGGAATGAACCAGCCACTTCGGGAACATCTCCCATCCCATGTGATTGGTGACGCCCATTACCGTCATCACCAGCAAAACCACGCCAAGCATGGCCACGTGGATGGGGATCAGGAAGACAAGCGCCGGGATCACCACCGCGCCGGTCAGCGCTTCCCACGGATGGAAACTCATTGCTGCCCAGGCCGTAGGCGGACGGCTGGCATGGTGCACGGCGTGCATGGTGCGAAACCACACTGGCCGATGCATCAGGCGATGGGTCCAGTAAAACCAGCTGTCATGAGCCAGTAGGTACAGCATCGGTGCGACGGGCAAATACCACAGCGGGTAAGCGCCCCAGTCTGTGTAGATCCGCGTCCATCCGAGCGCCTGCCAGCCCCAGGCAACCACACCTGCCGGTATCCCGTAGACCGCGGCAGAGGCGAGCGACCAGCCGATCTCCTTGCGGATCTGCGTCCCCAATTTGGCGTGATAGCCGGGCCGGACGCGGTTGGTTGCAAAAGCGAATAATCCGCTCGTGGCGAGGTAACGGACCGCAACGATAGCGGTCATCGCGAGTACCGAAAGGATTATGGCGCCGAGCATCTTGCCTTGATGGTAGGCGGCAATGCACCTTCCGGAAACAACGAAAAGCTATTCCGGGGTGCCCCAGGGTGCACATTGTGGGTCGAGTGCAACGGTCGCGCGCCGCAGCGCGGCACGGGCAAGCCGTTCGACCTCGACCTTTCGGCGCGCCGCGGCAAGCGGGTGTAGCGGAGCAGGCCGCAGGATTTCGCCATCGTAACCGTCTGCCACGATGATCCCGCAGCAATCCGGACGGTAGCCTTCGCCCTCCAGAAGACTGCGATCCAGGCCCGGCGGTACCCCCCAATAGAAGCGATCGCAGAAATCGAGATAATCGGGCCATTTCCCGTCGCCCAGCAGATCTGCGCGCTGGACCTTGATCTCGACGATTATGACGCGGCCCTTGGAATCCACGCCCATAAGATCCGCTCTCCGCCCATTTCTGAGCGGCATTTCCGACAGGCACCAGATGTCATTACGCGCAAAGAGCCGCGCAATGCCCCTTGCGACCACTCCCGCCTTTTGCGCTTCCATTATCGAGTCCATCATGCGTCGTAATTGGAACAGATCGCGAACGCGCGCAAGATCGAATTGTTGCGCAAATATCTGGCAGCTTATCGCACAGCCAGCAGCCCAACGTGGTAAACAAGCTGTTAAACAGACCGGAAGCGTTCTAACCAATGGATGACCAAAGCACGTTTGGGCACAACTGGAATGAGATGAAGCCGATTTTCGCCTTTTCCGCCGCCATCACGGCGATCACGCTTTGCACACCGGCCGAGGCGCGCCAAACCGAAGCCGTATTGCACGTCAGCGCGGTGGTAGAGGAAGGCTGCAGCGCGAGCGCCGATCCATTGGACTTCGTTCTCGATACTACCGCTAACGCAAGGACACATGGGCAAGCATCAATCGACCTGTCGTGTTCGGGACCAACCGCATTCGAAATAGCCTTGGATACGGGGCAAAACGGTGCGCGGCGCATGTTGGATTCAGCGAGCGGGCAGACGCTCGCTTACGAAATCTATTCCGATGCAGCACGCAGTGTGCGGTGGGGCAACGCCTCGGGCGTCGATACAGTTGCAGGTGCGGCAGACGCGAATGGCAAAGCCACGCTAACCGCGTATGGTTCAACATTCGCGAATGTTGAACGCGTGGCGGCCGGAACCTATTCCGACGCAGTTGCTGTCACCGTCAATTTTTGAAAATCAGCGATCGTAGGCCAGATCGACGATCGCTGAACGCGAAGCATGAAATTCGCGCCACAGCGTGAGCGCCGCTGCGGTAGTGTCCTGGCCACGCGCGGTCAATGACAGCAAGGCACGCAGCCCTGGCTGCATGATCGCTGCCAGATCATCGATACCGCGGGCAATCGTCTCGAAGCGCCAGCCGCTCAGTTCGGCAGCGCGAAGCGGCAGTTTGGCGACCTGCTCTGATTCGGCTTCGCGACCTAGCTGAGCAAGATTGGCCACTGCCGCGGCAGCCTCGTGCACCGCTTCCCACTGCCCACAAAGCCTGCCCAGTTCCGGCAGTTCGTGCGGGATGCAGCTTTCCGGAGGGAGCATCATGGCATGTGCCAGGTCGAATTCGTGCGACAATGCGTTCATGGCTTTGAAGAGTACAAACCCCGTCTTGCCAAATCGCTAACGACGCCGCTGCGAATCCACCCAACCTTTTAAGACTGGCGAGCCGCCCCACGCTTTGCTAAGCGCCCCGCTCGCCATAAGGTGAACAAAGCACCCGTAGCTCAGCTGGATAGAGCGCTGCCCTCCGAAGGCAGGTGTCAAGGCTTGATGAATAACAATTTTTAGAGGTAATGTATTAGATTTCAATAACTTACAAAAGCTCACTTGATGGGGTTCACATTGCAATCCTTTCCGCGTAAGCATCGCGTAAGCACGAGGCACCCGTAGCTCAGCTGGATAGAGTGTCGCCCTCCGAAGGCGAAGGTCACTGGTTCGAATCCAGTCGGGTGCGCCATTTCCTTGGTATTAAGTAGCAAGCGTACAAAGCGATAAGATGCTAATTTCGCTATCTCATCGCGCATGGAAATCACAAGCTTTGACGTACCACTTGAGGACGACCCGTTCTTACGATTGAACGCATGAAATCCCACATCGACCACTGCGTACGGTGTGCTTTGTCAAAAGGGGCTGCGAGCGTCGATTCTAATTGAGCTTCCCGACTGTTTCTTTTGGCGGATTTCTGGGCTTTCCCGCCGGAAAAGACTTGGCCTTTCGTCCGTGCGACGAGAGCGCGGGCGAGGCCAGTCTTCTATGAATGTTCCCAGGAGGGAACCAGAAGCCATCAACAATTGGAGAACTACCGGACCCGTAAATCGATGCGGTCTGGTTCGCCACATTCGGCCCCAAACGTCCTTTGGTCTTTTGCCAGTTCTGCGGCATCCTCGCTGATTGGTTTTCGGCCCTCGATATGTTCGAGGACCGGGGTCTCTTCCGCGTCATGCGCGCTACTGGTGAGGTCGAGCGTGACACGAGCCGGTTTCATCACGGTTTGCAGGACCGAAAGATGAACATGTTCCTTAGCACTGGATCATGCGCGAATTCATGCACCAGACTCATCAACACATGTCCGCCGAAATATATCCACATCGGGAGGCCCAGTGCCTCGTGCACCCCAAGCGCCCAGCTCTGGTCGTAGAAATAACCAAGCGTGCCCGTCGCCGCCAAGGCAAGAGCGATTAATGCGCCAAGGCCATGGAAGGCATTGGCCAGCGGCTGATCATCGCTGATCGGCAGCTTGCCGCCCCGAAGGATAGCCAGATGCGCCTTGGTATCGGCCCACAATGCGGCAAGCCGACGACCAGATAGATAAGGGAACCAGTCACCAAGACTAGGTTCGCGGCGCCGGAAGACGGCCCATAGCCAGAACAGGACCAATCCGCCGAGAGCGACCAGTCCGGCCTTTTCATGCACTTCAAACCAGAAATCACCCGGCTTTCCGCCCTTTGGATAAGTCATGAACAAACTGATGACAAGCGCTGCGGTGACCGCCATTACCGTAACTAGATGAAGAAAGCGCGTCAGGTTCGAATAGTACTGTGTATTACCTGGTTTCTCTACTTTCATACGATAATTTCCTCTCGTGGGATGTCCGTCAGCCGATAGCCTGGCCGACCAGCTTCCTATTGCAAACGGTGCAGTTGCAGCGACGCTGCCAATCGCTAATTGTCGCAGTGAGATATGCCAGCGTCCCCGACCTGTTAGGAGCGCGCAGGCGACCTCGAAAACCAGCAAACTCATTCTGGTCGCTATAAATGCTTTGCCCTCCTTTCAGCGCCATATGAATAGGAGAGATGTCGCCCCGCCAAAAGTGAACAGGCCGCACGATGTCAGCGCAACGGTCATGGGGGATTCGTAAAGATCGCTCCGGACGATCCCTAACCCCACCTTCGGAAGTGTATCCAGCACCGGCCCAGGCCCAAGCAGATGTGACGGTCTTCATTTGTTGTTTCTCAAACTTAGAACCAGAACCGGAGACCAACTACGTAGCTCGTCACGCTCGGGTCTTCGCCAGCCGCGCGTGCAAAATCGGCGCTTCTGCCAACTTTCCAACCCTGAGCGATGCCGATATAGGGTGCAAATTCGCGTACGAATTCATACCGCAAGCGAATTCCCGGTTCGATCCGGTCGATGCCGGCGCCGATGCCCAATTCGGGCACGTCTTGAGCGGCAAGGTTAACCTCCACCCGTGGCGTGAGAATCAGACGCTGGGTAATTCTCTGGTCCAGTTCAGCCTCGAAACGAGCGGTGATATCTCCGGTGTTAGAGAGAAACGCTGCTCCGAGAATATCGAACTTGTAGGGAGCCAAACCCTGAAAGCCGACCACACCATAGGTCCGCTTCGGTCCGGTCAAATCCTGGCGGATACCTGCCTGGAAATCAAAGAAGGGGGCAATGGCCCGGCTCCACAGTCCCTGAACCTCGGCACTTTCAACTTTATTGCCGAACGCACCTTCGCCCTCAGATCGGAACCAGAACTTGTCGATGTCGCCGCCATAATAGCCCTGAACATCCCACAAATAGCCATCCGTGCCTTCGCGCGCACGATATTCGAGGCGGTCGCCCTGGATCCACAGTCGCTTGCCGCCGTCGGTCTCGCGGATCAGTTCCTGCCGGGCTTCGTTCATGGCTTCCTCGCCCCAGATCGGAATCGCCGCGCGGGCAGGCCCGCTTCCGGCTTCGGGCGGAGGAGGAAGTAGAGGAATGTCAGCGCCGGAATTCATCTGCATAGCGGAGTGGTCTATACCCTGCATGCCCTGCGCGCGTGCTGGAGCATCGGTCATTGTGCCGTGATCCATCCTTGGGACCTGCTGCCCGGATTGGTTGATGGGCATCGCCATGCCCGTTTGCCCTTCGGCCATAGGCATCGCACCGTGGTTCATCTGCGAACGATCCATGCTCTCATGATCCATTTCGACCTCAGCTTCAGGCTTAGGTTTGCAGGCGCCATCCGGGACGGTGTGGCCCATTGCGCGATGGCGCTGTGCCTCTTGAGCACATTGCTGCGCTGCTTGCCCCGCACTCTGCTGTGGCTGAGCCATGTCATGCCCGGTGTGCTGCTGTGCCGATACCGGCGATACCAACGCGGTTCCCGCAGCGAGCGATACGATCGTGCTTACAACAAAAGTCTTCATGCTTCGTCTCCGGCAGGATTGGCAACGGTGACGATCTGGAACATCCCGGCGACCAAATGATAGAGGATATGGCAGTGAAAGGCCCAGTCACCGGGTTCGTCAGCGGTCAGGTCAAACTCCACACTACCGCCGGGCTGGACATTGACCGTGTGCTTCAGCGGCTGCCGGTCGGCGGGCGCGCCATTGACCAGTTCGAAGAAATGCCCGTGCAAATGGATCGGGTGCGTCATCATCGTGTCGTTGATCAGCTTGACACGCACGCGTTCATTATAGGCAAAGCGGATCGGGTCGTCGGAGACGGCTGAGAACTTCTTGCCGTCGAACGACCACATGTAGCGCTCCATGTTACTGGTGAGATGGAGTTCCATCCGCCGCGAGGGAATCCGCCGGTCAGCATTGGGGGTGAGCGCGCGCAGTTTGCGATAGTTGAGCGTTCGGTGCGGGACATCGGAAAGGCCAACGCCTGGGTCTCCGGTGCGGTCGACAGGGTTTGCTGACACCATTGCAAGCCCCGGGCCCACCTCGACGTCCGCTGGCAATCTGGACGTATCGCGCATTCCCGGTCGGGCCGCTCCTTGGCCGCTCGAATTTCCGGGCATGCTTTCTGAGCCGCCCCCCATACCAGCCATACCGGCCATGCCGCCCATGCCCATATCTGCCATGGTCAGCAACGGCGGGTCGCGCAGCGGTGGAATCGCTGCGCGCGCGCCGGGCGCAGACGCTAGTGTCGCAACCCCCATGCCAGACCGGTCCATCGATTCAGCTACCATCGTGTAAGCGGCGTCATTGCCCGGGGTCACAATCACATCATAAGTTTCTGCAATGCCTATCTGGAATTCATCCACTTCGACCGGCTCGACATTTTGCCCATCGGCCTGAACCACGGTCATAGGGAGACCGGGTATACGGATGTTGAAATAGGTGGCGGCACCAGAATTTATGAAACGCAATCGAACGCGTTCGCCGGGCTGGAAGTTGAATTCAAGATTGTCCGCCGGTCCGTGGCCATTGATGAGATAAGTGAACGTGGATCCCGTAATATCTAATATATCAACGGGCGACATTCGCATCCTTGCCCAATTCCTTCTCTGTGCTCCACTAAGCGGGTAGTCATCCGTCCATGTTGGTTGCTCGTAGTTGAAATAATCAGCACTCTTTTTCAATTTGTCGTAAAGCACATTTGGATCTGTCTCGCTGAATTCGCTCAGCACCACGATATATTCGCGGTCCGCCTGCACCGGATCGGGTCCTGCCGGATCGACAACTATCGGACCATAATGACCCGCCTGTTCCTGCAGGCCGCTGTGCGAATGCCACCAGTACGTGCCCGATTGCCGCACGGGGAATTCTGCAGTGAAGGTCTCACCCGGCTTGACGCCGGGGAAACTAACGCCTGGCACACCATCGAGCTGGAAGGGGACCAGGAGCCCGTGCCAATGGATCGAGGTATCTTCCTCTAGCTGGTTGTGAACGTTGAGGCGGACGGTGGTCCCCTCACGCAGGCGGAGGAGCGGCCCCGGGATGCTCCCATTGACGGCAATCGCGCCGCCACGCCTGTTGCCAGTGGAGAAAGCCGAGCGGGCAACTGTCAGGTCTATGTTGGAGCCGCTCACCTCATCAAAGCCCTTGCGAGCAACCCCGGAAAGCAGGTCACCACCGCGAGCCCAAGCCGGAACCGCACCGGCCAGGCCCAGCAGACCCATTCCGGTAGCTCCTGCCCCAAGAAGTTTGCGTCGATTAACGGTGATCATAGTACCAGCCCCTCGTCTCAAAATGCCATTCACTTAACACATACGCGGAGGATCGGACTAACCCTCATCTTTTTCTAGGCTCAGGACTCATTGATTGAGCCAGAAGATGACGGCTGCGGCGATGCAGATGGCGGAGATGAAGGTGTGGGCGGATCGGTCGTATCGGGTGTGGATGCGGCGCCGGTCCTTGAGTTTGCCGAACATGTTCTCGATCCTGTGGCGCTGGCGGTAGAGCACCGGATCGTGCAGGATTGGTACCCTTCGATTGGCTTTTGACGGGATACGGGCGGCAATGCCGCGCTCGGCCAAGGCATCGCGGAACCAGTCGGCATCGCACCCCGGTCGGCCAGCAACGCGTTGACCTTGGGCAAGGCCTCGATCATCAGTGCCGCGCCCTTGTAATCGCAAACGGTCCGGATAATGGGACTGATCCGACAGGGGAATCGATTACTGTCTCCTGTTCGGTTGAGGATGGGAAAGTACAATCCTGCACGGCGTCGCAGACGGACGACGGCGTCGACAAAGTCTTCCTGCGAACAAAGACGACCAATTCCGACGGTTCCGTTTCGACCCGCACGAGCGTCATCGGCAAGGAAAGCGATCTTACTTTCGGTCGCGATCTTGCCAACAGTGTCGAATCTGCCTTCAAGCAGCTCTACAATGTCGATTTGACGATGACCGGTGGCACTGCAGCTGCTGCTGCGGGCACAGTAAGGGGTTCGCCAAGCTCAGCGGGCAACATTCAACGGCAAGTGGAGCGTGGCCAAGTCCCACGAGAAATTGATCGAGTGGACAAGGGGCGAGGGCCGTATGAGAAGGATCATATCGAATTGAAGGATGGTCGCGCTCTTAATCGCGATGGCACTTGGAAGCACGGTATCTGCTAGGTGAACAATTCTGTCCGGAACTGGCTTGTCGGGAATGGCTGGAAACCACCGAGGTAACTGCCAATGCGTTTTTTCACCCATGACTGGTCTACGCTAGATGACGTTGAAACCGACAAGATATCGTCAGAGCACTTGAGAGTGGTCAAGCTCGCGTCTGATCAATGCGGGATACCTTTGGTAAAATTCGTACGAGAATTTGATCTACGTGGGGCGCTGGTTGACCGGTTGCTAGTGCAATCTGGGGAAGCTGAATTGAAATTAGATTTGATCGCGGGAGACAATCTGCATGGGTATTTTGTGCTCTCTCTTGCGTATGCGAGCAGCTCATTTCGCTATTTTGGCGAGGACCTCGGCACGGCTCTAGACTTTAGATCAACTCGTATACGCTTCGTTGAATTCGATCTGGATAACAACGGCGAACTACAGCACCGCTTCCTGCTATGGCCAAAGAGTCGATGCGAAATTGACATTCAGTTTGCCGGACTGGAATGGGCCAAGGCTCACTTGCCACATCGAGCATACCAGAATTTTGAGGACGTGCTTCAACTAAGCGAGCCACTTTCAACTGCGACTGAGTAGATTGCAGCCCTATTGAACGAACCGGATTTGTCACCGGATCGCCTTTCGAAATGTGGGAAACCTTAGGGCCCACACCGTACACAGCGCCTGCTGTTGATGAAGCTGCGTTAGATCAGTGATTTGTCGCTGATTTGGCGGTGCGCACCTTCTGTGCCGCTAGCGTACCATTACGGAATCTGCGGCACAGACCGGCTCAGCCGCGCTACAACATCCTGTAATCCCTGACTAATCTCTCCCGCTTTGTCTGTGCCACTTCAGCCCTGAGCGCGGGCGCCGTCGCTTGGTCCGTTGAAAACCCATGACAATCTGCGCCGACCGCCGCCAGGGATGTTCGGGAGCCGTCGGTAAAACCTCAACAAAACCAACCACCTGCAGCCCGGCCGACGGCGCTGCTTTTATCTCGCGCTCGATTTCTTCTTCGTTCTCAGACGCTCACGGACACTCACTTCTTTCGCTAGCGCAGACTTCCCTGCGGGCTAGTATTCGCCGACCTCGTTCCAGAACGCGGCCTCTCGCTGTGCTTCCAGCCGTTCCAGCGATACGTCGATCAAATCGAACTTGAGATTGTACATCGGAAGCTGCCAGTGGTTGTAGAAGAGCCGCGCGTGCTGCTCGGTGGCGAGATCCGTGACCAAACCTTCCGAGTCTAGGCGAGCGCCAAGTTGCTGAGTGAGCTCGCGCGCTTCGACCGGCCCTTCTTCCTCTACGAAGTCGACGTTGCCCCAGACATCACTGGTAGCTTGAAGGCCTGCACGGGTTAGAACCCCCAGCGCCTCAAGGGCTTCGACAATCTGCAATGCGATGGGGCGCATAGTCATCGTGGATCCGCCCCAGCGATTGGGATCATTCCATTGCGGTATCCCTTCTTCGTGGACCTCGATGTCGGCATACATTGTACTCTCACGGAGATAGAGCGACCAATTAGGAACGATGTATTCGCTCATGCCTCCTTCGAGAAGGTGGCCTTGTCGCTCGTTGTCGACATACTCTTGAAGCTGGGCGATATTGGTAGGCCGCCATGACTGGGCAATCACATAGATCATGCGAGAGAGATGATCGTAAAGCGTCTTCTTAACGATCCGACCGATGCGCTTGCTAACCTCGGGCACCGGGCATCGCACCAGATCAATGAGGATAAGGGCCTTCGCTGACTCTTCCTCAGCGAATCCTGCGAGCACCGCTGCCTCACGCGGACAGTCCTCCAGCGTCTCCGCCGCTCGCCAAAAGCCCTGCGCGCTTTGAAGTATAATCGGCAGTCCTTCTGCAATGAAGTCGAGACGTTCCGAATGGCTCATGTTGCAGAGGGCGCGCGCCTGACGGCCACCGAAAGTCATCTTTGTTCCCTTGTCGCTCATGCAGCCTTTCTAGCACTGTTAATTCCGCGATGCTCATGCGATCAGCGATACATGGGAAAGACACCTTATGATGATCGCGATGATCTCGATAAACTTCAGTCTCAGTGGAAGAAAATCGATGGGATACTTGAACGCCGAAAGGAGTGGTCAGCAGCGATCGTAAGGGCTGCAACTGCTGCTGAGATTGCTGCCAACATCGCCATACGAAAGCGCTTCGAAAGCGAGAGCAAATTCTCGTCGGAGTTTGTGGATTCGCTACTGAGGTGGGCAAACGGCATCGATGGGAAATTTGGCCGCTTGATCATTCCGGCGGAGCGAGACGAGGTGCGAAAGAAGGCGCTCGGCAAGCTCAAAAAGCGCTCCGAGCGGTTGAACAAGAAGCCCAATGCCATCGTTCACCAAGGCGCGTTCGCAAGCAAGCGGGAGATGCGTGAACTGGTCAATCTATCGCGTGAAATCGTGAACGAGCTGGTCATCCCGTGGGAGCCCGAGTTCGTGCTTGGCGGAGAAAAACTCACAAGCTCGAAGGTGCCAAAGGCAAAGAAGGTGTTGAAAGCTACCAACGCTAAAGGCAGGAAAAAGAAGAGCTAGACTACCCCTAGTGGGAATGCAGGACGTCCTTTCCACCTAGCCTGTTGCGTCCAACTCGGCCTTGAGCTTTCCGAGGCGCTCAGTGCAGACCTCGTGGACGACCCGGCCCAGCTCCTCGACCTGCTCGCCGAGCCAATCGAGTTCATCCTTGGTGATGCGGTAGTGTTTCGAATAGCGCGCCTTTACGTAGGCTTCCTTAAGTTTCTCGAACCGCGCGCGATCCTTTTTTGTGTCGCGCGGCCAGACATAGGTTAGCCGCGCGTCGATGCGCTCAGCCTGCGTGCGCAGAAAGCCGAGATTGTGCACGTGGGGGGTATAGAAGGTGCAGACCAACAGTACGCAATGGTAGAGACGTTCGACAGTTTGGTGGGTATCAAAAGCGGCGTCTTTGAGGTGCCCTTGCTCCAGATAGTACTTCGCTCCACCAAACCGCTTCATCGCCGCCGGAAACCACTCGTCGAAGTATTCCTGCGCCATAGCCAGGGCCTGTTCGGGCGTCTTTGGCTTGGGCGTATGCAGTTCGGTGTCGTCGGACTGGTATAACGCTACCCCGTCCTGTTTCACGTCCATGAAGAAGTAGCGCCCATGCGCGAGGCCGTCGTTCACCTCTTGCAACGTGTGAACGATGAAATTCACTGGCGTGTTGAGCGTCTTGGCCACGCCGTATTCGCGCATCAGCCGCTCATCGAGTTTGGCCCAGTATTTGACTCGGTCCGTCAGTCTGCTGTCATTGACGATCACCAACAGGTCATAATCTGACTGATAGCCTTTGGCCGTATGTGGCTCGTCCACCCAGGTCCCGCGCGCATAGCTGCCGTAGAGAATGACCTTGAGAATGCGACCGGCCTTTTTCCATTCGTGCTTGGCGAGCGCGAACGCGTCATCAAACTCTTCGAAGATCAGCTGCACCACGCGCTCAAGTTCGCGCTGCTTTTGCGGGGGCAGATGATCGAGGTCGGTCTTCATTGCTCAATCCCTAGCAAGCACTTGAGATTCTTGCACCCGCCTAGTGACAAGGCGCGCGGCGACGGCGCACCCTAAAGCGCTGAGGAGGCGCGCGCTGATGGTCCGCGTTAGCAACAATCCGACAGGATTGTTTGTTAGGATAGTTAAGGGGCTCTCAAGCCCAGCGTTTCTGGGGGTTTGAGGCCTGTTTCGGTTCCCGATAGTCCGTACTTTGGGTTCCTGATCGTCCGAATCCAATGGTTCCTGATCGTCCAAAGAGCTCACAGCTTTATCCACAGGGTTAGCCATCCCCATTTCTGGGGAGGGGACTTGAATCCCGTTTGCAGTAGGAGTGTGCTGGGCAGTTTGCCCCGAAACCTGCTTCATGACCCGGATGCGTGCTCGGCGATAAACTCGCTCATAGCGCTCTTTCGCGCAGCGCGGTCCAGTGCAAAGCTACTGCGCTGGAAATTCGTGCCGTTGAGCAAGGCGCTGACATACCCTGCAATCATGTCGGCAGCGGTGATGAGCGTAGCGTCCAGCACGTGGATATACCTGCTGGTGATCGATCCTTTTGCGTGCCCCAAAAGCGCGGCAATTGTGATCTCGGTAAATCCGAGATCATTGCCCATGCTGGCGAAGCTGTGACGCAGCACGTGGGCTGTGATCCCCTCCAATGGTGAGCCGCTAAAGAGGGCGTTCCAGTGGTTCGGGAAGCCGCCAAAAGCATTATCTTCGCCATTTCCCGGGAACACAAAGCTACCCGTGGCAGTCTGACGCTGTGCCTCAAGAAACTCGACGACGGGAAGGCCGATGGGCCGAATTGATCGACCTTCCTTGCTTTCCGAAAGCCGCAGGCAACTTCCATCCAGGTCTACGTCGCACCATTTGAGATTTATGATCTCACCGCGCCTGCACCCGGTCAGAGCGATCTGGCGGATAATGTCCGTTGTCGGCCAAAATTTTTCGTTCGCCTGCGCGTCGCGCAGTATGTTCCCGAGAACGCCATACTCGGCTTCGGTCAAACGTCGCTCGCGCACCTTGTATTTCGGCTTCTTGATGCCGTGCGCGGGGTTGTGCTCGATAACTCCCAAATCAATGGCGTAGGAGAGTATTCCTCCGATGAGGCCAAGGGTGCGGGTAGCAGTGCCAGGACCACCCCTGACGATGGACTTGCCCCGTAGTTTCTTGGTTTTGACGATGATCCGCGACCGACCCGCCATGATGTCGCGCATAATCTTGACCATGTCCGCTCTGGTTAGGTCTTTAACGCGCCGGGTTCCGATGAGCGGAATGATGTGTCTCTTGATCCGACCGATATCGGTATCGATGGTCGATTGCTTCTTCGGTCGCCCTCCCTTACCGAGAATCAGGCCATCATCGAGGTCCTGAATGTAGCGCTTGCAAAGGTCCTTCATCGTCATCGCACGATGATCCTCAAGCCGCTCCTCCGCCGGATCGTCGCCTCCTGCAACACGCCCCAGCTGAGCCTTCGCTTCGCGGCGAGCCAGTTCCGCTGTCCACACGCCGTGCAGACCAAGTGTAAGCCGCCTCGCGCGTCCCCTCTGTCGATACTGGATTACGTAGCTACGCTTGCCCGACCGGTATACTCGGAGCCCAAAACCGGGTAGATCTTCATCCCAAATGATGTAGTCTTTCACCTGAGACTTGGCTGCCTCAACGGTGCGCTTCGTCAATTTGACCACGGCGATCTCCGTTTCCAGAGCCCCGTTTTTGAGTAACTGTGGTGTCATCACTCGGAGGAAAACCGGGGCGTAGGTTTGGGTACGCCAGCGAAATCCGATTTCAATCTAAATCTATATAAAACAGTAGTTTAGAGTAGTATTTCGTAGTCTGGCGTACCAGTTCTGTACCGGCTCCGAAGGCAGAGGCCACAGGTTCGAATCCTGTCGGGTGCGCCATGGGCCAAAATCTGCAGAACTCTGGGATTTTTAGATTCACCCGGCAGGAATGTGATGGGCACCTTATGACAGTTTCTTGGCCGCTTGGAGACTGTCCGCTTTTGGCGAAGGCACACCGCTAAGCGGACTATTGGAAATCTCACAATGCTGCCGCGTCTCCACTTTATCGGGAGCTACTTGCGGGCGACAAGTATGCGCACAATCTCGTTCCGGCTGCTCGAAATCTGGAGCATTTCACTTCAGCCGTAGAAGCCTTTTCGGATATCCTGATCTCGCGGCAACTCTCGCAAACGCCATTCCCTTACGCGAT